>DASVVX010000131.1:0-25296 GCA_036386295.1 Allosphingosinicella sp.
GGTCGAGCTGGACCACCGGCCGTCGGGTGTGGAAGCTCCGTCCGCACTGGGCGAAGCTCAGACGATGGGCGAAATCGCGAAGGCAGCCGCCGCGCGCGCTCCATTCGTTGAGGTCGCCCATCAGCACCGCCGGCATCGCCGTCTCGCGGGTGTCGAGATGGTGGAGGATGTAATGCGCCTGCTGCCGCCGCCAAAGGCCGGACAAATCGAGATGCATCCCCACCACGCGCAGCTCCTCGCCGTCGAGGCAGATGTCCGCCATCACCGCGCCGCGCGGCTCGAGCGAGGGGAGGTGGAGCAGCTCCTTGCGCAAAACGTCGACATTCTTCCTGACCAGAAGCGCGTTGCCGTGCCAGCCGAGGCTTCCGTCGCGCGCGTCGAAGGCGACCGGCTTGTAGTCGCTATGCTCCTCGATCATGTGCAGCGGGATCGCGCTCGCCCGCGAGCCGAAGCGCCGGTCCGCCTCCTGAAGCGCGATCACGTCGGCGTCGAGCTCGCGAAGGACCTCGAGCGTCCGTTCGGGCCGGCGCCGACGGTCGGTGCCGATCGCCTTCCTCATGTTGTAGCTGGCGACTCGGATCATAAGGCGGTGGGGACAGTCACTATTTTCCTCGGCTCCTCATCCGCGCTTCGCCGACCCGCGCAAGGAAAATAGTGACTGTCCCCACTCGGTCAGCGGCCGCGGCTTCGGTCGTTGAGCCTGCCGAGCTGGTGGTCGAGGGCGCGCACCACCTTCTTGGCGGCGCCGATCACCGCCCGGTCGACCGTGTCGCCCTGGTCGATCGCCGCGACCGGCGCGATTCCGTTCACCCGCGCCTCGATCGAGCATCGAAGGTCGGCATTGCCGCCGCGCGGGCCGTTGATGTCGGAGACATGGACCTCGACGTCCGTGATCCGGTCCTCGAAGCGGGCGAGGCGCTGGCGGATCTGCTCCTCGAGCCGGCTGTCGCGCTCGTTGTCGCTTTCGATCTGATTGTCGGCGTGGATCTGGATGAACACTTCACTCTCCATTGCTGGCACGGGGTGAATGCGGCGGAGGGGAGGGGGTTCCGAGGAAAGGCGGAGGAATATGGCTTTCCGTCACCCTGAACTTGCTTCAGGGTCCAGCTGGTCGCGCGCCGGGGAGGCGGAGGACTGGATGCTGAAACAAGTTCAGCATGACGGCCATTGACGTTCCCCTTCCGTCCCGCCGCTTCAGGCGCTAACCTCGCGCCATGGCCAAACCCAAGAAGCGCTATGTCTGCCAGGCCTGCGGCTCGGTCCAGAACCGCTGGATGGGCCAGTGCCCCGACTGCACCGAGTGGAATACCCTCGTCGAGGATGCGGGGGCCGTGGTCACGCCTTTCTCCGCGCGCCACAATTTGCGCGGCGGCGGGCGGGCGATCGAGCTCGTCGGCCTCGATCGCGACGTGACGCTGCCCGACCGCATGTCGACCGGAATCGCCGAGCTCGACCGCGCCATCGGCGGCGGCCTCGTCGCCGGCTCGGCCACCCTGATCGGCGGCGATCCCGGCATCGGCAAGTCGACGCTGCTGCTCCAGGCCGCCGCCCTGATGGCGAAGGCCGGCCTTCCCGTCGCCTACATCTCGGGCGAGGAGGCGACGGACCAGGTGCGGCTCCGAGCCCGCCGACTCGGCCTCGGCGGGGCCCCAGTCCAGCTCGCCGCGGCGACGTCGGTGCGCGACGTCCTGACCACGCTGGGCGAGGGGCCGCCGCCGGCCCTGCTCGTCATCGATTCGATCCAGACGATGTATTCTGACCTGATCGAGGGCGCCCCGGGCACGGTCAGCCAGGTCCGCGCCTCGGCCGGCGAGCTGATCCGCTACGCCAAGGAATCGGGCGCCGCGCTCGTCCTGGTCGGCCACGTGACCAAGGACGGGGCGATCGCCGGCCCGCGCGTCCTCGAGCATATGGTCGACACCGTCCTCGCCTTCGAAGGCGAGCGGAGCCACCAGTACCGGATCCTCCGAGCGACCAAGAACCGCTTCGGCGGCACCGACGAGATCGGCGTCTTCGCGATGGCCGAGGGCGGCCTCGAGCAGGTCGGCAACCCGAGCGCGTTGTTCCTCACCCACCGCGGCGAGGCCGTGTCGGGCGCCGTCGTCTTTCCCGCCCTCGAGGGCACCAGGCCGGTCCTGGTCGAGATCCAGGCGCTGACCGTCCGCCTCGCCAGCGGGGCCACCCCTCGCCGGGCCGTCGTCGGCTGGGATTCGGGCCGGCTCGCGATGATCCTCGCCGTCCTCGAAGCGCGCTGCGGCCTCAGCTTCTCCAGCGCCGAAGTCTATCTCAACGTCGCCGGCGGCTACCGGCTCAGCGATCCCGCCGCCGACCTCGCGGTCGCCGCGGCTTTGGTCTCGGCCTTGGCCGAGCGGCCGGTGCCCCCGGAAGCGGTCGCGTTCGGCGAGGTGGCGCTGTCCGGAGAGCTCCGGCCCGTCGCGCACGGACCGCTGCGCCTCAAGGAAGCGGCGAAGCTCGGCTTCGAGCGCGCTTTGGTCCCGGCCTCGGTGAAGGGGGAGGGGGGGATGCGCCTGTCGGGCTTCCGGACGCTGAAGGACCTGGTGGATCATCTCCTGGGTCGGTGAAGGTCCTTCGATGCGGGCCTTCGCCAGGCTCAGTCCCTACTCAGGGTGAGCGGTGGAGAATATCCTCCGCTCATCCTGAGTAGCCGCTGAGCGAAGTCGAAGCGGCGTATCGAAGGACCGCCTTCCCTCCCGCCCGAACCTCCGTTAGCACTCGCAGCATGACCGCGCTCGACATCATCGTCCTCCTGCTCGTCGGCTGGAACCTCGTGCGGGGGGCGATGAAGGGGTTCGTCGGCGAGGTGCTCAGCCTCGCCGCCTGGATCGTCGCGATCGTCTTCCTGAAATTGCTCCACACGCCGGCGACCAACGCGCTCGAGAGCGCCGTCGGAACCCGCTCCGGGGCGGCCGTCCTCGCCTTCGCCCTGGTCTTCGGGATCGTGTTCCTCGCCGGCAAGCTCGTCGCCCGCCAGGTGGGCGGCGGAGTGCGCCGCTCGGTGATCGGGCCGATCGACCGGGTGCTCGGCGCCGGCTTCGGGGCCCTCAAAGGCCTCATCCTCGCCACCCTCCTCTATCTCGGCGCCAACCTCGTCTACGACACGATCTGGGGCGCGCAGGCGGTCCGGCCGGCCTGGATGTCGCAGTCGCGCACCTATCCGCTGCTCTACGCCAGCGGCCGGGCGATCATCGATTTCGTCGAATGGCGGCGCGGCGCCCCCGCCGAGCCGCGAGTCCGCCAGCCCGCCCGGGAAGCCGAGCCGGCCAACGCGTCGTGATCCGCCTCCACGACACCAAGGCGCGCGAGAAGCGCGACTTCGTGCCCGGTGACCCGGGGCGGGTGACGATGTACCTGTGCGGCCCCACCGTCTACAGCCGCGCCCATATCGGCAACGCCCGTCCGGCGGTGGTCTTCGACGTCCTCGCCCGCCTCCTGCGCCACACCTATGGCGAGAACGCCCTGGTCTACGCCCGCAACGTCACCGACGTCGACGACAAGATCATCGAGGCGGCCCGGGCGGAAGGCGTGGAGCCGGCGGCCGTCAGCCGCCGCTTCGAGGATTTCTACCTCGCCGACACCGGCGCTCTCGGCGTCCGCCCGCCCGATCTCGCCCCGAAGGCGACCGAGACGATCGCCGAGATGATGGCGATGATCGCGCGCCTGATCGAGCTGGGCCATGCCTATGAGGCGGACGGTCACGTCCTCTTCCACGTGCCGGGCGACCCCGGCTACGGCGCCCTCGGCCGCCGCGACCGCGAGGCGATGATCGCCGGCGCCCGCGTCGAGGTCGCGTCGTACAAGAAGGACCCTGCTGACTTCGTGCTCTGGAAGCCGTCCCCGGAGGGCGTCATCGGCTGGGAAAGCCCCTGGGGCCGCGGCCGTCCCGGCTGGCATATCGAATGCTCGGCGATGATCGAGCGCCACCTCGGCCGGACCATCGACCTGCATTGCGGCGGCCTCGACCTCATCTTCCCCCATCACGAGAACGAGCTCGCCCAGAGCCGCTGCGCCCATGGCGGCGCCGAGCTCGCCCGCTACTGGGTCCACAACGGCTTCCTGTCGATGGCGGGAGGCGAGAAGATGTCGAAGAGCCTCGGCAACATCGTCACCGTCGGCGAGCTCCTCGACGAAGGGCACAAGGGCGAGACGCTCAGGCTCGCCTTGCTTTCGGCCCATTACCGCCAGCCGCTCGAATGGTCGCCGCAGCTCGTCGCCCAGTCGAAGGCGACCCTCGACCGGCTCTACCGGAGCCTGATGGCGGCGGCGGGCGGGGAGGGCCGGGGCGACTCCGGCCCGGTTCTCGAGGCGCTGGCCGATGACCTCAACACGCCGCTGGCGCTGTCTCGGCTGGCGGAGCTGGCCAGGGCCGGTGACGTCGAAGCGACCCGAACCGCCGGCGCTCTGCTCGGACTGCTGCAGGAAGACCCGGTCGAGTGGTTTCAGGGCGCTGCCGCCCCCGCTCCGGACCGGGTCGATCCCCGCCTTCGCGAGGAAGCGGGCAGTTTCCTCGACGCCGCGGAGATTCAGCTCCGGATCGACCGCCGGGCCGAAGCCAAGAAGGCGCGCGACTATGCCGAGGCGGACCGGATCCGGGCGGATCTGGCGAGCGCGGGGATTTTGCTCGAGGATGGGCCGGGCGGCACCACCTGGCGGCGGGCCTGATCCCCCTCCCTGCACGCAGGGAGGGCCCGGGGGTGGGTACGTCTTCGAAGGGCCACTGCGGGCGGCGCGCCACCCACCCTAACCCCTCCCTGTATTCAGGGAGGGGAAACCGTTTATAGCCGCCTCGTGCCTACCGCCCTCTACAATCGCGACATCCTCCGGCTTGCCGCCGCGATACCTCATCTCCGGCGTCTCCAGCATCCCCAGGCCAGCGCCGAGAAGAGCTCGCCGGTGTGCGGAAGCCGGGTCGTCGTCGACCTCGTCCTCGACGGCGAGGGCAGGGTGGTCGAGCTCGGCCAGGAGGTGAAGGCCTGCGCCCTCGGCCAGGCCTCGGCCGCGCTGATGGGCGCGCATGCCGAAGGCCGGACCCGGGAGGAGCTGGCCGAGGCCCGCGACCTCCTCGCCGCTTTCCTCCGGGGCGAGCGCGACGATCCCGGCGCCTGGCCCGGGCTCGCGGTCTTCGCCGAGGCCCGCCGCTTTCCGGCCCGCCATGCCTCGATCCTGCTCGCCTTCGAGGCGGCGGCCGAGGCGGCCGCGCTCGCCGGCGCGGAAGGGGCCCGGGCGTGAGCGAAGGCGTCCACGCGCCGGTGTCGCTGCTCGGCGACGGAGTCATCCTGCTCGGCTTCGCGCTCGTCTTCGTGCTTCTGTTCCGACGCCTCGGGCTCGGCGCGACGCTGGGCTATCTCGTCGCCGGAGCCCTCGTCGGCCCGCAATTGCTCGGCCTCGTCCACGGCGGCGAAACGATGCTGGAGATCGCCGAGATCGGAATCGTCCTCCTCCTCTTCCTGGTCGGGCTCGAGCTCAATCCCGGCCGGCTGTGGCGGATGCGGCACGACATTTTCGGATTCGGCCTGCTGCAGGTGGCGGTGTGCGGGATCGCCGCTTCGGCGCTGGTCTGGCTGATCACTCGCTCGTCGCTTCCCGCGGCCCTGGCTCTCGGCCTGCCGCTGGCGCTGTCCTCGACCGCCCAGGTGCTGCCGCTGCTCCAGTCGGCCGGCCGCCTGCGCACCCCGTTCGGCGAGCGGGCCTTCTCGATCCTGCTCTTCCAGGACCTGTCGATCGTCCCGCTGATCACCATCGTCGCGGCGATGTCGCGCAACCCGGCCGACGTCGGCGGCCCGCCGGGATGGCTGCTCGGCCTCTACACGCTCGGCGCCGTCGTCGGGCTGATCCTCGCCGGCCGTTACCTGCTGCGCCCTTTGTTCAGGCTCATCGGCCATCTCGGCGAGCGCGAGATGTTCGTCTTCGCCGGCCTGTTCACCGTCATCGCCAGCGCCGCGGTGATGGAGCTGCTCGGACTGTCGACGGCGCTCGGCGCCTTCATCGCCGGAGTGATGCTCGCCGATTCGCCCTACCGGCACGAGCTCCAGGCCGACGTCGAGCCGTTCCGCTCGATCCTGCTCGGCCTCTTCTTCCTCGCCGTCGGGATGATGCTCGACCTCGGCGCGATAGCCGAGCGGCCCTTGTTCGTCTTCGCGATGGCGATGGCGCTGATCGCGATCAAGGCGGCGGTGATCATGGGCCTGGCCATGGCGTTCAGAATGGCCTGGCGCCCGGCGCTCGCGCTCGGCGTTCTGCTCAGCCAGGGCGGCGAGTTCGGCTTCGTCCTGTTCGCCCAGGCCCAGCAGGCGATGCTGGTCGCGCCGGAGGGGGCGAGCCTGTTCGGAGCGATCGTAACCCTCTCCATGGCGACCACCCCCTTCCTGATGATGGCGACGGCCCGCCTGCGCGCCGAGCCGGTCAGCAAGGAGGTGCGCGGCGGCCCGGTCGCCGACGGCTCGAACGCGGTCATCGTCGGCTACGGCCGCTTCGGCCAGACCGTCGCCCAGATGCTGATCGCCCAGGGCATCGCCGTCACCCTGGTCGACACCGACATCGAGATGATCGACGTCGCCGGAAGCTTCGGCGCCAAGGTCTATTACGGCGACGGCACCCGCCTCGACCTGCTCCGCCAGGCCGGCGCCGCCGAAGCCGAGCTGATCCTTTTCTGCACCGACGGCGACCAGATCGAGCCGGAATTCCTCGAAGGCGTTCACGAGGCCTTTCCCAACGCGTCGATCTTCGTCCGGGCCTTCGACCGCCGCGCGCTTCTGAAGCTCAGGGACGCGCCGATCGCCGGCGCGGTGCGCGAGGTGCTCGATTCGGCGGTGCGGATGGCCCGGATGGCGATGGAGAAGGTCGGAGTCGGCACCGAGGAGATCGACCGCACCGAGGACCTCTACCGCGCCCGCGACCGCGAGCGCCTGAAGGCCCAGCTCGAGACCGGCGACCTTCGCGCCCGGACCAAGCCGATGTTCGTCCAGCCCGAGCAGACCAGCGACCCGGGCTAGCCCGTCATTGCGAGGAGCGCAGCGACGGGGCAATCCAGCAGGGAGTTTGCGACAGGCGGTGATCTGGATTGCTTCGCTTCGCTCGCAATGACGGAGCTACTCGTCCAGCGTCCCCAGAAACGCCTTTCCGATCCCCCGGGTCAGCACCCGCGCGCCGCCCTTCTTGTCGTGGCGCATCCGCGCCTCCAGCCGATCCGCCGGAACGTCCGTCGCCGTCGGCAGCCCGACCAACTCCAGATGGCGGATCGCCCGCTCCGCGTCCTCCGCCGGGCACAGCCCCCTCTCGACCGACCGCCGAAACGCCATCGCCATCCCGATCGCCACCGCCTCGCCGTGCAGCATCCCCGTCTCCGACTCGATGGCGTGGCCGGCCGTGTGGCCGAAGTTGAGCAGGGCCCGCCGCCCGCTCGTCTCCCGCTCGTCGCCGGCGACGATCGCAGCCTTGGCGCGGACGCAGGTCTCGATCGCGTGCAGCCGCGCCTCGGCGTCGCCGGCGACCAGCTTCGCGCCGTTCGCCTCGCACCAGGCGAAGAAGCCGGGATCGCCGATCAGGCCGTATTTGACCACTTCGGCATAGCCGGCGCGGATTTCCCGCTCGGGCAGGGTGTCGAGCGTCGTCGGGTCGATGAACACCGCCGCCGGCTGGTGGAAGGCGCCGATCAGATTCTTGCCCGCCGCGGCGTTGATCGCCGTCTTGCCGCCGACCGACGAATCGACCTGGGCGAGCAGGGTCGTCGGCATCTGCACGTAACGGCAGCCGCGCTTCAGGATCGAGGCGGCGAAGCCGGCGAGGTCGCCGACCATTCCGCCGCCGAAGGCGAGGATCGTGTCGCTGCGCTCGACCCCCAGCTCGATCAGCCGCTCGCAAAGCGCCTCGAGCTGCGCCCAGCTCTTGCTGGCCTCGCCCGCCGGCACCACGACCGGAACGAAGTCGAGCCCAGCCAGCCGCGGCCCCTGCGCCGCCCAGACGTTCGAATCCGACACGGCGACGATCCGGCCGGAGCAGCCATGCGGGGCGAGCAGCCGGCCCGCCTGCTCGAGCAGGCCCGGGCCGATCGCCACCGTATAGCTTCGGGCATCGAGCTCGACCTCGACCCGCCTCATCTCGTCCGCTCCGCCATCGCCTCGAGGATCCGCTCGACCGTCCGGCCGTGAGGGCCGGAATCGCTCACGACACGCAGATGCGCCTCGGCATAGACCGGGTTGCGCACCTCGGCGAGCTCGCGGAGCAGGGCGCCCGCATCCTTGCCGGCGAGCAAAGGTCGATGCCCGCGCCTCGCCACCCGGCCGGCCAGTATCCCGATGTCGGCGTCCAGCCATATGGCGAGGCATCGCTCCAGGATCAGCGTCCGGGTCTCCGGATCCATGAAGGCGCCGCCCCCGGTCGCGACCACCTTGGGACCGCCCTCGATCAGCCGCCTGAGCACCCGCCGCTCCCCGTCGCGGAAGCTCGCCTCGCCGAAGCGGTCGAAGATTTCGGGGATGGTGTGGACGGCGGCGCGCTCGATCTCCTCGTCCGAATCGACGAACGGCAGGTCGAGCCGTCGCGCCAGCCGGCGCCCGACGGTCGACTTGCCGGCCCCCATCAGCCCGACCAGGACGATTGGGACCTCGGATCGGGGAAGCGCTTCGGCCATGCGGCAGGGGCTATACAGGGGGGCGGCTCGTGGGGCAAAAGGCCGGCCATGCGTATCTCCCCAATGCCGCGGCGGCGTAAACCTCTCCTGCCGAAGCTTCTCATCGCCCTCCTTCTCGCCTTCATCGGGCTGCTGATCTGGCTCGGCACCCGCGACACCGAGGTTCCCACCCAGCGGATCGAGCAGGACGTCACCAATGAAGCCCTTGCGGGCTAGGCTCCTCCTCCTCGCCGGCGGCGCGGCGCTCGCCTTCGCCATCCCGGCGGCGGGCCAGCGCGAGAAGGCCCCGGAATCGCTGTTGCCGCCCGGCTTCGGCGAGACGCCTCCGCCCGCGCCGAAGGAACCCGCTTCGGACCCGGGGAACGCGGCCTCGCCTTCGACGCCGTCGCCGCCGCCCCCGGCGAGCGTTCCGGTCGCTCCCGGCGCGCTTCCGGTGCAGGACAGCGCGATCGAGGATCTGGAGGCCCTGGCCGAGCAGAACCTGCCGCCGCCGATCGAGATTCCCGAAGCCTCGCGCCGTCCGACCAACCCGGTCGGTCCGCTCAGGCCCGGCAACTGGGGCCTCGGTCTCGACGCCTTCGGCCGTGCCGACGGCCGCTTCCTCAGCGGCCTGATGGGCCGCCTCAATGCGCCCTTGCCTTCGCGCTGGACCTCGATCCTTCTGCGCCGGGCGCTTCTGTCCGAGGCCGCCGCTCCGCGCGAGGTCAACGACGTCGACTGGATCGCCGAGCGGGCCTGGCTGCTGCTTCGCATGGGCGAGGCGGACGGCGCCCGGATGCTGGTCCAGGCGGTCGACGTCGACCGCTTCACGCCGCGCATGTTCACCGTCGCCGTCCAGGTGGCCCTCGCGACCGCCGATCCCGCCGCCTTGTGCCCGCTCGTCGGCCCGGGCCGGAAAATCTCCGACCAGCCGGTCTGGCCGCTCGCCGACGCGATGTGCGCTTCGCTGGAGGGGGACGCGGCGCGCGCCAGCCAGCTGATCGAGCAGGCCCGGCGCCGGACCGGCGGCGGCATCGATACGCTGCTTGCTGAAAAGGTGATCGGCGCCGGCACCAACACCCGCCGCGCCGTCACCATCGAATGGCAGGGCGTGGACGGATTGAGCAGCTGGCGCTTCGGCCTCGCCAGCGCGACCGGCCTCGAGATTCCGGCCGAGCTGATGAATCGAGCCGGCCCGGCGGTGTGGGCCTGGCAGGCGCGGGCGCCGATGGTCCCGCTCGAGCAGAGGGTGGCCGCCGCCGAGCGCGCGGCGGCGCTCGGAGTCTTCTCCAACGCCTCGCTGGTCGAAATGCACAGCCTGATCGCGGACGGCACCGATCCGTCCGAGATGGAGGGCAGCGTCGGCGACCGGCTGCGCAAGGCCTATGTCGCGGGCACGAACGACGACCGAATCGACGCTATGCGCGAGCTTTGGGGGGAGGGGGACGGCCGCTACGGGCGCTTCGTCCTGACGGCGGCCGCCGCCGCGCGGATTCCGCCCTCCGAGAAATACGGCAACCGCGCCGACGAGCTGCTCGGCTCGATGATGACGGCCGGCTACGATCGCTTCGCCGCCCGCTGGGGGAGCGTCGCCGACGGCCTCGACGGCGACGACGGCGAACGGGCCTGGTCGATCCTCGCCGTCGGCGCGCCGCGCGCCGTCGTCGATCTCAGCGCCAACCGGGTCGAAGCCTTCACGGGGGCGGCGGACGGGCAGCGCGGCCGGATGCTGGTCGCCGCTCTCGCCGGGCTGGGACGCCTGCCCGATCCCTCCGCTTACGGAGTCAATCCGGCGCCGCGCACCCGCTGGGCCAATCTCATCGCCGCCGCCGCGCGCTCCGGCCAGCCGGGCACAGTCGCCCTGCTCGCCGGCGTCGGCATGCAGACGCCAAGCTGGCGCGGAGTCCCGCCCGAGCATCTCTACCATATCGTCAAGGCGCTGAGGGAGGTCGGGCTGGAATATGAAGCGAGGATGATCGCCGCCGAGGCGATGACCCGGCTGTGACCGCCGCCGGGGAGGACGGGCAGCTGATCGCCGCCTTCCTCGAGATGCTCGCGGCGGAGGCCGGCGCCGCCCTCAACACCCGCCTCGCCTATGAGCGCGACCTGCGCGGCGCCTCCGAGCTGCTAGGCGGCCGGCTTTCGAGCGCATCGCCCGAAGCCCTGAAGCGCCTGTCCGAAGCCTGGCTCCCGCTCAAGGCGACCACCGTCGCGCGCAAGTCCGCGGCGCTTCGCCGCTTCTACGGCTTCCTCCACGACGAGGGGCTTCGCGCCGACGATCCGTCCGCCGCCCTTCCGCGCCCCGCCGGCGGGCGGCCGCTGCCCAAGGTGCTCGGCCACGACGCGGTCGGCGCCCTGTTCGCCGAGCTCGACCGCCGCCGCGGCGAGGAGCCCGGCGCGTCCGTGCTGCGCCTCTCGGCCCTGGTCGAATTGCTCTACGGCTCGGGCATGCGCGCGACCGAGCTGGTCTCGCTCCCCCGCCACGCCGTCCACCCGGACAAGCCCTTCCTGATCCTGCGGGGGAAGGGGGCGAAGGAGCGGCTGGTGCCGATTTCCGACCGGGCCAGGGCCGCCGTCGCCGAATGGGCCTCGATGGTCCCGCGCGACAGCCCCTGGCTTTTCCCGTCGGGCAAGAGCCACCTCAGCCGGGTGCGGCTTCACCAGCTGCTGAAGGAGCTCGCCGCCGCCGCCGGAGTGCCGCCGGAGCGGGTCAGCCCGCACGTCCTTCGCCATGCCTTCGCCACCCATCTGCTCGAAGGCGGCGCCGACCTTCGGGCGCTCCAGCTGCTGCTCGGCCATGCCGACATCGCCACCACCCAGATCTACACCCATGTCGACAGCCGGCGCCTGATCGACCTCGTCAACAGCCGCCATCCGCTCGCCGACGCGGGGCGCGGAAAAGCGTGATCGTCATCCCGGCGAAAGCCGGGACCTCGTCGAGACCCGCCGGGACTTGGCGATCCGAGGTCTGGCTTCCGCCGGGATGACGGCGAGCGCGTTGACGCAAAGGCGCGCGGCGCTTAACCCCGCGCCAGCCCATGCCCACCTTCCTCGACTTCGAAAAAGCGATCGCCGAGCTGGATTCGCGCATCGAGGAACTGCGCGAGACGGCCGAGGGCTCCGAGCTCAATATCGATGCCGAGATCGGCCGCCTCGAGGCCAAGTCGGAGCGCATGCTGCGCGAGACCTACGGGCGGCTGACGCCGTGGCAGAAGACCCAGGTCGCGCGCCATCCCGACCGCCCGCATTTCAAGGACTACGTCGCCGCCCTGATCGAGGATTTCATGCCGCTCGCGGGCGATCGCAATTTCGGCGAGGACGCGGCGATCCTGGGAGGGCTCGGCCGGCTCGGCGGCCGCAAGGTCATGCTGATCGGCCATGAGAAAGGCGACGACACCGCAAGCCGGCTCACCCACAATTTCGGAATGGCCAAGCCGGAGGGCTATCGCAAGGCGATCCGGCTGATGGAGCTGGCCGATCGCTTCGCCATCCCCGTCGTCACCCTCGTCGACACGCCCGGCGCCTTTCCGGGAGTCCAGGCCGAGGAGCGCGGCCAGGCCGAGGCGATCGCCCGCTCGACCGAGGCCTGCCTCGGGCTCGGCGTGCCGATGGTCGCGGCCATAGCCGGGGAAGGGGGGTCGGGCGGGGCCATCGCCATCGCCACCGCCAACCGGGTGCTGATGCTCGAGCACAGCATCTACGCCGTCATCTCGCCCGAAGGCTGCGCCTCGATCCTGTGGCGCACCGCCGAGAAGGCGGCCGACGCCGCCGAGGCGATGCGGGTGACCGCGCAGGACCTGAAGGCGCTCGGAGTGATCGACCGGATCGTGCCCGAGCCCGTCGGCGGCGCCCACCGCGCTCCCGCCGACGCGATCGCCGCCCTCGGCGAGGCGATCGGCGAGGAACTGGACTTGCTCGCCGGCCTGTCGCCCGCCGAAGTCCGCGCCGACCGCCGAGCGAAGTATCTGGCGATCGCCTAGAGCCCGATCGGCTTGTAATGACCCTGCTCGTCATTGCGAGCGAAGCGAAGCAATCCAGTGCGGCGCCAGAAGCCTGCCTGGATTGCTTCGTGGCTTCGCTCCTCGCAATGACGAATCACCCAAGGCGATCATGCTCTAGGTCCTGTGGACATTAGCGCAGCCAGAGGACGATGGCGGCGAGTGTGATGACGGCGAGGTAGTTGCGGGCGGTTTTTTCGAAGCGGGTGGCGACGCGGCGGAACTGCTTAAGCTTGCTGAAGCAGCATTCGACGAGGTGGCGCTGGGCGTAGAGGTGCTTGTCGAGCGGGTGCTTCGTGGCGCGTGAGGGGTTGCTGGGGATGACCGCGAGGGCGCCCTTGTCGGCGATCGCCTGCCGGAAATGGTCGGCATCGTAGGCGGTGTCGGCCATCACGGCGGTTGCGGGCAGTCCCTCGATCAGCGGCCCGGCCTGGGGAACGTCGCCGCGGTGGCCGGCGGTCAGAGCGAACCGCACCGGGCATCCCAACCCCCGGACGGCCATGTGGATCTTGGTGCTCAGGCCGCCGCGCGAGCGGCCGATGGCCTGATCTTCAGACCCCCTTTTTTGGCCCCCGCCGAGTGCTGGTGAGCCCGAACGATGGTGGAGTCGACGATCAGATACTCAAAGTCCGGGTCATCGGACGTCGCCTCGAAGATGCGCCACCAGACGCCCTTGCGGCTCCACCGGCTGAAGCGCCTGAAGACGCTGTTCCACTCGCCGAACGCTTCCGGCAGGTCGCGCCAGGGCGAGCCGGTCCGCACGATCCAAAGCACGCCCTCGACGAACATGCGGTTGTCACGCCCCGTCGACCCCTTCTGGTCAGGCCGGCCGATGATCAACGGCGCGATCCGCTCCCAAGCCGCATCGCTCAGCACCAAACGATCCATCACACCCAAGACTGCCTCCCAAAGAGCAGCCTTGAATCACGCCCCGCCGAAAAAGGGAATCCCTAGAGTCCACACTACCTAGACCTCGCGAAGGCCTTCGCCGGGAACCTCGAGCGCTCCGTCGGGGTTCCTTACGGCGACGTATCGTCCTGTATCGGGAGTCCCCCGCGATGAAGCTCCGGACCTTTTCCGCCCTCTCCCTACCGCTCGTCATCCTCGCCTCGGTCGCCGGCGACGTCCCCGCCGCGGCGCAGGGCCGGTCGCGGACCCTTTCGCAGGGCAGCGTCACCGCCGCGGCGAAGCAGCACCCCCAGATTGTCGCCGAGTTCGGCGGCGAGGAGGCTGGAGCGCGCGGCGCCTACATCCGGCAGGTCGGCGCTCGGGTCGCCGGGCAGAGCAACGTCGCGGGCGGCGGCACGGCCTTCCACGTCACCACGTTGAACTCGCCGGTGATGAACGCGTTCGCGGTTCCCGGCGGCTATCTCTACACCACCCGCCAGCTCGTCGCCCTCGCCAATGACGAAGCCGAACTCGCCTTCGTGCTCGGCCACGAAGCCGGCCATATCGCCGCCCGTCACAGCAGCGAGCGCAAGCGCGCCTCGATCTTCAGCCAGATCCTCGCCGTCGGCCTCGGGGTCGTCACCGGCTCAAGCCAGCTCGCCAATCTGGCTGGGCAGGTGACCCAGGGCCTGGTCCTCAGCTATTCGCGCAGTCAGGAATATGAGGCGGACGATCTCGGCGTCTCCTATCTTGCCTCGGCCGGCTACGACCCGGCCGCGTCGGCGAGCCTGCTGACTTCGCTCGGCGCCGCCACGGCGCTCGAGGCGCGGGCGTCCGGCCGCAACGACGAGCGCGCCGTTCCGAGCTGGTCGCGCACCCACCCGCTGAGCGCCGACCGGGTCAGGCGAGCCGCGCAGAAGGCGCAGGCGACCGGCCGTGCCGGCCGCGGGCTTAGGAACCGGGACGCCTTTCTCGCCCAGATCGACGGGATGATGGTCGACGACGACCCGAGGCAAGGCGTGATCGACGGCCGAACCTTCACCCATCCCGATCTCAGGCTCCGCTTCGTCGTGCCCCAGGGATACGGCATCCAGAACGGCACCAAGGCGATCAGCATCGCCGGCCAGGGCGGCCAGGCGCTGTTCGCGGGCGGCGCCCTGCGGGGCGATCTCGGCGACTATCTCGATCAGGCGTTCCGCTCGATCGTCGGCGAGAATGCGGGCGTCGCCTACGCCGAGCCGCGCGCGACGACGGTCAACGGCCTCGCCGCCGCTTATTCGACGGCGCGGGTCAACACCCAGTCGGGCCAGGTCGATCTCACGATCGTCGCCTATCGCTGGGATTCGGATACCGCCTACCATTTCGCGATGCTCACCCCGGCGGGGAGCGGCCTGGGCCCGTTCGAGGCGATGGTCGGATCGCTGACCCGGATCGGCGCGGCCGAAGCGGCCGCGATCCGCCCGCGGCTGATCGATGTCGTCACGGTCGGGCCGCGCGACTCGATCGCGAGCCTCTCCGCCCGGATGGCCTATGACGATCTCAAGGAAGAGCGCTTCCGGGTTCTCAACGGGCTCGCCGCGGGAGCTACGCTCAGGCCGGGCCAGAAGGTCAAGCTGGTCGTCTTCGGAAGCCGCACCTGAGGCGCGAACGAAAAGAGGCGGCGGAACCTGGGTTCCGCCGCCTCCTGTTCGTATCGCTGTTAGGCGATTACGCCGCCGACATGTCGTTGGCGACGGTGTTGAAGGTCGTGCCGAGGCTCGAGCCGATGTTCTGCATGGCGGCGATCGCGGCGACGGCGATCAGGGCGGCGATCAGGCCATACTCGATGGCGGTGGCGCCCTTTTCGCTCTTGCGAATTTTGCGAATGAAATTCATTTTCCGGTCTCCTGTTCCAAAGCTTTGGAAGTCCACACTTCCCCCGCCCCCTGTTCCACTTGTGGGCGGACCTTTCCGATTTAGGACAAGGAAGTTTCTAAAAGGTTATCGCGTTCCGGTTAGTTCGAGGTGTTGACGACTTTATCGGAAACGTCGTTCCACATCGCGATGGTCGAGCCGGCGACGGCGTTCAGGCCGGCGATCATCGCCAGAACGATCAGCGCGCAGATCAGCGCATATTCGACGGCGCTGGCAGCCTTGGTGTCGCGGATCAGCTTTGCAAGGAAACGCATCGGCCTTACCTTCCCACCTTCGGCTTCTCGCCCATCCGCCGTGGATAGGTGGCTTTGCGTTAACGGAGTCCTTCCGCTGGCCTCGAATCTGCAAAAAAATCCGACACTCCTCGTGGTGGCGGCGGCGCTCGCCGACGGCGAGGGCCGGGTCCTGCTCCAGCGGCGCCCGCCCGGCCGGGCGATGGCGGGCCTGTGGGAATTTCCCGGCGGCAAGGTCGAGCCGGGGGAGCGGCCGGAGGCGGCCCTGGCCCGGGAGCTCGCGGAGGAGCTGGGAATCGCGGTCGACCCCGCGGCGCTCAGTCCGGCCGCGTTCGCGAGCGCCGACAATGCCGGCCGGCACATGCTCCTCCTGCTCTATCTGTGCCGCCGGTGGCGCGGCGAGCCCAGGCCGCTCGACGCCGCGGAGCTGGCCTGGGTGCGCCCGGCCGATATGGCCACGCTGGCCATGCCGCCGGCCGACGAGCCGCTGATCCCGCTGCTGGCGCGGCTGGTCTAGGAACGCCCCTTCAGCGCCTCCGCCAGCGACACGGTGCCGCTGCCGCGCTTCGCGGGCCGTGGCTGGTCGGGAGAGGGGGCCCAGCCGAGCAGGTGGAGGATCTCGAACCGCTCGGTGGTCTTGCCCGGGCCGTCCTCGAAATCGGCGATCGCGGCGGCGAGGGCGTGGCGCCCGAGCGGCCGTCGCGATCGCGCCGCGAGGATGTTGGTCGCGGCCATTGCCCTCAGGTCGCGGACGAGGTCGAGCAGAGCGGAGAAGCGGACGTCGACGGGCTGGGCGTCGACCACCGGCAGGGCGAAGCCCGCCCGGGTGAGCAGGTCGCCGGCGGCGCGGACGTCGATCTGCGGATGGATTCGCGGAGCGGCGCCGGCCTCGACCGAGTCGGCCGCGAGCATGGCGCGCTTCAGCCTCGGAAGGCTGCCCGCGCCGGCGAAGGCGCCGAGGAAGAGGCCGTCCGGCCGAAGCGCGCGGCGGATCAGCAGAAGCGCGCCGGGAAGGTCGTTGACGCTGTCCAGCGACCCGGCCGAGACGACGAGATCGAACGACCCGTCGGCGAACGGCAGCCGGTCCTCGTCCGCCTGCACTCCGCCCGCGGCCCGGGCGAAGGCGGCGCCGGAATCGCAGGCGACCACGTCGAGGCCGCGCTCGCGCAGGCGTCGGGTCAAATAGCCGCCGGCGCAGCCGAGATCGAGCGCTCGGCGGAAGTCGCGGGTGACGAGGTCGAGCCGTTCGATCAGCTCGTCCGCCATCAGCCGGTGCAGATAGTCGGCTTCGGGGAAGCGTCTGGCGGCGCGCTCGCGGCGGAGGCGCCGAAGCCGGCGGTCGAAGGGCGCGTCCTGGCTCATCGCCTCCGCGTTAGACGGGGCGGGCCGGCCGGGAAAGCTTGAGGATATAGCCCCTTCGGGCCTTGAGGTCGCTCTGCACCGAGAGGAAGAGGGCGCCGCGGTCGTCGGCGGCGACGCCCTGAATGTTGCCGAAGGTGCCTCGGAACAGGGCTATCGCCTTGAGTCCGTCGGCGGGGGTGTAGCGGAACAAAGTGCCGTGATCGCTGTCGGTTATGTACAAGGAGCCGCCCGCGAAGTGCAGCGATTCGGGCGAAAAATCGCCACGATCCGCAATCAATCGCTGGAGCGTGCCGTCCGCCGTCAGCCGGTAGAGGATATTGTCGCGATTGTCGGCGATGTAGAGGTTGCCGGCGCCGTCGAAGGCGAAGCTCTCGGGCTTGGCGATTCCGGCGACGAGCTGCGTGACCCGGCCGTCGGGAGCCACCTTGAGCACCCGGTGGCCCGGGGCGTCGCCGACGACCAGATCGCCCGCCGGCGACAGGCCCAGCCCCTCGGTCGAGGGCAGGCCGCGGCCAGGCTCGACCACCGCGCTCGTCCTGCCGAGCCGGTCGGTCCGCCAGAGGCCGCCGCGGGTGTCGTCGGTGAAATAGAGATTGCCGGCCGGGTCGCGGACGACGTCCTCGGGCGAGGCGAGGCCCGCCTTCGAATCGGCGAGCGTCGCCGGGCGGCTGCCCGGCCGCCAGGAGCGCAGCGCCGAGCCGCCTTCGTCGGCGACGAAGAGCGAGCCCTCCGCCCAGAGCAGGCCGTCGGGCGAGCCGAAGCCGTCCCGCTCGTCGGCGACCAGCTCGGCGTTCCAGCCCGGCTCGAGCGCCACCAGCATCGCCTGCTGGTCGAGGGAGCCGCAGCCCGCGAGGGCGAGGGCGAAAGCGGCGAGGAGTGGAAGGGCGGCTCGCATCGGCTCAGGCTCCCGCGACATATTCGAGGATGTCGACTCCGGTGCCGGCGAGCTCGCGCGCGTCGACGAGGGTCTCGGCGGATTCGACGATGACGAAGAAGAGCAAGGCGGCGGCCAGCGCCTCGTGCCGGACGGTCCAGCCGGCGAGCGGCTCGAGCGCCCAGCGCTGGGTTCGGCGGGCGACAAGCTGGATGGCGAGCAGGACGGCCGCGCCGATCCCGGCGCCGACGGCGATGTCGAGCGGCGAATGCATTCCGGTGACGATTCGCGGCAGCAGGACGATCGCCGCCGTCCAGGCCAGGGCGACGACGCCGGCCCGGCGGCAGGCGAGGAAGATGCCGAGCGACAGGGCGAAGAAGAAGCCCGCATGGTCGCTCGGGAAGGAGGCGAGGTCGTTCGAATCGATCTCGCCGCGCTTCAGCGATTCGGTGCGCTGGCGGACCTGGCCGGCCAGCGGCTCGCGGTAGGCGAGGCGGCGGGATTCGACCAGCTTGCCGTCCTCGAGGTGCCAGGCCTGCTCGGCGTGGAGGAAGGGGCGGGGCTGGAAGACATGGTCGCCGATCGTCTTGGTCGCCGCCATCACGAACAGCAGCGAGGCGATGGTGACGAGCAGCGTCGACCGGCGCCGGCGCCGCTCGGCGTCGTCGCTCGAGGACCACCAGGCGTAGACGAAGCAGGCGCCGATCGGCCCGGCCTTGACCAGGTTGTTGTCGAGCGGGAGCGTGATCAGGGTGTCGGCCAGCCACGAGCGGCCGGCGAGGCCGTTCAGGAGCAGGTAGAGCCAGTCGCTCAGCCGGATGATCGGGTCCATGTCTCAGGCCTCCCCCGCGGCCGGGCGCCGCCAAAGCCGCTGTCGGATCTCGCCGAGGAAGAGCAGGGCCTCGCGCTCGCCGCCGGCGGGCCGGCCGCTCGCCCACCACAAGCCGAGGAGGAAGAGCGGATAGGCGACGACTCCGATCGCCACTCCGCTGAGGAGATCGACGATCGCGCTGCCGCTGTCGGGGCCGAGGATCCGGACCGCCGCCGCCATCGCGACCGCCGCTCCGAACGGGCGGAAGACGTGAAGGCCGAGCGCGAAGGCGTTCTGCCCCGAATAATGCGCCATCACCGCGATTCCGCTCGCCAGAACGAGGAGATTGGCGGCGAAGGCGGCGAACGCGACCGTCATCACGGTCGGCGACAGCCAGGCGGCGCCGCCGACGGCGAGCGCCAGGCAAAGGGCGCCCGCGCCCGACATATAGGCGGCCTGCCGGGCGTGGCCGGCCGCCTGAAGCGACGAGGCGATCACCTTGTAGACGGCGTAGAAGGCCGAATAGATTGCGACGATCTGGAGGTAGGGCGCGGCCGCGACCCATTCCCACCCGAGCAGGAGCGGGATGGCGCTTTCCGCCGTCGCCGCAAGGCCGAAGCCCATCGGCGCCGCGATCATCGCATAGGCGCCGAGGATCTGGGCGGTCCTCAGCGGCGCCTCGTTGAGCTCGCCCGACTTGGCGACGGTGACGAAGGTGACCCGGTTGAGGGCGGTGGCGATCTCCTGCGTGAAGATCTCGGACAGGTCCTTCGACACCGAATAGAGGCCGATGACGTGGGGGCCGGTGAACCGGCCCATCACCAGCCGCTCGATCTGCATCTGGACGGTCTGGGTGACCTGGTGGACGAAGATCCAAAGCGAGGTTCCGAGCAGCTCGGCGCGCCGGGCGAGCGACAGCCGCGGTCGGAACGGATGGCAGATATAGGTGGCGATCGAATAGAAGCTGTTCTGGGCGACGAGGCCGATGACCAGAGCCCAGTAGTTGCGGAACCAGAAAGCGGCGGAGACGGCGACGACGAACGAGGCGAGGCGGGCGCCGACCCGCATCCTGAGGTCGCGGCCAAAGGCGAGCTTGCGGTCGAACTCGACGACTCCGATATTGGCGAGGCCGAGGGCGAGGAAGCGCAGCGACAGAACGGCCAGGACCGCGGTCAGTGCCGGCTGGTCGTAGAATCGCGCGACCAGCGGCGCGGAGCAGAGCGCGAGCAGGCCCATCGTTCCGAACAGGATGAGCTGGATCGTCCACGCGGTGTCGAGATGCTCGCGGTCCCAGTCCTTGATCCGCAGCAGCGCCTGCCACAGCCCGACCGCTCCGAGCAGCTCGACCAGGGCGAGGGCCGCGACGGCGAGGCCCATGATTCCGAAGTCCCCCGGGCTCAGCAGCCGGGCGAGGATGAAGACCGAGATGAGGCCGATGAAGCGCAGCGACCATTGCATCGCCACGGCGAGCAGGGCGCTTCGGTAGAGCGCGTTGCGGGGGCTCGCCGGCTCGGTCACGCCGCGGGTCTCACGCCGCCTGCCGCGCCGGCGCCGCTTCGCCGGCGGCGGGCGGCTGGGGCAGGGGATGGAAGCTGCGCCGGACCACGCCCGCCAGCCGTTCGAGCGCGGCGGCGATGCTTTCGAACGAGCCGGGCTCGGCCAGGGTCACCGTCTCCGCGGTGAAATCCGGGCACATCTGGCGAAGCCGCCACTCGGCGTCCGCGTCGAGCAGGACGAGGGCGTCGGCCTGTTCCAGCTCCTCGGGCGACAACGCCCTCGAGCTGTGGCCGGAAAGGTCCACTCCGAGCTCGGCGGCGGCGCGGACCGTGGCGAGGGAGGGAAGGGCGCCGCGCCGAGGCATGTAGCCGGCGGACGCGACCGTCACCGGCAGCCCGCCGAGGCGCAGCCGGAGCAGCCGCTCGCCGAACGCGCTGCGGTGGACATTGTCCCTCCCCACCACGATCAGCCGCAGCGTTCGTCCCTGCCCCCGCTCCGCCACCCGGCGGGCGAAATCCTCGAAGCGGATCCGATGCCTTCGACTCCGGCCCGGCAGCCGCTTGCGCAGGGCGGCGTGAAGCCGCCGGGCAAGCTCGAGCCTTTCCTCGCGCCACGGCTCGGGATCGTCCTCAGCCCAGGAATCGGCGCTTCGGCGAGCCCCCAGCAGCGAGAGCGCGGCGGCGAGACCCGCTCCGGCCGAGCGCAGGCGCTCCAGCCCGGTCGCCGCCTCGAAGCGGTCGACGACCCGGTCGAACTCGCCGGTGAGGTCGGCCTTGACGATTCCGGCGGCATAGCGCCCGGCGCCTTCGCGGCCGAGGACGGCGAGGTCCCACCACAAGGCGGGGAAATCCGCCCCGGCGGCGACGGCCAGCGGCAGCGAACCCCAGAAGCGCGGATTGACCTCGAGCAGGATGTGGCGGCCGGCGCCGCGGTCGACCCGGAACTCGAACATGGCGACTCCGTCGAGCCTCGCCGCCGCGGCGAGCGGCTCGACCGCGGCGAGAAGGGCCGGATCGACCCGCTCGCTGACCCGCCTCGTGCTGGCGCCGGTCTCGGAGCTCTCGCGCAGGCGCCGGTGCTGGTAGGCGAACAGCACCCGCCCCTCGCGCGCCAGAACCGAGACCCCGACCCCGATGCCCGGGAAGAAGCTCTCCGCCACGGATCCGTCCCAGGCGCCCGAGCGGAGCAGCGCCTCGAGCTCGCCGGCCTCGCGGACCACCCTCGCCGAACGCTTGGTCCTGACGTCGCCGAGCGCATAGGAGGCGCGCGGCTTGAGCACCAGAGGCAGGCCGAGCGCCGCGACCAGGGTCGAGGCCTTGGCCTCGCCGTCGAGCAGCAGCCCCTCGGCCACGGCGATTCCGTGCCGGGCGGCGAGGGCGCGGGTGTTGGCCTTGTCGCTGAAGATTTCGAGCGCTTCCTCGTTGGCGATTCCGATCCGCTCGCGGCCGAGCGCCCCGGCATGGGCGCGAAGCATGAACAGGCCGCTGTCGCTGGTCGGGACCACCTTCCGGAAACCGTGCTCGGCGATCAGCCCGGCCAGCGCCGATTCCCAGGCGTGGGCGTCGAGCGGATGGGGGGGCAGCCGGTGGGTCGCGGCGATGTAGCGCGACTTCAGCGCCGAGGAGGAGAAGTCCGACGGCGCCGCATGGACCTCCACGCCCCGCCGCCCGAGCGAGCGGGCGACGGCGAGGAAGGCGCGCAGGTCGTCGCCCAGCAGCAGCACGCGTTCCGGCATCGTCTTCGTTTCGCCCTTTACCTTCGGGGCGCCGCTATGCGCGCGAGGCGGTTAAATATCCCTAACATCCCGGGAAGAGTTGGAGCCGTATCGGCATCCTATCCAAATTCCTCCCCCGGCTTTTGCGGGGGAGGGGGACCAGGCGAAGCCTGGTGGAGGGGTCCTTCGACGCTGGAGAACCCCTCCACCGCGCTTCGCACGGTCCCCCTCCCCGCGAAATCGCGGGGAGGAATTAGAGAGGCCCGCCTTGCTCCCGCGCTTCGCCCGAGCCACACTGGCGCCATGCCCGCCCCGGCCGCCGCCGCCCGCCTCGCGCTCGCCCGGATGCTCGATTTCGCGCTTCCGCCGCGCTGCCCGGGCTGCGGGGCGATCGTCGGCGATCCCCACCGATTCTGCCTCGACTGCTGGCGGAGCCTGACCTTCCTCGGCGAGCCCTGCTGCCGGCGCTGCGGCCTTCCCTTCGAGTTCGAGGGCGAGGGGGAATGCGGCCGCTGCCTCGCCGAGCCGCCGCCCTTCGACCGCCTCCGCGCCGCGGTCGCCTATGGCGAGGTCTCGCGCCACGTCGCGCTCAGGCTGAAATACAGCGGCCGGCCCGGCCTTGCCGGGACTCTCGCCCATTTCATGCTTCGCCATCTCGACCGCGGCGGGGCGGGCGAGCCGCTGCTCGTGCCGGTGCCGCTTCATCGCTGGCGGATCTGGAGGCGCGGCTACAATCAGGCGGCGCTGGTCGCCTCGGAGCTGGCCCGGCGATCGGGCCTGCCGGCCGAGCTCGACCTCATCCGCCGGATCCGCCCGACGCCGCCGCTGAAGGGCCTCGGCCGGCGCGAGCGCGCGCTCGCCGTGCGCGGCGCCTTCAAGGTGCCGCCCGAGGCCCGGCCCCGACTCGCCGGCCGCCGGATCGTCCTCGTCGACGACGTCTATACCAGCGGCGCCACCGCCTCGGCCTGCGCCCGGGCGCTGAAGCGCGCCGGCGCCTCGTCGGTCGAGCTGCTCTGCTGGGCCCGGGTCGTCGCGGTCGACCCGGCCGGCGCTTGAACCTATCGCGCCGAGCCGGGTTCTTATATCCACGCCGTCCACCTGCAGGAGCCACCCATGCCCCGAGTCGAGATCTACACCAAGTTCGGCTGTCCCTATTGCGCCCGGGCCAAGGCGCTGCTCGAGGCCAAGGGCGTCGACTATGAGGAGTTCGAGCTCAACTCCACGCCGGGCAAGCGCGAGGAGATGCTCCAGCGGGCGCCGGGCCGGACCACCGTGCCCCAGATCTTCATCAACGGCCGCCACGTCGGCGGCTCCGACGATCTCGCCGAGCTGGAGGGCAGCGGCCGCCTCGATGCGCTGCTCGAGGAGGAAGCCGCGGAGGGCTGAGGGCCGGCGCGGAACGCTTCTTCGCGCCGCCCCGGGGAAGACGGATCGCCCTTCCCCAGGACGTCCGCCCCAGCGCAGGCTGGGGCCCCGTGGGGTGAAGGACACCGGGCCCTTCACCCGCCGGGGTCCCGGCCTTCGCTGGGACGACGCGGGTCGAGCGGCGCGCCTCCCGCTCGAAGCCGTGCGCGTGCTTTTTCGAATGCCATAAGCGAATTCTGGTTTGGCAACGCGGACGAGGCGCGCTACTCGAAAGCGATGAGTTTCGGCGCCAGGCTCAAGGAGGAACGCAGGCGGCTCGGCTTCAGGCAGGCCGAGTTCGCCGCGCTGGCCGGAACCGACGTCCCCAAGCAGAGCCTTTACGAGAACGACCGGCGCCAGCTGCGGGCCGGCTACCTCGCCCGGCTCGAGCCGATCGGAGTGGATCTGCTCTACGTGCTGACCGGGCGGCGGAGCGAGGGCGGGCTGCTCGGCGAGCAGGCGAGCGCCGTCCTCGCCGCCTATCTCGCCCTGCCCGACGCTCTTCGCGAATCGGTCGAGCGGCTGCTCGGCGACCTTTCCCGATATATGGAGCCGGGGCCCAATCCGGAGGCCTGAACCGGCCGTCGAGCCCGCCGAATCGCGAGCCCGCCGCCGCCGCATGCGAATTACGGTTTGGCAACGGCAGCGAAGGTTGCTAATCGAATCCGATGGGTTTCGGCGCCAGGCTCAAGGAGGAACGCAGGCGGCTCGGCTTCAAGCAGGCCGAGTTCGCGCAGCTCGTCGGCAGCGACGTTCCCAAGCAGAGCCTCTACGAGAACGACCGCCGCCAGCTTCGCGCCGGCTATCTGTCGCGGCTCGAGCCGGTCGGAGTCGACCTGCTCTACGTCCTGACCGGTCGGCGCAGCGAGGGCGGCCTGCTCGGCGAGGACGTCAGCGCCTTCCTCGCCACCTATCTGAGCCTTCCGGAGGAGGTTCGCGGGTCGGTCGAGCGGCTTCTCGCCGACCTCGCCCGATATGTCGAAGGGCAACGCCCGCCTGGCTGACCCGGCCGGCCGCGCCGAGGCCGGCCCGTCCCCCGATTCGCGCCGGTTTCCGGCGCCGGCTTCCGGCTCAACGCGTCGGAACCGAGGCGCCCGCATAGGGATCGGGGTTGCGCGGCGGAGGCGGCGGGGGAGTCGGCGGAGGCGGCGGAACGTAGGGGGCCGGGACGAAGGCGGGCTCGCTCGCGGCCGGGGCCGGTTCGTCGCCGGCGAGGGCGTGGAGCGCCGCCGCGATGCCCGGCGCTCCGAACAGGATGAAGCAGCCCAGGACGATGGTCGCCGCCCGGCGCGCGTCGATCCGGCCCGACATCATCATCAGCCCGACCGCGGCGACGCAGACCACCGCCACGCTCGTCGCGACCGGGCCGAGCAGGGTGCCCTCGAGCCATTGCACCGCCGCCGCCGCCGCGCCCGATCCGGCGGGATCGGCCAGCGAGCCCGAGGGGAAAGCGTAGCTCAAGACTCACCTCTTCCAAGCGGCGCTTAGGATAGGCTTCGGCCGCGGCCGAGTCTCGGCCCAATCCCCGCCGCCGCCGGGTGCCGGAGGATCCCGCGCCAAGCCCAGCCGGCCCGCGCCGCGCGGCGCTTATGCGAAACACGCTTTGGCAACAGCATCGAATTCGGTTAATCGAATCGCGATGAGTTTCGGGGCACGCCTTCAGGAAGAGCGGAAGCGGCTCGGCTTCAAGCAGGCCGAGTTCGCGGACCTGGTCGGCACCGACATGCCCAAGCAGAGCCTGTACGAGAACGACCGGCGTCAGCTCCGCGCGCCCTATCTGTCGCGGCTGCACCCGGTGGGGGTGGACCTGCTCTACGTCCTGACCGGACGGCGGAGCGAGGGCAAGCTGCTCGGCGAGGAGGTCAGCGCGATGATCAGCGCCTATCTCAGCCTGCCCGAGGAGCTGCGGGAGAGCGTCGAGCGGTTGCTCGAGGATCTCGTCGGATATGTGGAAGCAGGCGAGGGCGGGACGACC
>DASVVX010000132.1:0-4036 GCA_036386295.1 Allosphingosinicella sp.
AGCTTCGCCGCCGGGTGGCCCTTGGCCAGATCCGCGGCGTGGGCGGCTAGTTTGTAGGTGACGACTCCGACCTTGACGTCGTCGCGGTCGGGGAGGCCGAGATGCTCCTTGGGGGTGACGTAGCAGAGCATCGCGGTGCCGAACCAGCCGATCATCGCGGCGCCGATGGCGCTGGTGATGTGGTCGTAGCCGGGCGCGATGTCGGTGGTGAGGGGGCCGAGCGTGTAGAAGGGCGCTTCGCCGCAGGCTTCGAGCTGCTTGTCCATATTGGCCTTGATCTTGTGCATCGGCACGTGGCCGGGGCCCTCGATCATGACCTGGACGTCGTGCTTCCAGGCGATCCGGGTGAGCTCGCCCAGGGTGGCGAGCTCGGCGAACTGGGCCTCGTCATTGGCGTCCGCGATGCTGCCCGGGCGAAGGCCGTCCCCAAGGGAGAAGGCGATGTCGTAGGCCTTCATGATCTCGCAGATCTCTTCGAACCTCGCGTAGAGGAAGCTCTCCTTGTGGTGGCTTAGGCACCATTTGGCCATGATCGAGCCGCCGCGGCTGACGATGCCCGTCACCCGCTTCGCCGTCATCGGGATGTAGGGCAGGCGTACCCCCGCGTGGATGGTGAAATAGTCGACGCCCTGCTCGGCCTGCTCGATGAGCGTGTCGCGGTAGATTTCCCAGGTCAGGTCCTCGGCGACTCCGCCGACCTTCTCCAGCGCCTGGTAGATGGGGACGGTGCCGATCGGTACGGGCGAGTTGCGGATGATCCATTCGCGGGTGTCGTGGATGTTTCGGCCGGTGGACAGGTCCATCACCGTGTCGGCGCCCCAGCGGATCGACCAGACCATCTTGTCGACCTCGGCCGCGACGTCGGAGGCGACGGCCGAATTGCCGATATTGGCGTTGATCTTGACCAGGAAGTTGCGGCCGATCGCCATCGGCTCGCTCTCGGGATGGTTGATGTTGGAGGGGATGATGGCGCGGCCCCGGGCGACCTCGTCGCGGACGAACTCGGGGGTGACGTAATCGGGGATCGAGGCTCCGAAATCCTGGCCGTCGCGGGCGAGCGCCTCGGCGAGCCGCTCGCGGCCCAGATTCTCGCGCACGGCCACATATTCCATCTCCGGGGTGACGATGCCGCGGCGGGCGTAGTGCATCTGCGAGACGTTCGCGCCCGGCTTCGCGCGGAGAACGGTCTTGCGCACGTTGGGGAAGGACTCGACTCCGCCGCTGCGGTCGGGCCCGAGCTGGCCGTTATCTTCGGGCTTCACTTCGCGCTGGAGCACCTCCTCGACGTCGCCGCGGCCGCGGATCCAGTCGCGGCGAAGCTCGGGAAGGCCGGCCATGATGTCGATTCGGGCTTCGCCGTCGGTATAGGGGCCGGAGGGATCGTAGACGCGCAGCGGCGGCTCGCCGCAGCCCGGCTCCAGGTGGATCTCGCGCATCGCGACTCCGAGGGGCCCGACATGGACCTTGCGGGAGCCGCGGATGGGGCCGGTCGTAACCTTGAGGACTTCGCGGGGTGCGGGTGCATCGGCCATGATATTCGCTCTCCAAAGGACGGATGGAGAGCGGGCGGGCCGCGCTCCCTCCCTACGCCGGTGTAAGCCGGATCAGGTTCGACGGGTCGCGTCCGCATGAGACGCCTCTCAACCCTGTGCGCAGGGTCCCCCGGGGAAGCCCCGGTCTAGGCGCAAGCGGCAGCTGTTGCAATCACGCCGGGGTGAAGGTGACGGCGCCTTCCAGATAGTAGATTTCGGTTCGGGCCTCGAAGCCTGAATCCGTCCCGATCACGATCCACAGCCGGCCGCTCGAGTCGGCGGTGAGGAGGGGAATCCGGTTGTCCGGGGATTGCAGCGTCTTCAGCGCGTAGACGGGCTGGTTGCAGGTTCCGCCGCCGCCGGCGAAATCGCCGATGGTGAAGACGTCGTTGCCGCCGACCGGAAGCGGCCCGGCGTCCTTCTCGAAATTGACTCGGACGTTGTTGGCGGCGTTGACGGTCTTGGCGGGGCGGACGGCGCTTGCCCCGGCCTTGATCGCGACCCCTTCCCCGGGCGGCCCGCCGACTCCGACGCAGCCGGCCGGAGCGTTGGTCGCGATGGTGACTTCGGTCGCGACCCGGTAGCGCTGGCCGGGGACGAGGCCCGTCACCTCGCGCCAGATGAACATGAACAGGTCGTCCGATCGGTTGGTGCCGGCGACGAGCAGTCCGAACCGGTTGTCGAGCGGGGCGGGAAGCCGGCGGAATTCGGACTCGAACTGGATTCCGGCCGGACCGAGCTCCTGGCCGGGCGAATAGTCCGCGAAGTCGGCGGTGAAGCCGTCAGTCCCGGCCGCGAAGCTGAACGGAACGCGCACCTGGGCCGGCGGGGGCGCGGGCGGCGGTGGGGGCGGCGGAGGCGGAGGCGGAGGCGGAGGCGGCGGAGGCGCTGGCGGCGGAGGCGGAGGCGGAGGCGACGAACCGCCGCCGCCTCCGCAAGCGGCGACCAGCGCACAGGCGGCGGCGAGCAGCGCTCGGCGGGACAGGTTCATCGGGCACCCCCAGCGAGGACGGACAGCCCAGGATAATCAGGCCCGCTCGAGTCACGCAAGATACTGATATCGACCGTTATTGCGCGGTTGGCCGAGCAAACGCGCGCCGGCCGGTGAACCGCGCCGCCGCTGCCACGTTCGAGCTGCGTGCACCTGATCGAAATTCTGCTCCCTTTGGCCGACAATGAGGGCCAGCCCTTCGCGGCGGACCTGCACTCGAGGGTGCGCGACGAGCTGGTCGAGCGTTTCGGCGGCGTCACCGCCTTCACACGAAGCCCCGCGGAAGGGCTGTGGGTCGAGGACGGCGACCGCAGCCGCGACAACATCGTCATCTTCGAGGTGATGGCGGACCGGCTCGACCGGGGGTGGTGGCGCCGCTATCGGGCCGAGCTGGAAAGCCGCTTCCGGCAGGACGAGATCGTCGTCCGGGCGCGGGAGGTCGAGCGGCTCTAGAGCGGCAGCGCCGGTTCCCGATCGTCCTCGCGGCAGGCCGAGTCGCCGAGCCCGGAGAGGCCGAGGCCAAGCAGGCGGACGCTCTTCACCGGTGGCAGCAGGGACCGCAGGAGGCCCGCCCCGATCTCGAGGAACTCGGCCTCGCCGCTCACCGGCCGATCGAGCGAACGGGCCCGGGTCACGATCTGGAAGTCGGCATATTTGACCTTGAGGTTGACCGTGCGTCCCGACAGCCCCTTGCCGACCACGCGCCTGGCCCAGACGTGGCGGCCGATCCGCTCGAGCTCGGAGAGCAGGGCCTCGGGATCGCTCATGTCCTCGAGAAAGGTGTCCTCGGCGCTGACCGACTTGTAAGGACGGTCGGCCTTGACCTGGCGGTGGCAGATGCCGCGGGCGAGGTCGTGATAGTAGCGCGCCGAGCTTCCGAAATTGACGGCGAGCCATTCGAGGCTCTTCGACTTGAGATCGGCGCCGGTCTCGATCCCGAGCCTCGCCATCTTCTCCGCCGTCTTGGGGCCGACGCCGTGGAAGCGCTTGACCGGCAGGCCCTCGACGAAGGCGGGGCCGCGCGCCGGGGTGACGACGCACAGGCCGTCGGGCTTGTTCTGGTCCGAGGCGAGCTTGGCGAGGAACTTGTTGTAGCTGACCCCGGCCGAGGCGGTGAGGCCGGTCTCGGCCCTGATCCGGGCGCGTATCTCCTCCGCGATCGCGGTCGCCACCCCGATTCCCTTGAGGTCCTCGGTCACGTCGAGATAGGCCTCGTCGAGCGACAGCGGCTCGACGTGCGGCGTATAGTCGCGGAAGATCGCCCTGATCTGCTCGGAGACGGCGCGATAGGCGTCGAAGCGCGGCTTGACGAAGATGAGGTCGGGGCAGCGGCGCTTCGCGGTCACCGCGGGCATCGCCGATCTTATGCCCCATTTGCGCGCCTCGTAGCTGGCCGCGGCCACGACTCCGCGAACGCCGCCGCCGACGGCGAGCGGCTTGCCGCGCAGCTCCGGATTGTCGCGCTGCTCGACCGACGCGTAGAAGGCGTCCATGTCGACATGGATGATCTTGC
>DASVVX010000133.1:0-19648 GCA_036386295.1 Allosphingosinicella sp.
GAGGAGAAGCTCGGAGAGTTCATGAAGCGCTGGAACGAGCACGTCGCGACGCTCGACCGCCAGCAGGCCGCCCATTTGCGCGCCATCCATGACCAGCTCCCCGAGGTCGAGCGGGCGGCCATGGCCGGCGGCTGCGACGGCGCCCGGGCCGCGGCGGAAAGCGTCATCGCCCGGATCAGGGAGCGATCCTCGTCCCGGGCCGGGCGGTAGCGGCCCGATCGCCACCGCGAAAAGGGTGACGGAAAAACTCCGGGTGCCGGTCACGTGCCAGGCCCCGAAGGCACTCCGGCGACGCCCCAGCGCTACCTTTTCATCGTCTCGACGTCGAGCTCGGCGAGGTTGGTGTCCTCGTCGCAGCGGATGACGACCTTCGAGGCGCCGCCGCCGGCCCAGCCGTAGGTGAGATCGTACCAGCCGTCCTCGGACGCCTCGCCGTCATTCTCGGCGTGGGTCAGCCACAGGCGGAGCACTCCGCCGGACTCGTCGAACCGGGTCAGCTTCGCCTTGTATTTGGGATCGGCGACCCTGGCCTTGCCCGTCACCCGGATCATCCCCGCCGTGCGTGTGTTGTCCGGGCCTTCCACCGCCTTCCAGTCCTTCACGTCATCGGGGCCGAAGAAGCAGAGCGAGGTCGCCGCCGAGTTGCCCGACGCGTTGCCCGTTGCGTTGTCCGGAGCGTTGCCGGCCGCGTTCGAGGCCGCATTCTCCGTCGCTAGATTCGCCTCGGCCGATCGGTTCGCGCCGCCGTCGTTGCAGCCACCCAGCGCCAGCGCCAGCAGCCCCGCGCCCAATCCCAACATCCTGGCCATGAGTTCGTCCTCCCCTGGGACTCCCGGCGTCCCTGGCGCCGCACGGGAAGTCTGCCCGATCCGTCCCGTCGAGTCGAGGCGCGGCTTCGCGGGGGTCTATCGGGTTCGCGGATCCTGCTCTCCCCGCCGCCTTCAGAACCCCATCTTCACCCCCACCATCGCCCGCTTGCTGACCTGCCCGCCGGGCATCGCGACGCTCTCGACATAGGCGTGGGCGACGGCACCGGGGCCTCCCCGCCCATTCCGGCGAAGATGAGGCAGGCGCTCCCGCCCGGGCGGACGGGCGAGCCAGCCTCCGCCGCAGCCCCTTCCCGGCCCACGTCCAGGCTGATCGAGCCGGCCCGCGGCGCTCCCGCGTCCCGCCTCGCAAGAACTCCTCCAATTCGGACCGACCCGGTCCCCAGCAGCGCGCAACCCTGCTATGATGCCCTCACCATTCGCAGCCGGGGAGGGCGCGATGATCCGGGATCCGAACGAAGTCCGCACGGCGCTTGGCAAGCGGGCGCCCGCCGCCGGCCAGGCCGACCCGTCGGCCCGGGCCGGGTCCGCTGCCCTCGCGGCGCCCGCGCCGGCCGCAGCGCCCGACGAGGTCCGGCGCGCCGCCATTCTCGAGAACATCTCGGCCAGCTATTTCTACCTGCGCCGCGGCCTCGCCGTCCTCGCCCTCGTCTTTCCGCTGGTGCTTTGGGCGCGCGCCGGAATCCATCCCTCGCTCAGCGCTTATTATCATTGTTCGAGGGACGGCTGCGCCGCCGGCGGCGGGGCGGCGCGCGACGTCCTCGTCGGCGTGCTCCTCGCGACCGGCGCCTTCCTCTTCTTCTACAAGGGCTACCGGAAGCTCGAGGATTGGGTGCTCAACATCGCCGGAGTCGCCGCCGCCGTCGTCGCCTTCTTCCCGTCGGATTTCGCCCGGGTCGAGGGCCGGAGCCTGATCGGCAAGATCCACTTCACAGGCGGCCTCGTCTTCTTCCTCGCCATCGCCTTCGTCTGCCTGTTCTGCTCCGGCGACACGCTGAGGGAGTTGCGCGACGCCGCGGCGGTGAAGCGCTACAGACGCTATTACGCGGCGCTGGGCGCGGCGATGATCGCGGTTCCGATCGGAGTGTTCGCCCTCCACTATCTGCAGGCCCGGCCCGGGCGCAATTATGCGGTGCTCGGGGTCGAGCTCGCCGGTCTCGTCGTCTTCGCGACCTTCTGGCTGGTCAAGAGCGCCGAGATCGCTCTGATCGAAAAGCAATAGCGGGCGATCGGGCGCGCGGGCGATGATCTTCGTCTTCCTGGTGGGAGCGGCGCTGGCCGCCGGAATCCTTTATTCCGGGATCAAGGTCGTCGGCGACATCGCCGCGGACCGCCACGCTCTCGGGTTCCTCGGGCTGGTGTCGCTGCTGGGATCGCTTGGAGCGCTGGTCTTCCTCGGTCTCCTAGCCGGCCTCGGAATGCACTGAGCGCGACCCGCGGTTCATCGTCGCCGGGACGGGAGCTGAACCCGGCACAACGACCGGTTCATGAAACCGCCGCGCCCGCCGCCCGTTGACCCTTGCGACCCCGCCGCTTCGGGGCCCGATCCACAGGAGAGTAACATGCGTAAGATCGTTCTCGCCGCCGCCACGGCGGCCTGCGCCATGCCCGTCGCCTTCGCCGCGCCGGCCTTCGCGCAGCAGGGCTATGAGACCCGCCAGGAGACTCGCGAGTGCCGGCGCGAGCTTCGCCGCTCGGACAGCCGCCGCGAATATCGCCGCGAGCTCCGCGAATGCCGGCGCGAGATCGCCCGCGCCCGAGCCCGCGACTACCGCACCTACAACCGCTACGACTACAATCGCTACGAGCCCGGCGCCGACGCTTATTATGCCGACCGCTATTATCGCGACGGCCGCTATTACGGAGAGACCCGGCTGAGCCGCGACGACCGCATCTATCGCGGCTCCGACGGACGCTATTATTGCCGCCGCAGCGACGGCACGACCGGCCTGATCATCGGCGGCGCCGTCGGCGGGCTGCTCGGCAATGCGATCGACAACGGCCGCTCGAGCATCCTCGGCACGCTCATCGGCGCCGGCGCCGGAGCGGCGCTCGGCCGCGAGATCGAGCGCGGCAGCGTCCGCTGCCGCTAGGCGGACGGATCGGCCCCGCCGCCGCGCATTCCGCCCGCGGCGGGGCCTCTCTGGCGGCGGTAGCGCATAGCTGATATCGCTGCCCCCGGGGGGACGGGGTGAGCGGGCTTCGCGGCGAGGTTCTTGACTGGTTCGACGCCGGCCGGGTCGTCCCCGGCCGCGAGCACGCCGCGCTTCGCGCCGCCGGTCTGGCGCCGACCCGCGCCGACTGGCGGGCCTTCCTCGTCCGGCTGACCTTGTGGCTCGGGATCGTCGCGCTCGGCTCGGCGGTCGTCTTCTTCTTCGCTTTCAACTGGGCCGCGCTCGGCCGCTTCGCCAAGTTCGGACTGGTCGAGGCCGGGATCGTCGCCTCCCTCGTCGCCTGCTGGCGGCTCGACCTCGACTCGGCCCCCGGCAAGGCGGTGCTGCTTCTGCTCAGCCTTCTGACCGGGGCGCTGCTCGCCCTCGCCGGCCAGGTCTACCAGACCGGCGCCGACGCCTTCGAGCTGTTCGCCTGGTGGGCGCTGCTGATCCTGCCCTGGGTCCTCATTGGCCGCTTCAGCGCCTTGTGGCTGGTCTGGCTGGCGCTGCTCAACCTCGCGCTCTTCCTCTATTTCCGGATCGCCTTCGATCTCGAGGCCCTGATCTGGGCGTTGTTCGTCCTCAACGGCCTGGCCCTGGCGGGATGGGAGGGGGCCCACCGCGCCGGTTACGCCTGGCTTCGCGATTCCTGGCCGCCGCGGCTGGTGGCGATGGCGAGCGGAGCGACGGCGACCGCGCTGGCGTTCCAGGCGATCCTCGGCTCCGGCGGCGCCTCCGCGCTGCTTTCGGCGCTCGTCTATGCCGCCTGGCTCGCGACGCTCCATCATTGGTACCGCCGAGTCCGTCCTGACCTCTTCATGCTCGCCGTCGGCCTGCTCAGCCTGATCGTGAGCGTCCCAGCCTTCCTCGCCCGGCATCTGCTCGGCGGCTCGGGCTCGGCCGGCTATCTGGTCGTCGGCCTGGCGGTGATCGGACTGTCGGCGGGAGGCGCGATCTGGCTCAAGTCCGTCGCCCGGGAAACGGCGTCATGACCGCCGCGGAGCTGTGGGAAGGGCTGCGTTCCGAGGCACTGGTCGAGGGCGAGCGGCCCGAGGCGAGGCCGCCCGTCTCGCCCTGGTACGTCCGGGCCATGCTCGGGGTCGCCGGCTGGATCGGCGCCCTGTTCCTGCTCGGCTTCCTCGGTTCCGCCTTGGCCTTCCTGTTCGACGACAGCGGCTTCGCCCTGGCCATAGGAGTCGGCTGCTGCGCCGGCGCCTTCGCGCTGTTCCGGTTCTTCGCGGCCAAGGATTTCGCCGAGCAGTTCGCCCTTGCCGTCAGCCTCGTCGGCCAGGTCCTGCTGATCGTCGGCTTCAACGCCTTCCTGGAGGCCGGCAGTCCGTCCTTCTATCTCGCCATCGCCGCGGCGGAGGCCGGCCTCGCGCTGGCCGTGCCCATTTCCTGCACCGGGTGCTGGCGGCCGGCGGCGCGGCGATCGCGCTCGCCCTGGCGATCAACCAGATGGCGTTGCACGGCCTGGCCGCGCCGCTGCTGTGCGCCGCGCTGGCCCGGGTCTGGCTCGATCCGAAGCTGTGGGCGGCTCGGGGCGCCCTGTGGCGCCCGATCGGCTACGGCCTGGTCCTGGCGCTCCTCCTGATCGAGACGTTCCGCCTGTTCGGCGCCGAATATCTTCTCGGCCTCAGCCAGCGGAAGGCCGGTTGGCTGGCGCTGTACGGACCGCTGCTCGGACGCTCGCTGACGGCCGCGGTGATGATCGGGGCGGCGGTCGCCCTGGTCCGCCGCGAGGGTTTTGCCCTGGCCGGCGCGATTTCGCTGGCCGCCGTCGGCGGCGCCCTCCTGTTCGGGCTGCTCTCCTTGCCCGCCCCCGGCCTGGCCTCGGCCGCCCTGATCCTACTGCTCGGCTTCGCGGCCGGCAACCGCCTCGTCGCGGCGCTCGGAATCCTCGCCCTGCTCGGCTTCGTCGCCCATTTCTATTACAGCCTTCACGCCAGCCTGCTCGCGAAGTCGGGGATCCTGGCGCTCACCGGCCTGTGCCTGCTGGCCGCCCATTTCGCCCTCGCCCGCCGCGCCGCGGCGACGGAGGCCGGCCATGCGTAAGGCCATCGCCCTCGTCGCCGGCCTCGCCGTCCTCGCCTTCGTCAATTTCGGACTCTACCAGCGTGAAGCGCTGTTGAGCGGGGGGCGGGTGGTGCTCCTCAGGCTCAGTCCGGTCGATCCGCGTTCGCTGATCCAGGGGGATTATATGCGGCTCAGTTTCGAGGCGGCGGACCAGGCCTTTCCCTTCCGGGGCGACCGCCCGACCGCCGACGGCCATGTCGTGGTCGCCGTCGACCGCCAGGGCGTCGGTCATTTCCGCCGCATCGCCGATGCCCGGCCGCTCGCCTCCGGCGAGATCGCGCTGCGCTACCGGATCCGGGGCGGTCGGCCCTATCTCGCCACCGACGCCTATTTCTTCGAGGAAGGGCAGGCGGCCGCCCTCGCCGATGCGGCTTATGGCGAGTTCCGGGTCGGGGACGACGGCGAGATGATCCTCACCGGCCTTCGCGACTCGCACCTCAGGCCTCTGGCGGGCGGCGGGGAGGCGCGCTAGCAACGCCGCCATGCTCCATCGCCTGCCCCTCTTGACCGGAATCGCCGCGGCGCTCGCCGGCTTTGCCGCCGGGTGCGTCCCGCGCGTCGTCCCGCGCCTCGCGCGCCGCCGCGGCTGAGAGATGGCGGACGAGGCGGAGACGGTCGAGGAAGCGCGCGCCTTCGCCCGCCGCTTCGTCGCCGCCCACTATCCCGCGGCCGTGGCGGCGCTGCTGTCCGGCTCGAGGGCTCGAGGCGAGGCGCGGCCGGATTCCGATTACGACCTCTTCCTGCTGTTCCGGCACCTGCCGGAAGGCGCGTTTCGGGAGAAGATCCGGTTCGAGGGCCGGGCGTTCGAGCTGTTCGGCCACGACCCGGGCACCCTGTCCTATTTCTGCCGGGTCGTGGTGGCCCGGTCCGGGGTCGCGTCGGTGCCGGAAATGGTCGCGGACGGGCTGATATTGTTCGGCGAGCGCGAGCCGGCCCTCGCCTCGACCCGGGCGATGGCGGCTCGAACGATCGCGGCCGGGCCGCCGCCGCTCGACCACGCCATGAAACGGGCCCGCCTCTCGGCGCTCGCCGAGCTTCGCGAAACCCTCGCGACCTGCCCGCCGGGACCGGCGCTGACCTCGGTCGGCGCGGCGCTCTACCCGCTTCTCGCCGACTTCGCCCTGCGCTCCGCCGGCACCTGGAGCGCGTCGGTGAAGCGGATGCCGGCGGCGCTTGCCGAGCTCGACCCGGCGCTCGGAGATCGCTTCGCCGGAGCCTTCACCGCCTTGTTCGGAGCCGGCGATCCGGTTCCCGTCCTGGCCCTGGCCGACTCCCTCCTCGCCCGCCACGGCGTCCGGCCGGGCGACACCTTCCGGATCGCCTCGCCGCCGAATTGGCGCGACTGATCCGACGGTTGCAGCGGGCCGCGGCTTCGCCCATCTAGCGGCGATGCGCATCCTCGATGTCGACCAGGCGCCGAGCGCCGACGCCGCCGCCCTGACCGCCCACCTCGTCGCCGGCGAGGCCGTCCACGCCGCCTATGTCGCCCCAACCGGGGCGATCCTGTTCACCGACCGCCGGATCCTCATCGCCCAGCGCGAGCATCTGCTCGAGGCGCGGATCGAGACCGGTTCCTGGCCCTATCGCGCCGTCCGCCATTTCTCGATCCAGGAAGGCGAAGCGGCGGACAGCCGCACGGCGGTCCGGATTTGGCTCGGCGACGAGGCCCAGCCGCTCCACCTGCGCGGCAATCCCGGAACCGACCTGCGCGCGCTCCAGCGCCTGCTCGCCGAGCGGCTGGCCTAGCGCATCAACCCGGCCTTGCGCAGGGCCTCCTCGATCACCTGCTGCACTCCGCCCGCAGCCTGCGCGCGCGGCGCTTCCGGCCTCGCCCGCCGGACGGCCGGCGCGGGAAGCGTCGGCGCCGTGCCTTCGCTCGCCTTCGCCTCCTCGGACGCGATGCCGAAGAAGGCGGCGATGCGGGCGGTCGAGCTCAATCCCACCTCGAGCATGTGGGCGCCGGCTTCGCCGACCGAGTCGGCGCCGCCGCCGAGGGGAACGCCGTGGCCCATTCCGGTGATCGAATATTGCTCGATCACCGGCTCGCCGTCGGCGCCGAGCCAGGTCCGGCGGGGATAGGTTTCCACCCGATCGGTCCGGTCCGGCCGCGGGCCGACGCCGTGGAGACCCGCCCATTGCAGGACGATCGAATCGGCGTTGCTCGGCACCACGAGGTTGTCGCTGCTGCCCTGCCAGACCTGCACTCGCGGCCAGGGCCCCTTGTGGGGCGAGGCTCGGCGGACATGGCCGGCGAGCTCGCGCGCGTCGCTCCGGGCGCGGCCGCCCATGCAGTCGAACGCCTGGGTCACGTCGGCGGCGCAGCCGTAGGCGACTCCGGCGAGGATCGCTCCGGCCGCGAAGACGTCGGGATAGGTGGCGAGCATCGCGGAGGCCATGGCGCCGCCCGCGCTGAGGCCGGTGACGAAGATTCGCGCCGGGTCGACCTCGTGGGCCTTCTTCATCGCCTCGATCATCGAGCGGATCGACGCCGCCTCGCCCATGCCGCGCTGCGTATCGCCCAGCGAGAACCAGTTGAAGCAGAGCATCGGATTGTTCGCCCGCCGCTGCTCCGGGAAGAGGAGGAGGAAGCCGTGGCGGTCGGCGAGAGTCGACCAGCCCGAACCGTGGTCGTAGACCGCCGCGTCCTGGGTGCAGCCGTGGAGGACGACGACGAGCGGCGCCGGTCCCTCGAGGCCCGCCGGCACGTAGCAGCGGGCGCGCAGCTTGCCGGGATTGTCGCGGACCCCCTCCACGTGGGTGAGCCGGTCGACCGTGGCCGACGGCGGCGCGAAGGCGCTTCGGCCCTTGCCGCTCGCTCGGAGGCGGATACCCGGTCTGATCGCTGGCATGGCTTATTCCCTCCCCGCGCCCTTCCGAAAGCGGAAGGCACATGCAGGCAAACGCCGTGGGACGACTTTTGTTGCAGTGCAACATATTTGCTGCCCCCTTGACCCCTTGCGGTCGAGCGTATCATTCACCTAATACACTAGCGGAGCACCGGAATGAATCTTCTCCTCGCCTTGGCCGCTGCCTTCCAGGCCGGGGCGCCGGCGCCGCCGGTCGCGCTCCCCGAGGGGTCCGCCCTGACCGAGCAGATCGCGGCCAGGGATTCCGAATTCTTCAGCCTGTTCTTCGAAGGCTGCGATCCGGCGCGGGTACGCGCGATGATCGCCGACGACATCGAAATGTACCACGACAAGGGCGGCTTCGTCTGGCGCGGCGCCGACGGGGTGATCGCCGATTACACGAAGAGCTGCGAGGAGCGGAAGAAGCCCGACGCCTGGCGGTCCCGGCGCGAGCTCGTCCGCGAGAGCCTTCGGGTCGATCCGGTGCCGGGCCATGGCGCGATCGAGGACGGAGCCCATGTCTTCTACGAGCGGAAGGGGGAAGGCCCGGAGCGGCTGGCCGGCCGGGCCCGATTCACCCAATTGTGGACTCTGGGCGCCGACGGCCGGTGGCGGCTCGCCCGGATCTTCAGCTTCGCCCACGAGAAAGCGGAATAGCGACGCCCCTTCCACCATCCCTCCTCCCGGCCTAATCTGACGGCAGGAGGTGGGGGATGGACGCACCCAAGGGCCGTTACAGCGTCGTCGAGAAGGACGGGCGGCTGGTCGTCATCGACAACGGCACCGGCGCTCCGATCCCGTCCACCTTCGCGCCGCCGGCCGGGCGTCCCGGCCGCTCCGGCACGACGCCGCCCGTCCCGGTGAGCGGCGCCGGGCCGGGAGTCGTCGACCGCGCCGCCGATGCGCTTCTCGCCCTCGCCGCCCGCGAATGGGATTCGCAGGGGCGGGCGGTGATCGCCTGGAAGTGGGAGCAGAACGGGGTCGACAAAAGGTGGGACGCGGCGCTCGACCGGCGCCAGCAGCGCCGAATGGGGCGCGCCCTTCTCGCCCTCGCCGCGGCGCCGCTGATGCCGCTGCTCCTGCTGCTCGCGGGCGGCAAGACGTTCGCGCTCGCCGCGCTCGTCATCTTCCCGACGGCGGCCTGGGGCGCCGTCTCGCTGCAGCGGCTCTACCGGGAGACGAACGACCCGTCGCGCGTCTAGCGGGTGCGGCGGCCCAAGTTGACGCTCCCGGCGGCCGGTCCTATCCCCGCCGCGCACCTGCAGGGGAAGGCTCGAGTGACGGACCAGCGCAGCTTCGACGACCGCGACGGCTTCATCTGGCTCGACGGAGCCCTGGTGCCGTGGCGCGAGGCGAACGTCCATGTGCTGACCCACGCCCTCCATTACGCCTCGTCGGTGTTCGAGGGGCAGAAGGCCTATGCCGGCGAGATCTTCAAGCTGACCGAGCACAGCCGGCGGCTGAAGCGGAGCGGCGAGCTGCTCGGCTTCGAGATCCCGTTCAGCATCGAGGAGATCGACCAGGCCTGCCGCGACACGCTCGCCGCCAACGGGCTCGAGGACGCCTACATGCGGCCGCTCGCCTGGCGCGGGTCGGAGCAGATGGGGGTCTCGGCCCAGCGCTCGAAGATCCACCTCGCCATCTCCTGCTGGCCGTGGGGGGCCTATTTCGGCGACGAGGCGATCCGCAAGGGCCTGAGGCTGGCCGTCTCGAAATGGCGCCGCCCCGCGCCCTATACGGCGCCGACCGAATCCAAGGCTTCGGGCCTCTACATGATCTGCACCCTCGCCCGCCACGAGGCCCAGGCGGAGGGGTTCGACGACGCCTTGATGTTCGACTGGCGGGGACAGGTGGCGGAGGCGACCGGCGCCAACGCCTTCTTCGTTCGCGACGGCGCGCTCCACACCCCGACCCCCGATTGCTTCCTCGACGGCATCACCCGCCGGACCGTGATCGATCTGGCCCGCCGCCGCGGCATCGAGGTGGTCGAGCGCGCGATCTGGCCCGAGGAGCTCGAGCGCTTCGAGCAATTCTTCCTGACCGGCAGCGCCGCCGAGGTGACTCCGGTGGCCTCGGCCGGGCCGTGGAGCTTCGAGGTCGGCGAGCTGACGATGCAGCTGCGCAAGGACTATCTCGACCTCGTCCACCGCCGGCTGTCGAACAGCTGAGCGCCGACGCGAGGGCTTCCGCCCTCCGCGCCGGCCGCTATAAGGCGCGCCTCGCGCTGCGATGCTGGGGCGTCGCCAAGTGGTAAGGCACCGGTTTTTGGTACCGGCATTCGCAGGTTCGAATCCTGCCGCCCCAGCCAGTTTCATCGCTAAGCTGTTGGTCTTGTTGGCTTCCCCAGAAGAGGCTGCGGACGATTGTGCCAATCGATTGTGCAAGTCGATGTGCCAATCCGCGACCCGGGGAGACCACCTTGGCTTCAATCCCGAACGTTTACGGCCGCGGCCACATTTTCCGGTGGCGCCGAGTTCTCTGTATCACGGAGAATCCGGCTGATATTCGTCTTTCCCTGGGAACCGGGCGATCGGCGCCGAGCCCGCGAGCTCGGAGCCACGCTTACGGCGGCGAGTAGGGGCGTGACGATGTTGGTGGAAGAGCAAGTGAGAAGGCGGGCCCACGAGCGGCCGCGTTGCCCGCCCCCTCGGCGAACAGATCCTGCGCTCGGCGATCGGCTGGGACGATGTCCCGGGGAGCGCGGCGCCATCGCTTCCGCCGGGACCCCGGACGATCGTGAACCAGATGATCAGCGCCGCGATCGCGGCGGCGCACCATGCAAACACCGAATATCTCAAGGACATCGTCGCGACTCAGGGCTGGCCCGACCGGAAGGAGGTCGGCGACTATGCGGCGCACATGGCCTGGCTGACCGCTCAGCACGGCGATCTTGATCCTGTCTTCCAGCTTCGGGTCCTGCGGCTGATGGAGGCGAAGCTCGCCACGGGTGGGGTCCAGGCGAGCGATTTCGCCTATCTGTACGACCGGGTGATGTTAAAGATCGCCGGGCGCCAGCGTTACGGGACCGGGGCCAAGTGCCGGTCGGGTGCCTATGCTCCGGAGCCTCTCGAGGACGCGAGGAAGCTGGACGCGTTGCGCGCCTCGGCGGGGCTGGAGCCGATAGCCGCCTATCTGGCCACGATGAGCGCGAATTCTCCCAAGTGCCCGCCAGCCTAGCCCGGGCGGTCTGCGGTCCCGCAAGGCCCCCTGAACTCAGCGCCAACCGCGCTCCGCCGGCGCGGCTGGTCTATCTTCCCATCGCCAGGTCGGATGGAAAGCTGCTACAAATTGCTGAGCAACTTCTCGTACCAGCGCGGGATTCGGCCTGGCCGACCGGCATGGTAGAGCAGATCGGCGACGAGCAGCCTGCCTTTGGGGTCGCTCAACCGGAACAGGATCGCCGCTCCGCCGCTGAACGAGAGCCCGCGCACCAGGCCGAGCAGGGTGAAGAGGTGCTTGCGCGTCCGGTACGCGCCGCCGGCCGCGAAGCTACGTGCGGTGAGCAGCAAGGGCTTCCTCCGCGCATCCAGCGCCTCGACCAGCCGAAGCCCAAGACTTGTCTCGGCGGCCTTGTCCCGTATCCGCGTGATTGACGCCTCCGCCTGGTCGAGCAGCGCCTTGCGGCCGGGATCGTCGGCGCCTTCCAGCCCCCGCACCCTGGCAATCTGCCCGATGACGCGCTCCGCCGCCTCGAAGCGGGGCGGCACGGCGGAGGAATCGGCGTCGATGACCTGCACCTCGAAATTCGCGTCGATCAGCGCGCCTGCGAGCATGGTATGTAGCGCCGGCTCGTCGATCATCGTTGCCCGGCGATCGAAGCTCTCGTCCACGCCGAGCTTTAGCAACGTATCGCGAACCAGCTCCACGGTCTTGCCGAGTCCCTCGTCGAACGTGGGCCATTCGAGCTTCAGCGATTCGAGCGACGAGTCCTCGCCTGTCCCGATCGCGCCCAGCGCCTTCTCGAGCGCGGCCAGCTCGGCTTGGAGAAGCTGCACACTGGCGGCCGCGGCGGCCGCCGAGGCCGCGACCAAGACGATTCGCGGCTTCGTCTCGCCGAGGTCCGTGGCCTCGAGCCTTTCGAGTTCCTTTTGGCATCGTGAGGCGATCGCGTGGGCGACCGAGCGCGCTGCGGCCAGTGCGGCCAAGTCGACCTCGATTCCGCTTGGGCCGGCGGCGGCCAGCGCGGGCTTGGCTTCGGGCTCAGGCGTCTCGGCGGCCTGCTCCTTCTCGACCACCTTGTTCTCGTCTGCGTTCGGATCGGCCTTTGGCTCCCCCATCGTCTGCTCCTCAGTCCAGGGATTTGCGTGCCGCCCGCAATGCCAGGCGGTACGGCCTCATGCTTTCATTCCCGCTTCCTCCGCGCGGCCGGTAGGTCTCTCGTAGGCGGAGCCCGCCGTGCGCCAGTCGCGTCCGTCTCAGGCTCGGCGACAATCACTTCCTCGGTCGGCCGCTGTGGATCCGCAGGCCTGCGCTCCGTCGCCCGTGGCTGCGCCGGAGACGCCGGCTGCTCAGCAGGCCTAGGGCGGCCGGCCTGAGAAAGGTCGACCCACACTTCGGGATTGTTCACCACCGCCGAGGGACTCTTCACCTTTTTCACCGCAACAGGGTTCCGGATCTCGGGCTCGATCAGTTTGGCGAGGTCCCGCGCGCCCTGCCGGTCTTGATCGAAGAAATAGCGCACTTCGGATTTTGCAGCCGCGCTTCTCAAAAGCTGGTAGGGCGGCACTTCGAAACCTGCCGCGGCCAATTTATCACGCAATCTCTCCGCACGCTCGGCGGTCCCCGCGACCGAGTGGATGAAGACCCTCGGCACGAGCCGGACCCGAGCCCAATATTGCCTTCCCGACGGACGGTCATACGTCCTTACCGGCCCGGTCGCGATCAACAGCGCGCCGCGCGGGGCGAGACCGATGCTGGGCGTCGAGACATATTTCTCGTCGGGCAGTCCGCTCCTCAGGCTAATGTCGAATCTGGGGCGATAGCGTTCGCCGGTCCGGAGAGACGACGGCGGCACGGGCCTCTGGGATTGCCAATCCTGGAGCAGGGGGCTTCGATCCGAGCCGGCCCACATCCAGCCTTCGTTGCCGGGGCCGAAGCGGGAAACGCTGCGGTGGGATTCCAGCTGCTCCACGGGAATCTCGTTTGCGGGCGCCGGAGCGGCCAGTCGGGCCGCCTGCGCCTCGAGGTCATACCGGTCGGCCAGGGCCGCCCGTTCAGCCATCCTCGCGTCCAGCTCGGCCTGCAGGGCCTGCTGCTTCCACTCCGACCGGATCCACAATCCGATGACGATTGCCGCCACAAGCAGCGCGATCAGGGTCGATCCGCCACCGATCACCCGCCGCCGTACCGTGGTCGCATAGCCTGCTTTCTCCGCCTCGTTCGCCCGGCTGGCCGCCACATAGGCGGCGATCAGCTCGTCCTTGCCCGCGAAGCGATCGGCATGGGCGATCGCGTCGCCGACCGCGAGATGGTCGGCGCTGCGGCCGTTCTTATCCCAGATGCGAGCGCTGTTGAGGACAAGCAGGTGGTCCTGCTCCTGATCGCGGACTTCGCGCACCCATGTGCCGAGCCGGGGCCAGTTGCGCAGAAGCGCCTCGTGCATCACCTCATAGCGGTCGTCATCCCGTTCGACGCCCTCGGTGTGCCGGACCAGCCCCGCCTCGACAAAGGGCTTGAGCACCCGATCGATAAGGCCCGGATCGCGCAGCGAGCGAAGCGTCTCGAGCCGGACGCGGCGGCGGACCACCTCATTGCCGACTCCGGGCACGACGAGTGTGAGGAAGATCTCCTTTGCCGCCTGCTGGTTCTGAACCGAGCCCAGTTCCTCGAAAATGCTCTCGGCGACCCTACCGAGCGCCTCGCCGGGTCGGCCGACCTTCTCATAAACCTCGCGTCGGATCAGGTTGCGTCGGCGACCGTTCCACAATTGCATCAAGGTGAACTGGAGCAGGGGCAAGGCGGCGGGGTCGTCGGCGACTTCTCGAACCAAGTCGTCGATGATGCCCGGCTCGAATTTGAGCCCTGGCTTGCGCGCTGGCCCCTCAATCGCCATCCTGAGCTCGGCGGGCGTCATCGGCTTGGGACGGAATGCGATGGCCGCCTCGTCCGGTAGCGCCGCGAAGCCGGGAATCTCGCGCAGGCGGCCGACAAAATCCTCGCGCGCGACGACGATGACCCGATGCTCGGGCTGCACGCTTGAGGCCAGCGCCGCGACCGCTGCCGCGAACGCCTCCCGCTCGGTCGTGGCGGAGCCCATCAGGACGAGCTCCTCGGCCTGATCGACGATCAGGAGACCAGCCCCGCCGCCCGACGCATCGGCCGCGAGGTCGCTGAGGTACGCGGGATTGGCGGCAAGCTTGGCGCGACCGTCCGCGACCCACGGCGCCGCCTCGCGGCCCGCCGGCCGCACCGACTGAAGCAGGGCGCCCAGCGGATCGGTGCCGGGAGTCACGACCGGCCAGACGGTCAGCGCCTCGCTGCCCGCCGCCGTGCGCAGGGCCGGCACCAGCCCGGCCACGACCAGCGACGATTTACCGCTCCCCGACGGGCCGTAAACGATGGTCAGCCGCTGTTCCTGGACCTTCTTGAGAAGCTCGGCGACCGCATCCTCGCGGCCGCAATAGGCGCCCTCGCGCGCCTGTTCCTCACCGAATGCGCGCAGGCCGACGAACGGGCACTGGTTCTCGGTCAGCTCCGGGGCGGCAGCTTCGTCGAACTTGTCCAGCATCACCCGGGTGCCAATTGGCTTGGCCAGCCGGCGGCTGACGTTGGTCTGGAGCAGCCGCAGCCTCTCGGCGTCGCGCGCCATGTAGGCAGACCGTACGTGCCAGAAATCGAGCGCGCTCTGCGCGACCGCCCGCTCCCCCGCGTCGTCCAGCGCCACGCCAGTCGCCCGCGCGCGTCGGACGAACCGCGTCGCCGCCCTGCGCAGGCGGAGCAGCTCGGTCCGCAGTGCTTTCGCCTTCTCCGGGGAAGGTTCCTGGTCGACCGGCTCGCCCTCGTGCGGCAGTCGCTGGTCGAAATTGTCCGACGCCTCCATCAGCTGCAAATGCTCGGTCTGGAGCTCGGAGAGCGACTTGAAGTGGGCCGAAGGCCCAGACGCGGGCGATTCCTCGGTCATGGCGATTTCACCAGGTCGCTGAGGGGTCGGGCGATCGAGATCAATTGCTTGCAGCGCCCGTCGAGCCGGCCGTCCAGCTCGAGGAATTGCTGCCGCGTCGCCCAGGTGAAATTGGAAAAGGCGAAGCGCGCATTCTCGGCCACGGGCGGGACGATGGGCCTCGGGCAGTTCTCCTCGAATAGCTTCCTGTGCTGGCTCACCTCTTCGAACCAGGCCTCGGCGGGCTCGCCCGCGAGGCGCACCAGCCGCTTGATCACGACACCCCAGAAGTATTCGAAATTGGCCAAGGCTTCCGGGCTGTTGGCATCGAAGATGAGATTGCCCTCCAGTTGCCATAGCACGTCGTCATATTGCTGCCAGGCATGATGGGTGCGGACCAGCAACTCGATCTCCTTTTGGAGCTCGACCAGCTTGGTCGCTGTCTCGCGAAGCCGGGCCGCGTTGGGGTCGTCGGGCTCGGGGGCCTGGGCAGCGACTTCGCGCAGGCTGTCCGCCACTTCCCTGATCGGAAGCAGGGAGGCGTCGCCGAGGGCCAGGTTGAGGTCGCTCATGCTCGACTTCACCATGTAGCGCAGGTTGCGGAGGCCGTTGGCCACGCCTTCATAAGAACCCGCGGCCAAAGCGGTCTCGAGCGTCACGCGATGATCGTCGAAGGCATCGATCCAAGACTGCGCCTCGACATGCTCGGGCTTACCCTCCAGATCCTCTAGGCTCCGCCTGAGGTCGCCGATGGGCGCCGTCAGCGCCTTGACCTCGCGGCCTAGGCCGAGCCGCCGCTGAGGATCGCGCACGATGTCGCGGGTCACTTGGTTCTGGATAGAGGGCAGGCGTTCCATCTGGAATTTGTGCAATATGTCGTGGAACCTCTTGGAGACGGCGAGCAGGAAGAGGCGGTCGAGCAGTCCGGAAAGGTCGTTTCGGGCCGCGGCCAGCGCCTCCGGAAGCCAGTCGTCGCCGGCGGATTCCCGGACCTTGAGAAGGGAGTCCCGAGCGTCCCTCGCCACCTCGGTGATGGTCGGCTCGGCCGGGATCACAAGCGAATCGGCCTCGCCGTAGAAGAAGGCCGCGTCCGGCGGATGCGACACCGCGAGGATGTCGCCCGCCGCGCGCAGCCAGCGGGCGAGCGGGAGCTGATCGCCAATCAGCCGGACGCGCACGTTGAGGTCTCTGAGGTCGAACCTCAACTGGTCAGCCGGGATGGAGCTCAGCTCGAGCGTGTCGATGAAGGCGTTTCCAAGACCCTGGAGCAGCCTTTCGCGCCGGCGGGCGAGTCCGCGGTCCAGCGCGCGAGTGTAAATTTCGTCGATCCGGTTCTGCTCGAGAAGGTTCATCCGGGGCTCTCCGATCGACGTCCGGACCACGTCGCCCCCCCGACAAACCGAGGCCGGGGCGCAGTCATACCAGAACGGCCTTCATGTCTGCCCACAAATCCTTATGCGCGTTGCGCAAATCGTCGATGATCTCGCGGATCGGCGTTCCGACATTCACCCACACCGTCTCCTTGCCCTGGAAGTTCAGCTTGCCGAAGCTCAGGGTCGAGGCCTTGTGGAGGGCGATGACCCGCCACAGATCGTCGCAGACCGGCGATCCCGACGAGCCGCCTGCCGTGTCGGTATAATAAGCCAGGTCGATGCCGCGGAGCGCCGCCGCGCTGTTATTGCGTATCCCATATTGGCGCGGCGCCCCGCCCGGATGCTGGACGACGTTGACCGGAAAGGGATCGCCGGGCTCGAATACGAGCGGTGCCTCGAGCAGGGGCAGGGCCGGGCGCCCGACCGGCTCACGCGTCTTGAGGATGGCGTAATCGAGCCGGGCGTCGAAGGCGACGAGTCCTTCGATCTTCACCTCGACCTTCTCGCCGCCGAGGGTGACATAGTCGAATTCGGCGACGGCCGCTGCGCATTGCAGGCGAGTGTCGTCGAGCCCCGGTTTCTCCTCCCCTTCGGCGCGGCCCTGGGCGACGTGGAAATTGGTGATTAAATGGCTCGGGCCGAAGACCCAGGCGGTTCCGTAGGACAGCCGCGGCGTCTGAGTCGGGAATTGGAGCCGCGTCTCGCCGCCCTCGATCTGGGGAACGACGAGACGCGCGACCGACGGGCCCGTGCCGACGGCACCGGTGACGAAGGAGGCAGGAAGCAGGTCGTTACGGAAGATGATCCGCTCCGGCAGCTGTTTGCCTTCGACCGCGGGAGGGCCCGGGTCCCGCGCGCTGTCCGCCGAGAGCGCCGCGCGGCCGACTTCGTCAGCGAGATCGGCATAGAATCGCTGCCGGTCGGGAAAGGCGGCGCTCAATGCACTCGCCGTCATCAGCCAGCGGTGGAGCGGCGTGATTCCGCCGAGGATCCTGGGTGCCTCGTTCATCGCCGTCAGGTCGAGGAGCAGCTGGTCGCTGGGAATGGCTTCGAGCGCGAGGCCCGACACGTAGGCGTCGGGTAAACCGGCAAGCAGGGTGGCGCGCCTCCGGTCGAGCCCATTCTTGACGGCACGTTGCTGGATCTCGACGATCTTGTCGAACGGCAGCAGCTCCATGCCGTCAGCCCCCCACACCCCGCTCGACCAGCACCGTGGCGAAGGTCGCGCCGTCGCCGCGGAATTGAGCGTCCCCGCATTTGGCCAGAATGTGCGCCCAATTGACCCGTTCGCCGACCCACTGCCCCCCATAATGGAGCCCTACCGTCTCGATCGCTTCCCCCTTCAGGAGCAGCATCGGCGACCCGGAGTTGCCGTTGAGCGTCGTCGCGTCGTGCCTGCCGGTCCAGCCGGGCGGCTCGGCGACCATGCCGCTTGTCTTGCCCGGCGCGAAGCGCTTGGTGCCGCCATCGCCGGCGAGTAGCTGCTCGAGCACCTCCTCGTATCGGGTGCGCAGTGCCGTCGGCACATAGCTCCGCCAAGAGGCCGGATAGCCGATCGCGGCGGCGAGCCCGCCGGAGGGCAGACTTCCGGTCCCGCCAGACAAAGTGAGATGGCGGTCCGCCGCCTCGCCGGCAAGACTCGAGGGAGTCACCTCGATCAGGGCGGCGTCGAATTTCGAATGGTCGATCGGGTTGAGGATCTGGCGGGTGCCGGCACCGAGGATCGCGCGTATCTGGCGCCGGTCATGGCTGTCGCGGCCCTGATGCTCGCGCCCGAAATCGAGAAAGCATTGCCCGAGCAGGTCCGGAGGATCCACTCCGAAGTCGGCGATCGCTTGAACGACGTGGCGGTTGGTCAAGGCCAGGACCGGTGAGATCAGGAAGGCGGTACCGATATGCCGGTTGGCCAGCTCGACTCGGCCGACGCAGGCCGCCATGTCCGCAAGTCCGCTCAAATTGGGCTGGAGCGTGGTGCGCCACTCCGGCGAGGTGAGCGAGGAATTGAGGTCGATCTCGCCGTTTCGGATCAGGAAGGACGGCCGGGTTCCGTCGAACGCTACGATGACTTCGAGCGCGACGGCCTGGTCCTCGTCGATCTCGGCCTCGCCGTCGCGAAGCAGCTGGACCGCCTCCTCACCGGTCAGGCGCAGCGAGTCGACCCCCGCGAGCAAAGCGGCGTCACCGCCGAGTCGCTCCATCACGATCCGTCGCATCTCCTCGCGAGCCTGCTCGATCCTTTGCTCCGCGGAGGGCGCCGCGGGGGCGCCCGGCTCCAGCTCTTCGAGCTCGACGCTTTCGAGGCCGAATTCCCGGTGCGAGCCAACGGCGGGGATGTGAAGGCGGCGGCGCCAGCGATCGCCCCTGCCGCCTTTGACCCTGCCGGCTTCATTGCCCATGGCCCTTCCCCCCTTCGCGTTGAATGCTGACTCTCGACGCGACGAGAGTCAATGCAGGCTAGGGGAAGACGTTGCGGAATGGCCCAATAGACGCCAGTCTGTCCCGCACCCGAATCAGGAGTCGAAAAATGGCCCAAGACGAGGTGAATCAAGACAAGGACGAGCAGGAGCCGCGCGCAGGTTCTTCAGGCGGCGAAGGCGAGGGGCTCGATTTCCATGGCGATCCCGACGAGGTCGGCGCCGTTACCGAAGGAGTCGAAGAAGAGCAGTCGCTGGAGGGCATACCCTGGCGTGTCGCCGAGTGCCTGCTGTCTCTGCGTCGGCAGATCAACGCGGCGGCACCGGGCCGGAACAAGCTAAGCGACGGCACAATCGGCGACGACAATCATTTGAAGAAGGGCTTCGCCAATTCGGATCACAACCCGCACGTCCGAGAAGGCGCCCGGGGAGTCGTGACGGCCATGGACATCACCCACGATCCGGCCGGCGGGTGCGATGCCGGCAAGCTCGCCGCGTCGCTCCAGTCGGCGCGCGATTCCAGGGTCAAATACATCATCTGGAACCGACGCATCGCCAATTCCTCGCCGATCGGCAGCGCTGCGGCGTGGGCGTGGCGGCCCTATACGGGCAGCAACCCGCACAACAAGCACGTCCACATCTCCGTCAAGCCGGTAAAATCTCTCTACGACTCGACCTCCGATTGGACCTTCAGCCTCGTGTGAAGCAGGTGACTTTCCGATAGGGGGCGGACAGTTGCGTCGTCGTCAAGTAGACGATCCATTTGCGGATAAGCTAGCGACGAGAACGCCTCCCTTCACCCGGGCCGTTGTCAGGTCGATAAGCAGCCCATGCGGGATCGCAAAGAGGGCGCCCAGAAG
>DASVVX010000134.1:0-2876 GCA_036386295.1 Allosphingosinicella sp.
TCCATACGCTGTAAGAACCCCTCCACCAGGCTTCGCCTGGTCCCCCTCCCCGAGAAACCTCGGGGAGGATGAACGGCGATGCTGCAACGCATCAACGATTTCGGATCAGGAACGGGCGATTTTTCCAACGGAAAGTCGCGCTTTCCTTTTGACTCCTCTTCCGCTCCTGCCGTTAGATGGAGGGTAGCGCTTGTCCGCGACTCAATCGGCAAAAAGGGGGTTCGGGAGAGATGAACAAGCAGGAGCTTATCGGGGCCGTGGCGGACGCGACCGGCCTCAGCCGCGGCGACGCGACGAGGGCGGTCGAAGGCGTGTTCGATACCATCACGGGCGCCCTGAAGCGCGGCGACGAGGTGCGCCTGGTCGGCTTCGGCACCTTCTCCTGCTCCAAGCGCAAGGCTTCCACCGGGCGCAATCCGCGCACCGGCGAGCCGATGCAGATCAAGGAATCGACCCAGCCGAAGTTCAAGGCCGGCAAGGTGCTGAAGGACAGCGTCGGGCGCTAAGATCCCGTCATTCCCCGAACGCGGGAATCCCGCCTCCACCGTTCTTCGGCGGCCGCGAAAAAGCGGGATTCCCGTTTTCGCGGGAATGACGAAGAGTGGACAGACCGCCGGCGGCTTACTAAGTGCCGGCTCCGGCGTGGGCGCGTAGCTCAGTGGTAGAGCACACCCTTCACACGGGTGGGGTCGTAGGTTCAATCCCTACCGCGCCCACCACGCCCTATCGTCGGCCTGACGGAGCTTATTGTCCCTCCAGCGGCTGATCGTCGTCCGAGCCGCCGACACCCAGAGCCGCCTTCGCCCGCTCGACCTCCGCTTCGCTGGGCGGCTCGGGCAATTCCTCGCCCGGCGAACGCGCGTCGTCGGGGATTCCGGGACCGGTTCCCGCGATGGTCTCGTTGCGCGGCCGGTCGTTGGGGCCGGTGCTGATCTTGGGCTTGTCGTCCATGCCAATCTCTCCTCGCCTGTGCTAATGACGCGGGCGGCAAGGAGGTTCCGACCATGAGCGAGGCGACCGACGCCGTCCTTCGGGAGCTGCGCGCCTTCGGGCTGAGCTATCCGGGCGCCCATTCCAAGGCGCCCTGGCCCGAGCATGACGACCTCGCCGTCAACGACAAGACTTTCGCCTATCTGCCGGTCGCCGGGCAGCCGTTCAGCCTTTCGGTTAAATTGCCCTACACGAGCGAGGTCGCGCTCGACCTGCCTTATGCGAAGCCGACCGGCTACGGCCTCGGCAAGTCGGGCTGGGTGAGCTTCGCGCCGTCCGAGGCGGAGATGCCGGGCCTCGAGCAGCTCAAGGACTGGATCGACGAAAGCTACCGGGCCCAGGCGCCGAAGAAGCTGGTGAAGGAGCTGGATATGAGGTGAGATCCCTCTCCCTGTAGGGGAGAGGGACAGGTTCGCGGAGCGAACCAGGGTGAGGGGAAGGCGGCGGGGACAAGCCCTCACCCTCCCACTCGCTTCGCGAGCGGGCCCCTCCCTCTCCCCTGCAGGGAGAGGGGTTCTCACCCCATGGCCTCCGCCGCGATCTCGTAGGAACGCACCCGCGCCTTGTGGTCGAATATCTGCGAGGTGATCATCAGCTCGTCGGCGCCGGTGCGCTCGACGAACGCGTCTATCTTCGCCTTCACCGTCGCGGCGTCGCCGACGGCCGAGCAGGAAAGCACCTGGCGGAGCAGCGCCCGCCCTTCCGGCGGCAGGGTCTCCGCATAGCCCGGGACGGGCGGCGGCAGCTTGCCGGGATTGCCGGTGCGCAGGTTGACGAAGGCCTGCTGGAGCGAGGTGACGAGGAGCTCGGCTTGCTCCGTCGTCTCCGCGGCGAAGGCGTTGAAGCCGAGCATGACGTAGGGCCGGTCGACCTGGGCCGAGGGCCGGAAGCGCTCGCGATAGAGCCGGATCGCGTCCGTCATCGCCGCCGGGGCGAAATGGGAGGCGAAGGCGTAAGGGAGACCGAGCATCGCCGCGAGCTGGGCGCCGAACAGGCTCGAGCCGAGGATCCAGACCGGGATCGCGAGGCCTTCCCCGGGGACGGCGCGGACGCTCCGGTCCTCGCCCCCGGCGAAATAATCGATCAGCTCGACGACATCCTGGGGGAAGGCGTTCTCGTCGGACGCGAGGTTGCGCCGGAGCGCGAGCGCGGCGGCGCGGTCGGTGCCGGGCGCCCGGCCGAGGCCGAGATCGACCCGGCCGGGAAAGAGCGATTCGAGCGTTCCGAACTGCTCGGCGATCACCAGCGGGGTGTGGTTGGGAAGCATCACCCCGCCGGCGCCGATTCGGATCGTCGAGGTGCCGGCGCCGACGAAGGCGAGCGCGACCGCCGTCGCGGCGCTGGCGATTCCCGGCATCGAATGATGCTCGGCCATCCAGAAGCGGCGGTAGCCGAGCCGCTCGGCGGTTTGCGCCAGCTCCAGGGAGTTGCGGAGGGCCTGGCCGGTGTCGGAGCCCTCCGGGACGGGGGCGAGGTCGAGGACGGAGAGGGGGATCATGGCTTGGACTTGGGGTGCCGGACCGCGCCGCGCTAGGCCAGTCATTCCCGCGAACGGGGGAATCCCGCTTTTCTCGACGGGCCCTGAGAACGGACAGAAGCGGAATTCCCGCTTTCGCGGGAATGACGAGTGCTTCACGCGGACGGAATTTCGACCCCGTCATTGCGAGCGAAGCGCGCCAATCCAGCGCAGCATTTGCGACAGGCGCCGCCTGGATTGCTTCGCTTCGCTCGCAATGACGGCTAGGAGCCCTTCGCCATGCCTCAGCCGAGCCCCGAGACGCGCCGCCTCTGGCGCGACGAGATCCGCGCTACGATGGCGCTCGCCTGGCCTTTGATCCTGACCAACCTTTCGCAATCGCTGATCCAGTCGACCGACGTGCTTCTGC
>DASVVX010000135.1:0-6947 GCA_036386295.1 Allosphingosinicella sp.
TCTATCCCGCCGGCACCGTCAACCTGCTCCACCGCGAGCGGCCCTGCCCGACCGACCCCGACGGCCATGCCTCGCGCCTGCTCGGCGGTGAGGCGGACGGCCGCCTCCACCCGGCCTCGATCGGCGACGGCCTGTTCCTCGCCTGCGCCAGCGTCGGTCCGGACAGCCGGGCCGTCGCCGAGCTGTCGCTCCGGCTCAAGGCGCGGATCGGCAAGCTCGCCTATGCGGTCGCCTTCGCCCGCCTCCTGCTCGACTGGCGGCGAACGACGATCCGGCTCGAGTGGGACGGCGGAGCGATGGCGTGCGAGGCCTTCTACGTCGCCAAGGGCCGCTATTTCGCCGGCCCGTGGAGCTTCGCCCCCCAGGCGAGCAGCGCCGAGCCGCTGCTCCACGTCGTCGCCCTCGAGACCGCCCGCCGCCGCGACTTCGCCCGCTTCGCGCTCGCGCTGTGGCGGGGGAAGCCGGTCGGGGCGCTGCCCGGGGTCGCGAGCTTCGAGTGCACCCGCCTGAGCGCCGAGTCGGACGAAGCCCTGCCCGTCCAGGCCGACGGCGACCCGGTCGGCGCGTTGCCGGTCCGAATCGCGCTGCACGGCACCGCGCTCAGCCTGCGCTGACCCCGCGGACAGCGCCGGACAGCGCCGACCCCGGGGACAGGTACCGGTACCTGTCCCCATGCCGTGCGCGTAAGGGGGGACAGGTACCGGTACCTGTCCCCGGCCTAGCCCTTCATCCCCGGCTCGTGCCTGTGCTCGCCGCGCACCCAGCGGACCGTGCCCGTGCTCGCGCGCATCACCACGCTCTCGGTCGTGATCGCGTTGCGGCGCCGCTTGACCCCTTCGAGCAGCGACCCGTCGGTCACCCCGGTGGCGGCGAAGATGCAGTCGCCCTTGGCGAGGTCCTCGAGCCGGTAGATCCGGTCGAGGTCGGTGACGCCCCATTTGTCGGCGCGCGCCCGCTCGTCGTCGTTGCGGAACAGCAGCCGCCCCTGGAACTGCCCGCCGACGCAACGCAGCGCCGCCGCCGCGAGGACCCCCTCCGGCGCGCCGCCCGAGCCCATGTAGACGTCGATCGTCGTGTCCGGATCGGTGACCGCGATCACTCCGGCGACGTCGCCGTCGGGAATGAGGACGATGCCGCAGCCGAGCCCGCGCAATTCGGCGATCAGGGCCTCGTGGCGCGGCCGGTCGAGAACGCAGACGATGATCTCGCTCGGATCGACCCCCTTGGCCGCCGCCACCGAGCGGATGTTCTCGCTTGGGCTACGGGCGAGGTCGATCACCCCGTCGGGATAGCCCGGCCCGACCGCCAGCTTCTCCATATAGACGTCGGGCGCGTTCAGGAGGCAGCCCTCCTCGGCGATCGCCAGCACGGCGAGCGCGTTCGGAGCGCCCTTGGCGGTGATCGTCGTCCCCTCGAGCGGGTCGAGGGCGATGTCGATCCTCGGGCCGGTCCCCTGCGCGGCGCCGACCTTCTCGCCGATGAACAGCATCGGCGCCTCGTCGCGCTCGCCCTCCCCGATCACCACCGTCCCGTCCATCTCGAGCGTGTTCAGGGCCGCGCGCATCGCCTCGACGGCGGCATGGTCGGCGGCCTTCTCGTCGCCGCGGCCGATCAATCTGGACGCCGCCACCGCCGCGGCTTCGGTCACCCGAACCATCTCCAGCACCAGCACCCGGTCGAGAACGTGGCTTGCGCTCACCATGTCTAGGATCATCCTCCGTGAAGCAGGCCGCGGCGATAGAAGAGGCCCCCGGCAAAGTCGAGCGCCCGCCCCAATCCTCCCCCGGATTTCCGGGGGAGGGGGACCACCCGAAGGGTGGTGGAGGGGTTCTTGGAGACTCCGCGGAAAAGAACCCCTCCACCAGGCTTCGCCTGGTCCCCCTCCCCGGCAAATGCCGGGGAGGAATTAGGCAGGCCGCGGGCTTTTTTCCGCCGCATTTGGCCGACATCATCGGCGCCGTGTGGAAGCCGGCCGCCATGATCGCCCTTCTCGCCGGCGCGGCCAGCGCCGCCTCCGCCGCTCCGCCCGCTACCGCCGAGGAGGCGCTCGCCCGCCAGCAGGCCGGTCTCCACAGGAGCCTCGGCCTCGACTGCGAGCGCGGCGGCGGCGAGATCGTCGTCTGCGGCCGCCAGGGCCCCGATCCGAACCGGCTTCCGCTCCCCGTGCCCCCCGAGCCGGGCGCCCGCCACGCCGGCGAGCCGCCCGACCCGAGCGAGGCGCTCGCGCTCAGCGCCGAGAAATGCACGACCGTCGGCCCCAACCAGCAATGTTCCGGCGGCCTCCCGATCATCCCGATCGCGATCTGGCTGGTCCAGACCGCGATCAAGGTCGCCGAGGGCGACGACTGAGCCTCGCCGGACGCCTCGCGGCGGCGGCCCTGGCTTGCGCTCCGGCATCGGCGGCCGGAGCGGCGCCCCTCACCGCCGAGCAGGCGGTCGAGCGCCAGCGGGACTCGGTTCGCGAGACGGTCGGCACCGCGCCCTGCCGGCGCGGCGGAGGCGGCGCCGACATCGTCGTCTGCGGCCGCCGCGGGCCCGATCCGAACCGCGTCCCTTTCCCCGACCAGCGGGCCGAGGGCGAGCCCGAGAACCTCCTCCCCGGCGAGCTGCCCCGCGCCCGCGCCGCCTACGACACTTGCGAGTTCGGCTGCCCGCAGCCGGTCACGATCACCGACCGGGACGTCCGCAAATATGGCGGTCGGATCCTCCGCCACATTCTCGGCAAGGACGATTGACCCGACACCCCGTCATTGCGAGGAGCGCAGCGACGCGGCAACCTGCACGTCTTCACCGCCGCGGCCTGGATTGCTTCGCTGCCGCGAAGCGGCAGTTTATCCTGAGCGCCGCCGCAGGCGGCGTCGAAGGGCCCGCAATGACGGGGAGAGACAATCTCCCTTAACCAAGGAGCTCGTCTACGTCCCCCCCGCCCTCACCGGGATCGTCCTCGCGACGGTCTCGGGCCTGTTCGGAGCCCTTCTCATCACCCTCATCCTGTTCGTCTACCCGGACAATCGCTACAAGTTCACCCGGACCAACTCCTATTACGGCCGGATCCTGCTGGGCGGCCTGATCGCGCTCGGCGTCTTCGTGCTGATGTTCAGCGGAGTGGCCGTCCTCGCCGGCCCCAACGCCAGCGGAAGCGCCCAGAATCTGATCGCCTACGGCGGCATCGGCATCCTCTCGGGCATGTTCTCCGACCAGGCCGCCGGCTGGCTCTCCGACCGCTCCGTGTTCAAGCCGGAAAATGTCGCCGCCGCCGAAGCCGCCGCCGCGGCCGCGGCGGAAGCGGAAAGGGCGGCAGCGGAGCAGCCCGCCTGATTCCTCGCCGCGATTTCGCGGGGAGGGGGACCAGGCGAAGCCTGGTGGAGGGTTTCTTGAGGCTATTCGAAAAAGAACCCCTCCACCGGCTTTCAGCCGGTCCCCCTCCCCGGCAAAAGCCGGGGAGGAATTAGGGCGACCGCTCCCGGCACAGATGCACGATCAGCCGCACGACCGCGTCCATCTCTGCAAGCACGTCGGCGGCGGTCACCCGCAACGTCATCACCCCCTGCCCTGCCATCCACCGATCCCGCCGTTCGTCGCGGATCGGATTGTCCCCCATGTCATGTGAGATGCCGTCGACCTCCACGGCCAGCCCCGCCGAGTGGCAGAAGAAGTCCGGCGTGTAAGGCCCCATCGAATGCTGGAGCCGAAACTTGAAGCCGCCCGGCCGGGCCCGAAGCTCGCGCCAGAGCAGTCCCTCGGGCAGGCTGAGCTGCCTCCGAAGCTGACGGGGACGTCGGACGGACATGCGGCCAATTAACACGTTGAAAAGGTTATCCGAAATTCGCGTACCTAAAATTCCTCCCCCGGATTTCCGGGGGAGGGGGACCAGGCGTAGCCTGGTGGAGGGGTCCTTTCGAACGCTCCGAACAAGAACCCTCCATCGGCTTTCGGCCGGTCCCCCGCCCCGGCAAAAGCCGGGAGGAATCAGGCGCCGGCCCCCAGGAAGCGCTTCACTCCGCGCGCCGCCTGGCGGATGCGCTGCTCGTTCTCGACGAGGGCGATGCGCACGAACCCCTCGCCCTCCTCGCCGAAGCCGACTCCCGGGCTCACCGCGACATTCGCCTCGGCGAGAAGGCGCTTGGCGAATTCCATCGAGCCCAGCGCCCGGAACCGCTCAGGGATCGGCGCCCAGGCGAACATGCTGGCTTGCGGAGGCGGAATCTCCCATCCGGCCCGGCCGAAGGCCTCGACCAGGCAGTCGCGCCGACCCCGGTAGAGCCGGCGATTGGCCTCGACGATGTCCTGCGGGCCGTTGAGGGCGGCGACCGCCGCCGCCTGGATCGGCGTGAACGCGCCATAATCGAGATAGGATTTGACCCGCCCGAGCGCGGCCACCAGCGCCGGATTTCCGACCGCGAAGCCGATCCGCCAGCCCGCCATCGAATAGGTCTTCGACATCGAGGTGAACTCGATCGCCACCTCGCGGGCCCCCGGCACCTGCAGGATCGACGGGGTCGGGGCGTCGCCGAAATAGATTTCCGCATAGGCCAGGTCGCTGATCACCCACAGGCCGTGCTCGCGGGCGAAGCCGACCACCTTCTCGTAGAAAGGCAGATCGGCGACATAGGCGGTCGGGTTGGACGGATAGCCGATCACCAGCACCTTGGGCGCCGGCACCGTATAGCGCACCGCCCGCTCGATCATGGCGAAGAAGTCCGGCCCGGGCGCCGCCGGGATCGATCGGATCGCGGCTCCGGCGATGATGAATCCGAACTGGTGGATCGGATAGGAGGGGTTGGGCGCGAGGACGACGTCGCCGGGCGCGGTGATCGCCTGGGCGAGGTTGGCGAGTCCCTCCTTCGAGCCCAGGGTGACGATCACCTCCGAGTCCGGATCCAGCTCGACCCCGAAGCGGCGGGCGTAATAGCCGGCCTGCGCCTTCCTGAGGCCCGCGATGCCGCGCGAGGCCGAGTAGCGATGCGCCCTCGGGTTGCGCGCCACCTCGGCGAGCTTGTCGATCACATGCGGCGGCGGCGCCCCGTCCGGATTGCCCATGCCGAGGTCGACGACGTCCTCCCCCCGAGCCCGCGCCGCCGCCTTCATCGCATTGACCTCGGCGAAGACGTAGGGCGGAAGGCGGCGGATCCGGTAGAAGTCGGTGCTCATCGCCGCGTACTAGGGCCGGGACAACGAGATTCAAGCCGATCCGAAGCCTGCGCGGAGAACAAAGGGGGAATGCCTCTTGACTTGCGCGACACTTGCAGTAGAAGCGGCCACGGAGATAAGAAATGCGTGACGGCGTTCGTCGATAAGTGAACTGCGCAGCCGCGCCCGAGCTGAGCAATGCAGCCGGACAGTTTTCATCTGCCTCCAGGATTCGCAGCCTCTCTGGACCGTTTTTGTCGGACCGGCCGTTGTCGTCCTCTCAGTCATGGTCGCAATCCTTGGCATTCGCAACGTGCGGCGGATCGCTCGCGAAAGGGCGACGCTCGACCTGATTGAGAAGGTCGAATCCGACACCCATTACCGCGCGGTCGTCGACGGGTTCTATAAGGCCGTGGACGAAAAGGCGTTCGGTCGGGCTTCCAGTCCCACGACGGAGGAGGATCGGGAGCTGCGCCGGTGTGTACTGGCGTATCTCAATCATTATGAGATCGTCTGCATCGGCATACGCCGTCAGGTTCTCGATGAAGGCTTCTATCGCACATGGATGGAAGCGCCTCTCGTTCAGGCGTGGAACGATTCAGCCGGCTGGATCCAGCAGGAGCGCTGGAAGCGGCAGGAGGACGGTTCCTGGACGTACTACCCGAAGCATTTTGAGAATCTGGAATGGGCTGCGCGGCGATGGTCTCCGCAGGCAGAACGTCTATCAGAGGGTTGGGCGGCACCAATAGTCACCGGAGGGCCTGGAGACGTGCCACTCCCAGAGTCGACGGTCCCTCCGCTGAGGCAGGACGAACCGTCGTAGGCGCACCAGGCGCGTCCCTCGGTCTGCACGCACCTGGTCGTGCCTTGCCGCGCGAGGTTCGCAACAAATGATAGCCGCGCCGCCGCGCCCCGGGCCCGTTCAGCGGTCGCAGGGCCGGCAGGGGGCGGCCGGATCGGTGCAGCCCTGGCGCTGGCGGCAGATCTTCTCCGCCAGGGTGAGCACCCTAGTCCCCTGTCCCGGCGGCGGCTCAGCCTCGCGCCGCTCCTGCGACTGGGCTTCGGCGCCGCTGCCGCGCGCGTTTCCCGCCGCCTCCGAAGCGGGCCGATCGCGCGGGGCGATCGCGAGCAGGCTGCCCGGCACGACCACCGCCGCCGCCAGCAGCAACCAGGCGGGCCGGCTCAGCACGGCGCGCACGCCGCCGGCCTGCGCTCGACGACCTGGCCGGTGTACATGTTGACGAACTCGTCATAGCAGCCCTGCGGAGTCCGGATCCGGCGGACGAGGGTATTGCCGTTGACCTGGCGCTGGCAGATCACTTCCCCGCTCTGAAGCATGGCGAGCCGGACCGGGGCGGCCGGAGCGGCATGCGCCGCCGGGATCAGGCCGCCCGCCGCTTCGGGCGGAGCGATCATCTCCTCGAGCGGGACCCAGTGATAGACCGTCCGGTTGTCGGGAGTCACCGCCCGGACGAACAGGTCGCCCGAATCGCACAAGGTGGCGTCCAGCTTCACCTTGCGCGGGCTGTCGTACCAGGCGACCGGCCCTTTCGTGCACTCGGCGTTCTTGGTCCACATCTCGAACTGCTTGACGGCGCCGCTGTAGGTGGCGGTGCCGGTCTGGTGATAGGTGGCGAGCGCCTTGTCGGCGAGGCCCGGAGCGGCCGAGACGACCGCGACTCCGAACGTCGGATAGAGCAGGAACCACTGCCAGAAGGACCTGCGCGCCGGGCGTTCCTCGTCCTCATCCCGGATTTTGTCGGTCATCTCCCTCTCCCTGGCCCGGCGCGGAAAGGCGATTTTCCGCCCGGTCCCGT
>DASVVX010000136.1:0-11578 GCA_036386295.1 Allosphingosinicella sp.
CTGGGCGACGATGACCCTGGCCGGAGCCCTGCTGCTGACCGCCGCCCTGTGGCTGTGGATCGTCCTCGGGAGGGCGGCATGAGCGGCGGCGAGGCCGGCGCCAGCCCGGCCACCAACCCGGCCGCCGGGACCCCGATCGCCCGGGCCCGGGGCCTCGGCTCGGCCCGCCACGGCGGCGAGCATTGGTGGCACGAGCGGCTCTCCTCGGTCGCCTGCCTCCTGCTCTATATCTGGCTCCTCGTCTCGCTCCTCACCCTGCCGGCGCTCGACCATCGCGCCGTCACCGAATGGCTGAGGCAGCCGAGCGCCGCGGTTCCGATGCTCCTCCTCGTCGCAGCCACCTTCTGGCACCTCAGGATGGGCCTGCAGGTGGTCGTCGAGGATTATGTCCACGACGAGGGCAACAAGTTCCTCGCCCTCGTCCTGATCGCCTTCGGCGCCTGGGCCGGCGCGGCCTTCGCCGCCTTCGCGGTGCTCAAGCTCGCGCTCGGCGCCGGCCCCGCCTAGACGGTCGCCGTTCCCGGCCCGGAACGACCCCTTTCGCCGCTCGTTGAGCCGGAAAGAGAGGGAGACCCGTCCGTGCCCGATTCGCCGATGACCGGAAGAAGCGTCGCCGCCATGATGCGCCAGGGCCTGTCGCCGGCCGAGTCGCGCCTCATCGTCGCCGCCTCGGGCCGCGGGGCCGGCGGCCGCCGGGGAGACGAGGCGCCGCGCGGCTGAGCTTGCGCCCGCCCGCCGGCCGTGGAACACCCGCGCCGGGGGGACATGCGATGGCGAAGATGCTCGACCTCGGCCGAAGCTGGAAATGGCTGTCGGCCTTCCTCCTCCTCGCCTTCCTCGCCTTCTGGCCGACCTATCTGTCGAGGCCGCTCGCCTCGGGCGGCTTCACCCATCTCCACGCCGCCACCGCCACCCTGTGGATGCTGATGCTGATCGCCCAGTCCTGGGCGATCGACCGCCGGCGGGTCCCCCTCCACCGCGCGCTCGGCAAGGCCAGCTACGTCCTCGCGCCTCTGCTCGTGCTCACCGTCTTGCTCCTCGCCCACCAGCGCATCGCCTCGGTGGGGCCCGCCGACTTCCCGATCCAGACCTACATCCTCTACCTCCAGGTCTCGCTCGCCTTCCTCTTCGCCCTGTCCTACGCCCTCGCCATCGCCACCCGCCGCTCGGTCGCGCGCCATTCCCGCTTCATGATCTGCACCGCGCTCACCCTCGTCGACCCGGTCGTCATCCGGATCCTCTTCTGGATCGGCCCGAATCCGGGCTGGAACTACCAGTGGCTGACCTTCGGCCTCACCGACGCCGCCTTGCTCCTCCTCATCGTGCTGGAACGGCGCAACCGCGCCGGCCGGGCCGTCTTCCCGGCGATGCTGGCCGTCTTCGCCGCCGCCCAGGCGCCCGCCCTGCTCGGCCTCACCGGGGGCGCGGCCTGGCAGGGCTTCGCTCGCTGGGTGGCGGGGATCTAGGGGGTGCGCGTACTTCCGCTCGCGGCGGCCGCGGCGCTCGCGGCGGCGGCCGGCGGCTTCGTCCTCCTCCGCCCAGCCCCGGCCTCCGGCCTCGAGAACGGGCGGTTCGAGGCGGATTGCTGCGGCACGATCGAGCTTCGCAACGGCGAGATGGTTCTGAACGGCCGGCAGACGGTGCGCTACCACGTCGGCCGCGACTCCGAGGGTCCCTATCTCCTCCCCCGCACCTACTATGTCGGAGGCCTCGACGACCGCGGCTTCGAGGTCGACGGCACCCGCCCGGCGCTGAAGCTCCGCCTCGACCGGCTGCCGGCGCCGCGGACGATCTCCCTCCCCGCCGACGGGCCCGACTTCCTCCTGAAGCGCAAGCCCGCCCCAGCCCGCCCGGCCGGCGGCTGAGCCTGCCCGCGGCCGGTCCTCACTCGGCAGGCTGCGCGCGGCGACGCGCTCCAGCCGCTGCCTCGCGCCGGTGCAGACCCCGCGCCCAGAGGTGGAGAACGACCGCGCCGGCGATAAGGCCGAGAGGAGGCGCCAGATTCCGAACGATCTCATCCATCCGCGCTCTCCGATTCGAGGAACGACATCGCCTGAATCGCCATGGCTATACACGTCGCTCCGGACGCGAGCCAGATGAAGGCCCAGCCGTCCAGATCCTGGAGGAACCAGCGCCCGAACGCCGCTGCGACCAAAGCGCTCCCGAGGTTCGCGATCACCGAAGAACCGACTTTCAGCTTTTCGTTCGCCCGCAGGCGATCGGTAGCCGTTCGCTCCATGCTCTTCGCTTATCGCAATATGGAAGCAAAAACAATTCGTCTTTCGATGAATAGGCGCTCATGCCGTGGTCCGGCACAGCCCCTTCGCGCCTTCGCGCCTTCGCGTGAAATACTCTTCTCTCCCCCGCCCTTGCATCCCCCCGCACCAAGCCTAAAAGCGCCGCCAACTCCTCCTCACCAGCCCGCGAGCGCGCCCCCATGGCAACGACCCCCAAAGCCTACAAGCTGATCGACCATCGCTACGACGTCGTCGTCGTCGGCGCCGGCGGGTCGGGGCTTCGGGCGACGATGGGGGCGGCGGGGCAGGGGCTGAAGACGGCCTGCGTCACCAAGGTCTTCCCGACCCGCTCGCACACGGTCGCGGCGCAGGGGGGGATCGCCGCCTCGCTCGGCAACATGGGGGCGGACCACTGGACCTGGCACATGTACGACACCGTCAAGGGCTCCGACTGGCTCGGCGACCAGGACGCGATCGAATATCTGTGCCGCGAGGCGCCTGCCGCCGTTTACGAGCTCGAGCATGCCGGGGTGCCCTTTTCGAGGACGCCCGACGGGCGGATCTACCAGCGCGCCTTCGGCGGCATGATGCAGAACATGGGCGAGGGGCCGCCGGCGCAGCGCACCTGCGCGGCCGCCGACCGGACCGGGCACGCCATGCTCCACGCGCTCTACCAGCAGTCGCTGAAGTACGACGCCGACTTCTTCATCGAATATTTCGCCATCGACCTGATCATGGAGGGCGGCGAGTGCCGGGGCGTGATCGCGCTCTGCCTCGAGGACGGGTCGCTTCACCGCTTCGCGGCGCAGGCGGTGGTGCTGGCGACGGGCGGCTACGGGCGGGTCTATTATACCGCGACCTCGGCCCATACCTGCACCGGCGACGGCAATGCGATGGTGCTCCGCGCCGGCCTTCCGCTCCAGGACATGGAGTTCGTCCAGTTCCACCCGACCGGAATCTACGGCGCCGGAGTGCTGATCACCGAGGGCGCTCGCGGCGAGGGCGGCTATCTGACCAATTCGGAAGGCGAGCGCTTCATGGAGCGCTACGCCCCCTCCGCCAAGGACCTGGCGAGCCGCGACGTCGTCTCCCGCTCGATGGCGATGGAGATACGCGAGGGCCGCGGGGTCGGCAAGGACAAGGACCACATCTACCTGCACCTCGACCACATCGCCCCCGAAATCCTCGCCGAACGCCTCCCCGGGATCACCGAGACGGGGAAGGTCTTCGCGGGGGTCGACCTGACCCGGCAGCCGCTGCCGGTGGTGCCGACGGTGCATTACAATATGGGCGGGATCCCGACCAACTTCCACGGCGAGGTCGTCACCCTGAAGGACGGCAATCCCGACTCGGTCGTGCCGGGGCTGTTCGCGGTCGGCGAGGCGGCCTGCGTCTCGGTCCACGGCGCCAACCGACTCGGCTCCAACAGCCTCATCGACCTCGTCGTCTTCGGCCGCGCGGTCGGCTACCGGGTCGGCGAGCTGATCAAGCCGGGCAGCGCCCAGCGGCCCCTGCCCAGGGGATCCGAGGAGCTCGCGCTCGGCCGGCTCGACCGCTTCCGCTTCGCCGCCGGCTCGAGCCCCACGGCCCGGATCCGCGAGAAGATGCAGCGCGTCATGCAGGCGGACTGCGCCGTCTTCCGCGCCGAAGCGACGCTCGAGGAAGGCAAGGGCCGGATCGACGAGGTCTACGCCCAGATGGCCGACGTCGCCGTCACCGACCGCAGCCTCATCTGGAACACCGACCTCGTCGAGACGCTCGAGCTCGACAACCTCCTCGCCCAGGCGGTGGTGACGATGCACTCGGCCGCCAACCGCAAGGAGAGCCGCGGCGCCCACAAGCACGAGGACTATCCCGAGCGCGACGACGCCAACTGGCTCAAGCACACGGCGGTCTGGTTCGAGGGCTGGGGCGGCAAGGGCGGCGGCGTGCGCATCGACTACCGCCCGGTCCACGAATATACGCTCACCGACGAGATCGAGTATATCAAGCCGAAGCCGCGGGTTTACTGAGGCTATACGAAGCCGCTTGCTCTTATTGCCCGCCGGTCAGGTTCATGCGGCGCTCCTGAACGGCTCGACTCGAATCGCCTCCTCATTCGCCCGAGCCCGGGCAAGCTCGTAGGTCGCCTGCATCTCAGCATCGTATCCGCCTTCACCCCGAACGCCTTCTCGAACCCGATCGCCATGTCCGGCGACAGACCGGCGCGGCCGTTGAGCAGGGCGCTCATCGCCTGGCGAGTGACTCCGAAATGCTTCGCCGCATCGGTGACGCTGAGGCCGTGCGGCTCGACGATCTCGGTGCGCAGCCAGTCGCCGGGATGGACGGCGAAAGCGGTAGCGATTCGAATGGCCATCAGTGGTAATCCTTCCAAGCGCGTAGCCCGTCAAGTGATACGCGACACCATGAGGGAAGCTCGGATGAAGCGGCACCTCCACCCGATCTTCCTCGCCCTGGTCCTCGCCCAGGCGGCGCATTCGATCGAGGAATATGTCTTCCGGCTCTACGACGTGCTGGCGCCGGCGCGCTATGTCAGCGGGCTATTGGGGGGTCGACCGTCAGATCGGCTTCGCCGTCGTCAATTCGGCGCTGGTGCTGTTCGGACTGTGGTGCTGGCGGGCGCGGGTTCGGCCGGGGCGTCGCTCGGCGCGGGCCTTCGCCTGGTTCTGGGCGCTGCTCGAGATCGCCAACGGCTGCGCGCACGTCGCGCTGGCGGCAATGGCCGGGGGTTATTTCCCCGGGCTCGCGACAGCGCCGCTGCTGGTCGGGATCGGCGGCTGGCTGGCCTTCGCCTTGCGGGCCTCGCGCTGAGTCGTTTCACCCAAAGCACCAAAGGACCAAAGAGGCTCTCGCCTTCTCGTCGTCCCGGACCGGACGATTGACATTCGTTGGAGCGACGAAGTCGCTCCTTCAGGCGCAAAGTCGGGAGGAAGCAGTAGAACCCGCGCCGGACTCTTTGGTGCTTTGGTGCTTTGGGTGAAACGGGCTTGGCGGGGCTTGCGCGATTTGGGCCTGACCCTTGCCTCGCGACGGGCGACGCGGCAGGCAAAGGCGATGCGCTGGCTCGTCTTGCTGGTCCTCGCCCTCACCGGTTCCGCCCCCGCCGCGGACGGCCGCGCCGGCTGGCACCTCGTCCCCGGCAGCTTCGAGCCGGGCCGCGGCCCCGACGGCAACAGCGTCTTCCTCGACGCTCCGGAGGGGCTGATCCTGGTCGATACCGGCCGCCATCCGGCGCATCAGGAGAAATTGCTCGCTTATGCCAGGGCGCGCGGGAAGCCGATCGCGGCGATCGTCAACACCCACTGGCATCTCGACCATAGCGGCGGCAATGCCGAGATACGGGCGGCCTATCCGAGCGCCGAAATCCATGCGAGCACGGCGGTCGAGGGAGCGCTGACGGGCTTCTTCCCGGCGAGCCGCAAGAGCGCCGAGGATTCCCTCGCGTCGGGCCAGGCGAGCCCCGAGCAGGCGGCGGAGATCCGACGCGACTTCGCGGCGATGGACGACGTCGCCTCGCTGAGGGCGACCCGGCCGGTGACCGGCTCGGGCAGGGTGCGGGTAGCGGGGCGCTGGCTGGAGCTGAACCTGGCGCGTTTCGCGGCGACCGAAGGCGACGTCTGGATCTACGATCCGGAGGCGAAGCTGCTGATCGCCGGCGACCTGGTGGTCGGGCCGGTGCCCTTCTTCGATACCGGCTGTCCGGAGGGCTGGCGCGAGGCTTTGACGGCGCTTGCCGCCAAGCCGTTCGACACCCTCGTCCCGGGCCACGGCGCACCGATGACCAAGGCCCGGTTCCTCCAGTGGCGGACCGCCTTCGGCAATCTTCTCGATTGCGCCGTGACCGACAAGGCGAAGGAGGAATGCGTCGCCGGCTGGAAGCGCGACGCCGCCGCCTTCATCCCGGCGGGCGACAAGAGGATCGACGGGATGGTCGGCTATTATCTCGATTCGAGGCTTCGCGCGCCTTACGCCGAGCGCGAGAAATATTGCCGGCCGCTGGGCTGAGCCCGTCATTGCGAGGAGCGAAAGCGACGAAGCAATCCAGCGGGTCTTCGAGGCCGCTCTGGATTGCTTCGCTTCGCTCGCAATGACGGGATGGCCAGGCTGAGCCGATCGTCTCCTACGCCGCGACCGCCTCCAGGGCCTGCCTGATCCTGGCCATGTCCGAAGAGAAGCTCTGCCGCAGCGCCTCGTCGCCGAGGTCCGAGCGCTCCGTCACCATCGGCATCGACAGGCCGATGCGCAGGGTCGCGCCCCAGCGGCCGCCGTCGAGCCTGACGCACTTGACCGGCTGGCCGAGACGCACCCCGTGCGCCAGCATCGCCTTGTGCCATCGGGTCGAATCCTCGAACGTCGCGCCGCCGCGGCCATATTCGCTGAGGTCGAGGGTCGAGAGGGTCCGCATCTCGATCGGGTGGGTGTCGGCGGTCTCCTTCCCGCCGGGCGGATAGGGGGCGACGCGGTGCGCCGGGGTCGGCTCGACGATCTCGTCGCGGACCGCCTGGTGGAAGGACAGGATGACCCGGGTCACTTCCTCGATGCTGAGCCGCTGGAAGCGCTCGAGCTCGAAGATCGAGGCCAGGAGGCGCAGCAGCAGGCCGGGATTGGCCGAACCCGGCAGGCGCTCGGCCCCCGGCCAGCCGGCCGGCCATTCGCCGCGCCGGAAGATTGTCGCCAGGCCCGGCGCCAGCGGCCGCGCTTCCTCGCGGAAGCGCGAGGGCACGAGGGCGAAGCCGCTGAACGGCGGGCCACCCATGAACTTGGAGCCGGTGACGAAGACGATCGCCTCGCGCTCCAGGTAATCGGCGATCGCGGGGCTGGTGATCCGGGCCTGGCAGGCGTCGACCACGAAGGTGAGGGAGCCGCGATGAGCCGCGCCCAGGCGATCGATGTCGTCCAGCGAGGGCAGGATCAGGCCGGTCTTGGAGCCGTGGACGACATGGACGAGGACGTGGCGGCGGTCCGCCTCGGCCGGGCGGACCGCGGCGTCCATCCGGGCCGCGATCTCGGCCGAGGGCCGGGCGCGGCCGTGAGCATCGCGCACCGGCACGTCGATCAGCTCGACATGGGTCTCGCCCAGGCCGGGCACCGGGTCGCCCGGCCGGGTGGCGAGGCCGAGCGCCGTCTCCCGGGCGAAATAGCGGCCGTGGGCGGAATGGATGCAGCCGCTGCCGACCTCGTCCGCGCCGAGCAGGATGTTGTGGGTGCCCGCCCGGCCGCGGCCGGCGGCGCAGGCGAGGGCGACATATTCGAGGTCGGTTCCCGACGGGGAGAAGACGATGTCGACCTCGTCGGCCACGGCATAGGCCCGGCGGATCCGGCGGCGGAGGCCTTCGAGCGCCTCCGCATAGGCGGCGCCGGGGAGGTCCGGGCCGACGGGCAGGGCCTCGAGGTGGGCGAAGGCCTCGGCCGAGATGTCGTTGGCGGTCGACGAGGCGTAGGCGAGGACGGCGCTCGGCCTCGGCGCCGAGAAATAGCGGTTGAGGCCGGTCTCCGGATCCGGCACGATCCTGGCGTCGCCGCCGGTCGTCATCAATCGGGTGAGGTCGGACGCGGTCACGGCTATGCTCTTGGCCTGAGGCTTGCGCCGCCCTATGTGCGCCGCGCCCTCCCCCTGAAAGGCGAAGCCCCGCGTGTCAAACATCCGTCCGCTCACCATAAGCCCGGAAGCCAAAGAGCGGCTGCGCATCCTTTTCATCGCCAAGCACGCCTTATGGGAGGGCGGGCTTCATCCGGAGGACGGCAACCACGCCCTCTACCATGTCGAGGTGCGCGAGATATTGAAGGGGCTGGGTCTGAACCTCCGGTTCGCCGACAAATATGAAGCGCTGTTCGAGAAGCCGGAGGTCGATTTCGTCTTTCCGCTGCTGAATCGCGGCGGCTTCCTCAACAGCGAGATGATGCTTCCGCTGCTCTGCACCCGCCACGGCCTGCCCTTCCTCGGCGCGAGCCCGATCCTTCGCGGGATGTCGGACGACAAGCACCTCACCAAGATGGCCGCCGCCGCCCGGGGCATCCCGACCGCGCCCTGGGCGATCTACCGGCGCGGAGCCCCGGTCGAGCGGGAGCGCTGCCCGGCCGGCGAGCGGCTGGTGATCAAGCCCAACGCCTCCTCGGCGAGCTGGGGCGTCCAGGACGCCCGCGACTGGGCCGGGGCCGAGGCGGCGATCGCCTCGATCCATTCGGAGGGCCATGACGCGATCGTCGAGCCCTTCCTCAACGGCAGCGACGTCGAGGTGCCGGTGATCACGATCGGCGGCGAGCCGGCGATCATGCCGATGATGCTGTTCGAGCAGGCCGACCCCTCGCACCTTCGAACCTATTACGAGAAGCGCGATCTCGTCGACCGGAGCCAGAAATATCAACTGGTCGAGTTCGACGACGAGGAATGGAAGCCGGTGATCGCCGATTACACCCGGCGGATCGCCGAGGAGTTCCGGCCGTTCGACTATGGCCGCTTCGAGTTCCGCTTCGACCGCGAGGGGGGCAAGGTCCAGTTCCTCGAGGTCAATCTGAACGCCAACCTCTGGTCCCAGAAGGTCTACGGCCGCTCGGCGGCGCTGGCCGGGTGGAGCCAGGAGCAGCTGATCGAGACCATCCTGGCGGAGAGTTTGAGAAGGCACGGGTTGCTGGGCTGAAATTCCTCCCCGCGATTTCGCGGGGAGGGGGACCGCGCGAAGCGCGGTGGAGGGGTTCTGCAGTTGCTTTAAGAACCCCTCCACCAGGCTTCGCCTGGTCCCCCTCCCCCGCAAAGGCGGGGGAGGAATTTTAGGCGGGGCAGGTTGAGCGTCGGGGGGCGAGGCGCTATCGGCAGCGCAGCAAAGGACTGACGATGGCCGAATTCGCCCTTCCCAAGAACAGCCGGATCCAGAAGAAGGGCCGCTCCTTCAAGGACCCCGCCGGGCCGGGGCGGACTCGGCAGTTCACCATCTACCGCTACGATCCCGATACCGCCGAGAACCCGCGCTACGACACGTACGAGCTCAACCTCGACGCGACCGGGCCGATGGTGCTCGACGCCCTGCTTCGGATCAAGAACGACATCGATCCGACCCTGACCTTCCGGCGCTCGTGCCGGGAAGGAATCTGCGGCTCCTGCTCGATGAACATGAACGGCCGCAACGGCCTCGCCTGCACCACCGCGATCGAGGATTACAAGGGCGACATCAGGATCACCCCGCTCCCGCACATGGAGGTGATCAAGGACCTGGTGCCCGATTTCACCCATTTCTTCGCCCAATATGCCTCGATCGAACCGTGGCTGAAGACGGTGAGCCCGCCTCCGTCCGGCAAGGAGAGGCTGCAGTCGCCCGAGGACCGGGCCAAGCTCGACGGCCTCTACGAGTGCATATTGTGCGCCTGCTGCTCCTCCTCCTGCCCGAGCTACTGGTGGAACTCGGACCGCTTCCTGGGCCCCGCCATCCTCCTCCAGGCCTTCCGCTGGCTCGCCGACAGCCGCGACGAGAGGACCGGCGAGCGGCTCGACGAGCTCGAGGACCCGTTCCGGCTCTACCGCTGCCACACGATCATGAACTGCGCCAACGTCTGCCCCAAGGGCCTCAACCCGGCCAAGGCGATCGCCGAGACCAAGAAGCTGCTGGCCGAGCGGGCGGTCTGATCCTGCAGCGTGATCGACTTGGCCTGAGGCACCCTTTCGTCACCCCAGCGAAAGCGGGGGCCTATGCTGAGGCCGAGACGTTCACGGAGCCAGCATGGATGCCAGCTTTCGCTGGCATGACGAGGAAGAGTCGGGTGCCCTAGCCGCCGACGATGAAGTCCGAGGCCTGGAGCGGGGGGAGGTTCGTCAGAGTCGCCACGAGCACCGCACTGCCGCTTCCCGTTCCGTCGGCGTCCCACGACAGCGATCCGTCGTCGGTATCGTAGAGGAACTGGCCGGTCGGGCCCGACGCGGTCGGATTCGCCCCCGAGACCAGAGAAACGGAAGCGCCGCCGAACAATCCTCCGCCGAAACCGCCGGCGGAGACCAGGATCTTGTCCGTTCCGCTGGTGAAGTCGGTGATCTCGTCGGCTCCGCGCGACGAGGCCCGGAAGTAGAAGAGATCGGAATGCGAGCCGCCGGTCAGGACGTCCGTGCCGAGGCCGCCGTCCAGGAAATCCTGGCCGAGGCCGCCGGTGAGCGAGTCATTGCCGTCATTGCCTTCCAGATTGTCGTCGCCGTCGCCCCCGGACAGGTCGTCGTCGCCGGCCTCGCCGAACATGAGGTCGAGGCCGGCCCCTCCGGTCAGGTCGTCATTGCCGTCGCCGCCCCAGACGTAGTCGTCGCCGTTGCCGCCGTCGACGCCGTCGTCGTCGGCATCGCCGTGCAGCTGGTCCACGCCGTCGCCGCCGGAGATGACGTCGGCGCCGCCGAGGCCGTGGACGAAGTCGTTGCCGGCGAGCGCGTTGATCGTGTCGCCGCCGATCGTTCCGGTCAGGGTTTCGTCGCCATTGGTGCCGGTGATCGTCTGGCCGGCCGGCGCGTCCCCGGCGGGATTGTAGCCGGGGACGAAATTGGCATCGGTGAAGTCGTCGGCATCGGTGTTGCGGAAGACGATCAGGGTCTCCCAGCTCGAGCCGCCCTCGGTGCCGTTCCGGTCCCACTGGAGCAGGGTGTCGGCGCCGTCCTGATGGAGCCGAAGGAAGCCCGCCGCTCCGAAGGGATTGGAGCTTCCGTCCCAGCCCGAAAGCAGGCTGAGCAGCGACCCGTCGTCCCCCGAGAGCCTCAGCATGTCGCCGCCGGCGCCCGCCGTGAAGTCGGTGACGGCGATCGCCGCCGCGCCGACATCGGCGTAAGCGAGCTCGATCGTGTCGCGGCCGACGCCGGTGGTGATGGTGCTCGCCGCGGACCGGTAATGATGGCGGATGACGTCGTCGCCGTCGCCGCCGTCGATGGTCTGCGCTCCGTCGGCGGAGCCGGCGACGATCCGGTCGTTGCCGAGGCCGCCGGCAAAGCTGTTGGTCCCGGCCAAGTCGCCGAGGAAATCATCGCCGTCCCCGCCGGCGAGCGAGTCGCCGCCGTCGCCGCCGTCGAGACTGTCGTTGCCGGCCCCGCCGGACAGCTCGTCGTCGCCGGAGTCGCCGAAGAGGAGGTCGACGCCGGCCTGGCCGAACAGGCCGTCGTCGCCGCCGCCGCCCGACAGCATGTCGTCGTCATTGCCGCCGTCGAGAGTGTCATCGTCGGCGTCGCCGTTCAGATTGTCGCTGCCGTCGCCGCCGGAAATGATATCGGCGCCGGCCTTGCCGAAGATGACGTCCGCGCCGCCGAGGCCGTCGATCGTGTCGTTGCCGATCGTTCCGGTCAGCGTTTCGTCGCCGGCGGTGCCGCTGATCGTCTCGCCCGC
>DASVVX010000137.1:0-11523 GCA_036386295.1 Allosphingosinicella sp.
TGGGCCCGGGCCTTCGCCGGGGAACGGTCGGCGCTAATGCGGGCGGCGCATCTCGCCCGGGCTGGTCCCCGTCCAGCGCTTGAAGGCGCGCGAGAAGGCGGCGGGATCGGAGAAGCCGAGCCGGTAGGCGGCCTCCTTCACCGACAGGCCCTGGTCGCGAATGAAGCGCAGCGCGAGCCGCCGGCGAAGGCCGTCGAGAAGCCGCTCGTAGGTCGTTCCTTCCTCCTTCAGCCGCCGGTAGAGCGTCTGCCGGCTGTAGCCGAGGTCGCGGGCGATCCGGTCGATTCCGACGTCGCCCGATTCCAGCGCCGCCTCCAGCCGCTGCTCGACCTGAGCCGTGAACCGGTTCGAGCGCGGGGCCGCGGGGCGGTCCGCGGGCCTCGCCTCCATCGCCTTGGCCACCTCGCCGAGGAAGGAGAGGAACGCCCTGCCGGCCGGAGCCGCGGGCCGCTGCCGCCGCTCGCCGAACAGGGAGCCAAGCTTCGGGAGCAGCTCGGCGCAGGCGTCGCGGCGCTCGCAGCCGCCGCAGGCGTCGCGCCGCATTTTCTCGATGCAACCCGCGATCATCTCTTTGGTCTCCCGGATCATGTCCAAGGTGTGTTGCTTCGGTAATACTCCAATACACGAAATAGCCAAGGCCGAAAAGATGAACGCTCCAATCCTATTCCATGTCGCGGCCGGAAGCGTCGGGCTCGTCGCCGGCGCGGCCGCCCTGTCGGTCCGCAAGGGCGGGCCGCTCCACGCCAGGGCGGGGACGGCCTTCTTCGCCGCCATGCTGGCGATGGGGGGCAGCGGAGCGGCGGTGGCAGCGTCCATTCCGGAGCGGGGGACGGCGGTGATCGGGCTGTTCACCTGCTATCTCGTCGCGACCTCCTGGCGCACCGCCCGGCGCCGCGACGGAACCGCCGGCGGCTTCGAGCTCGCAGGGCTGGCGGCGGCCCTGGCCTGCGCCGCGGCGATGCTGGCGTTCGGCCTGGTCGCGTCGGCGAGCCCGGACGGCCGCTTCGACTCGCTTCCGGCGGGCGCCCACTATCCCTTCGCCTTCCTCGCCGCTCTGGCCGCCGGCCTCGACCTCAATTTCCTCCTGCGCGGCCGCCTCGACCGCCGCCAGCGCATCGCCCGGCATCTGTGGCGGATGTGCGCCGCGCTGGCGATCGCGGCCTTCTCCTTCTTCCTCGGGCAGCAGGACGAGTTCCCGGCCGCCTGGCGCGGCCTCGCGCTCTGGTTCGCGCCGCCCTTCGCGGTGCTCGCGGCGATGGTCTTCTGGATCTTTCGGGTCCGCTTCGCCCCCGCCTTCCGAGGCCCGATGCCGGCGCCCCGGTCCGCCTGACGATCGTGAAAAGGAGAGAGATTATGCGACTAGTCTACCCGATGATGGCCGCGGTCGCGGCCGCGAGCCTCGCGGCGCCGGCCTCGGCCGACACGGTCTGCGAATGGATGGACCTCGCCAACCGGCTCAACGCCGCCGCCCAGGCCGCGCCCGCGCCCCAGGCCCCCGAGCAGAGCCGCGCCAGCACCCGTGCCGCCTTGGCCATGTTCGAGGCCCTGAACGCCATCGACCGGCGCTACGCTTCCTATCTCGGTTTCGAGGCCGGGGACCGGACGGCGTCGCAGGAGGCGGCCGCGGCGACGGCGGCCTACAAGGTGCTCGTCCAATATTATCCGGCGCAGAAGGCGGCTCTCGACGACAGCTATGCGCTCGCCATGGCGGGCCTGAAGGACGAGGCGGCGCGCGAGGCGGGCCGGGCGATCGGCGAGAAAGCCGCCGCCGCCGCCATCGCCGCGGGCGGAATCGATCCGTCCATTCCCCAGGAGCCCTATCGCCCGCGAACGGCCCCCGGCGAATGGATCGGGGCGGCGCTCCCCTCGCTCGAGCCGCACTGGCTGGCGTTCAGGCCCTGGGCGATCCCGAGCGTGGAGGCGCTTCGGCCGCCGCCGCCGGTGGCGCTCGACAGCCCGCGCTGGGCCAGGGACTATGACGAGGTCAGGCGCCTCGGAGCGCGCGCGAGCACCGAGCGGACCCCCTATCAGACCCTCGTCGCGCGCTACCGCCAGGCCTTCGACACCATGCCCTCGCTGCGTCAGGTCGCCGATTCGCCGGGGCGCACGCCGGTCCGGAACGCTCGGATGTTCGCGGTCTACCAGATGGCTTTCGACGACGCCGCCCAGGCGATGGCGGCGGCCAAGCTCCATTACAATTTCTGGCGGCCGATCACCGCGATCCGCAACGGCGCCGGCGACGGCAACGATTCGACCCAGGCCGATCCCGCCTGGCTGCCGCTTCTGCCGACTCCGAACTTCTCCGAATATCCGTGCGGCCATTGCACCGTCGCGGCGGCGATCGCCGAGGTGATGAAGGCCGAGACCGGCAATCGCCCGGCCGGCGGCGTCAGGGTGATGTCGCTGGCGATCCCGACCTCGGTCGTCCAGACGCTCCCGACCTGGGACGAATGGGCGCAGGAGGTCTCGGACTCGCGCATCTACGGCGGCGTCCACTACCGCTTCTCCAACGAGGCCGGCGAGCAGATCGGCCGCCGGGCGGCGCGAATCGTGCTCGACAAGGTGATGCAGCCGCTGCCCAGGGCGAGGGGGAAGGGGCGGCGCTGAGCGGGTCGCCGAGCCCGCTCAGCGATTGACGGAATAAACGCCCGGCGCTTCGGCCCCGCCCGGCAGCGTGAGGCCAGCTTCCATCGGCTCGGCGCCGAGGCCGTCGTAGATGGCCCGGGCGGCGGTGGCGATGACGGCGGGCCGGTTCGAACCGCCGCGCGCGAAGAAGGCGACGGCGATCCGGCGTCCGCTCGGAGTGGTCAGGAAGCCGACGTCGCCGGTATAGCCCGAGAGCGTGCCCGTCTTATGCTCGACGGTGGCGCCGGGAGGAAGAATCCCCCGGATCCGGTTGGATCCGGTGGCGCAGCGCCGCATCATGTCGAGGAGCAGCTGGCGGCTCTGCGGCTTCAGGGCCGAGCCGGAGTCGATCAGGCGGAGCAGGCCGAGCATGGCCTTCGGAGTGCTGGAATCGCGTATGTCGCGCAAATCCCGGCGAGCCGTGAGCAGCTGGGCGATGGTTCGGTCCACCCGGATTCCGGCGAGCGCGTGGCCGCGCAGCCAGGAATCGACCGCCGCCGGCCCGCCGAGGCTCGCGATCAGCCGGTCGGTGGCGCGATTGTCGCTGTGGGTGATCATCGAGTCCATCAAAGCGAGCGCCGACGTCCCGGCGATCGGGTCGTCGAGGGTGCGACGGCCGGCGTCGACCTCGCCGAGATAGGCCGCCGCGACCGCGATCTTCATCGTGCTCGCCATCGGAAAGGGCTCGTCGCCGTTGAAGCTGATCGTCTCGCCGGTGGCCAGGTCGAGGGCCGCGAAGCCGTATTCGCCGGGATTCTCGGCGGCCATCGCCGCCAGCCTCTGCTCGAGCGACTGCAACCGCGGGGAGGACTCGGCCCAGGCGGGCTGAGCGGCGACCAGGAGCCAGACCAGCAAAGCGACGAACCGCATCAGCACCTCGATCCAAGGATTCTTCGGGCCTGCCCCGCTCATGGGGCCCCGCCGGGCCGAGGATAGCCGCTCGCGCCGGGGTTTCGACCGCCTGTCGCCCGCCGCCGGGCCTGCCGGTCGCAACTCATGCCCGGCTCGTCGCTCCGAGGGCCCGGACCCGCGAGCTTGGGTTCGTGCCTCGAGCCTCGGCTGGCGGAGATCAAGAATCAACTACGGCATCCAGCTCAAATGCTGGGCCGAGCGAATGCTGTCATCGGCCCGTCGAGAATTGAACGGTCTTGGGGCCGAAAATTCAGCGACGGTGCCGTTTTGGAAGCATGAGCCGCGGCTCACGGCGGTGAGTCGACTAAGCAGCGCAATCGCTCCCCTCTTCCCGGATGCTCGTCGACGCAGCGCCGTACGAATTCCAGATCGGTTCCCGAGCGATAGCTCCGGTAGGGCAGTATCGCGAAGATGAGGCGGCTGTCCTTGTAGGTGCCGCCGGGGGTCACCCGCCCGCGCAGGGTAGGGTTGGCGTCGAATACGTAGCTCCAGAAACCAAGCGGCCCGAAGAAATTCTCCGGCAACTGGTCGAACGGACCGTCATAATGCGTATTGTTCGCCAGTGCCGCCTCCTGCACCGCGATGAGGATGAGGCGGCCCGCCGGATCGCGGTAGAAGGCGAAGCCGGTTCGCTTTCCGACGAAGATGTCCTCGCCGAAACGGACGAAGGCGTCGGGCACCGGCGACTGCGCGTCGAGGACGAAATAGAACAGCTTGAGCGGCCGATCGTAGAGGATATCGAAGCGGATCCCGGATTCGTCGAAGATCCTTCCGGCGAACGCATCGCCTTGGCCGATCACGGCCCGGTTCGGAGCCTGGCTGAGGTCGTTGAGAGAGAAAGTGACCGAGTGGCCCCCGTAAGCGACTCGATAAAGCAGCGCGCCGAGCCGGGTCACCTCGACGCCGTCGCTGCGCGTGAGCTCGTGGCCGGCTCCGGCTAGATCGGGCGTCTCGATCCAGCTGTTCAGGCTCTCGTAGCAGTTGAACTGGAGAATACCTTCGTCGCGGCTGTCGGCGGCCAGCCGAAGGCTTCCGGAATAGGATTTCCCGGCGCGGAAGAAATCGAAATAATAATAATTCTCGGTCGGCATTATGCGCGCTGCCGGACCTATCTCGCGCAACAGCTCAGGCAGCACGCGCGTGGGCGAGCAGGCCTCCGGGTCGCCCGGCCCAGCCACGTTCGCGAGGGCGTCCTCATTCAGGATGAAGCGCGGGCGCGGGCGCTCGCCTTGCGCCGCCGCCCCCGCTCCGGACAGGGCCGCGAGCAGGAAGACGACGCAGGCGAGTGGCCCCGGCATCACCGTCGACGCACCGCGTCGCCAAATTGTCGCGTTCGCCGACCGGCCATCGCGGAATCACGGGCCCGAAGCCGCTCGTCCCTCACTTCTTGGCGCTGGGCGCGACCTGACATTTATCTTTGGCTGCGGCATCGGCCGCGGCCGCCGCCGAGAGGGCCTCCTTCGAGACTTGGTAGGATCCCTTCAGCCCGGCGGTTGAGCTCGTTCCGACCGCGACGGTGGGAGCATCGCAGCTGCCGCGGCAATAACGCGATCCGGGTAGATGGACGGTGTCGCCGGTGGTGCCGCTGAAAATGCGATGTCGACCCGCCTGGTCCGGGCCGACCGCGCGCGAGGTACTTGCCCCGGACGCAACGGCGCCCACTCCGGCGCGAACGTCGGTGTTGCCGGATGCCGCGGCCGCCCTATCCTCAGAATATTTGCTGCCCGGCAGATGAATCGGCCCGGTGGGGTCAGGCGGGAGGCGCGAGGGGGAACGGTGTGCTGCCACCTGACTGGGAGTGGTAGCGACATTGGCGGTTCTATTCTCAATCAAGCCCACTTGCACATTGGGATTGGAGGCGGTGGCCGCTCCCGGGGCTTCGCAGCGGCCACGGCCGCAATAGCTCGAACCGGGCTGGTGGGTCGTGTCGCCGGTGGTGATGCTGAAAATATAGTGCTTATCCGACTGATTTGGGGCCGTCCCCCGCGCGGAGCCTTCCTGGGCGACGGCGCCTCGCTCGACCGCAACGTTCGCGCTGCCGGCAGCGAAAGCCGCCGGTGCGCAATCGGGAGCCGGTCCGGCGGTGCCGGCTTGGGGCGATGTCGCCAATAACAAAGAAACAGACGCGAGCATGATTGACCGAGTGCGACGCATGACGATTTCCCCTTCATCATTCCACGAGCTTGCTCAGAGCTTATCATATTCAGTACTATTCAACAATCGTTCCCACAGACTTCCTCCCGGTTTAATTGCACCGATTATGTCTTGACTCAGATTAGTCGGGAGAACGACTTTGACTATGTTTGCTTGGTGAACATGGAAAAGAAATCGGGGTAAAAACTAGGTGTTATGGGCCGAGGCTGATCTTTGGTGTCCGCCAGGGCGACGGCGGAGTTATCAGAGCATGCTGTTTAGCTGCTGAATCTCGCCGGCCGGGTCATTTTCCGGGGGCATGAATCGTGATGCCTCGCCTGACGGGGCAAGAGCCGTCATCCCTACTGATCGGTCCGGATGGGCGAGGGAGCAAAGTACCGCCCGCGCTACTGGACAGGGTGCCGGTGTCCCTCGGATGGTTTTGCCGGCGCGACCAGACTGTCAGAAGAGCTGGCACGGGCCTGTGGAAGGAGTGGCTCCCCGGGACGGATTCGAACCATCGGCCAACCGGTTAACAGCCGGTTGCTCTACCGCTGAGCTACCGGGGAGCAGCCTCTCGGGCGAGGCGCGCCTATAGCAGCGCGATTCTCGCACTGGCAAGGGCCGAGTAAGACCGTCGCGCGGCGCCTTCAGGCCGCGAACTGCTCCATCGCGATCCGCTCGTCGAGGGCGTGCTCGGGGTCGAAGAGAAGCGTCAGCGCCTGGCCGCGGTCGACGCTGACCTCGACGGTGGCGACCTCGCGCACCTCGCGCTGGTCGGCGACGGCGAGCACCGGGCGCTTCTCGGGATCGAGCACCCGGAGCAGGATCTTGACGTCGTCGGGGATCAGCGCCCCCTTCCACCGCCTCGGCCGGAACGGGCTGATCGGGGTCAGGGCGACGAGGTTCGCCCCGAGCGGCAGGATCGGCCCCTGGGCCGAGAAATTGTAGGCGGTCGATCCGGCCGGGGTCGCCACCAGCACCCCGTCGCAGACCAGCTCGGGAAGCACCGTGCGGCCGTTGACCGACACCTCGATATGGGCGGTCTGGCGGGTCTCGCGCAGAAGCGACACCTCGTTGATCGCCGGGCTCGCCACCCTTTCCCCCTTGACCGTCACCGCCTCCATCCTCAGCGGCTTGACCGACACCGCCTTGGCCGCGTCGACCCGCTCCCTCAGCCCCTCGATCCGCCATTCGTTCATCAGGAAGCCGACCGTCCCCCGGTTCATCCCGAAGACCGGCAGGATCCGGCCGCGGTTGAGCATCTCGTGAAGGGTCTGGAGAAGGAAGCCGTCGCCGCCCAAGGCGATGATCTGCTCGGCCTCGTCGAGCGGCACGAAGTCGTAGGCCTGGCGAAGCAGCCCCTCGGCCGCCTGCGCCGCCTCGGCGGGCGAGGCGAGCAAGGCGGTGGGCAGGTCGGCGCTGGCCGTCATGGACTGCTTGCTAGGGGCGAAGGGGCGGCGTCGGCAAGCGCTACTTGCCGCCGGGGCCGGGGGATGCGGGAACGGGAAGGATTTCACTCGAAGGGCGCAAAGGTGCGGAGGCGAAGGGAAAGGGATTTCGCGCGTAGCGCGGAGGGCAAAATCGTGCGTGCTGGCCGCCCTGTCATGAAATTGCAGTGTTGCCGAGCCTCAGACGCGCCTTGAGCCAGCCCACCGACCGGCGTGCCAGGACTTTGAGCTTTGGAGATGTGGCGTCGATTTCAGCACGAACGGCTCGCTGCGCGCTCGGCCGATCATGGGCATACTCCGACAATATGGTGAGAGTTCGAACGAACGATTGTTCATATCCGCGCTGGGTCAGAAACGGGATCAGCCAGTCCTTGTTGGCCGACACCACCGTCGCCGTATCCATGAAGGAATCCAGCGCATAAGCCGGCATAAGAAGGTTGGACCTCAGGGAAAAATATTCACTGCTAACGACATTGAAGAAGCTCATTAAAAGAAAGGCTTCTTTCGGAGTGACCGGTGGGGAGATCGGCCGCCCTTCGAGAATGTCGGCAATCCGGCATCCATCGCCGATCTCAGCAACCTTGTTGTTGATATCGTTCCAAGCCTGGTTCTGGCGCAGGATCCACTCGGCACGCCTGATGGACCGTGCCTCCGAGAAGACCATCAGTGCAACTATCATAGTGACTACCGAGCTAAAGGCGGTCCAATCATCATCCGACGGCAGCCACATCGTCATCCCCCTGATCGCACGGCCCTACGCATTAGGCCCGCTTTTCGGCGTGCGAGCAAGCGGGAGCTGGGCCAAGCTTGACAGCTCCGATAGTGGATCGGAAACCCCGGTGCCTGGCACCAGAGCCTGCCCAGGAAAATAGTGACAGTATATATTTTCCGGTCCGGCCCGGGCCCGACCGTCGAAACGTAATTATATACTGTCACTCTTTTCCACCGGCAGGGCGGAAGGTCGCCGGCGCTCGGATCGGCCGACTCGACCGGATCGGGACTCGCAAGACCCTCTAAACCGATTGTTGAGCAACTTCGCCCAGAGTAGACGCATGGGCTTCGAAGCGCCTTCGGCGGGGAAAGGAGAGGGAGGAATGGCCGCGTCCGGCGCACCGCTCTTCCTGCTGTCCTTCCGGCACCGCGACGAGCTGACCGCCACCGCCGAGCGGGCGGGGTGGCTGGCGATCGCGGCGCGCCGGGCGGACAATGCCGAGAGCCGGTTCATCGCCTCGGGCGCCTCGGTCGCCGTGGTCGACGCGCGCGGCGCGCTGCCCGAGGGCAAGGAGGCGGTCAAAGGCCTCGCCGATCCGGCCGAGGCCAATGCCGCTGCGTTGCTCGTGCTCCTGTCGAGGGGCGATTCCGAGGCGCTCGACGAGCTCTACGCGTCCGGCGCCACCCATTTCCTGGTCAGCCCGTTCAGCGACGCCCAGTTCCTCCAGGCGCTTCAATATGCCCACCGCCACGCCGAGCGGGTCGGCGGCCGCCGGCCGCTGCGCCGCGGCGAGCCCGAGGGCCGGACCGGCCGGCCGGGAAGCGCGTCGTGGCGCTGGCAGCCCGGCTCGCAGACCGTGGAGCTGAGCCCGGCGCTGGCGCGAAGGGCCGGGCTCGGCGAGGAGGCCGGCCAGCGGATCAGCCTGATGGAGCTGTTCCGAAAGCTCGATCCGGACGGCCGCAGGGCGGCGCGCGGCGCCATCGACCGGCTGCTCGCCACCGGCCGGTCGACCGCCTTCGCCCATCAGGACGGGGCCGAGGACGGCGCCCGGCTCGCCCACCACGTCCGGGTCGAGGGCAATGAGGACGGCGGCGCGGTGGTCGGGCGGACCGAGGCGATCGTTCCGCTGGCGGGCAGCGCCTGGCAGTCGCGCGATCCGATGACCGGGGTGCGCGACGGCCGCGCCGCCCGCGCCTGGATCTCGCGCCAGCTCGCGCTCGAGGGGGAGGGCCAGCCCGCCCTCGTCGTGCTGCTTCTGGCGGTGAGCCGCTTCGACACGATCAACGCCGCCTTCGGCCGGCCGACCGGCGACGCCGTCCTCCAGGCCGCCGCGCGGCGCATCGAGCGGCTCGCCGATTCGGACGGCCGCCGCCGCCTCGTCGCGCGGATCGCCGGCGCCGAGTTCGCCATCCTGCTCGCCGCTCCGACCAGCCTCGGCGAGGGCCGCTTCCTCGCCGGCCAGCTGGTCGAGGCGCTCGGCCGGCCGTTCATGTCGGGCGACCATGTCATCACCCTCGGCAGCCGGGTCGGGGTGGTCGCGTCGGAGGAGGGGGAGGACGCGGCCGGGCTTCTGCGCCGCGCCAGCGCCGCCCTCGCCGAGGCCAAGTCGAGCGAGGCCGGGCCGGTCAAGGTGGTCGACGCCGGCGCGGCCAGCGACAGCGCGCTCGGCGACCAGCTCGAGATCGACCTCAGGCGAGCCCTCGACCAGGACGAGATCGAGATCCTCTTCCAGCCCCAGGTCTCGGTCGCCACCCGGCGGATCGTCGGCGCCGAGGCGCTCGCCCGCTGGCGCCACCCGCGCTTCGGCGAGCTCGGCGCGATGACCCTGTTCAGCGTCGCCGAGCGCTCGGACTATCTCGTCCAGCTCTCCGACCACGTCCAGCGCAAGGCGGTCGCCGCCGCCGCCGCCTGGCCCGAGGCGCTCGCCGGCCTTCGCCTCTCGGTCAACATCACCGCCGCGGACATCGTCCGCCCCGGCTTCGCCGAGCAGTTCATCCGGCTGGTCGAGGAGACCGGCTTCGATCCGGGCCGCCTCACCGTCGAGGTCACCGAGAGCGGCCTGATCGAGGATCTGAGCGCCGCCGGCAATTTGCTGGCGCGGCTCCGGCAGGGGGGGCTCAGGGTCGCGATCGACGATTTCGGCACCGGCTATTCGAGCCTCGCCTATCTCAAGGCGCTGCCGCTCGACTATCTCAAGATCGACAAGCGCCTCGTCGAGGACATCAGCGGCAGCCCGCGCGACCAGGTCGTGGTTCGAAGCGTCATCGACATGGCGCGCTCGCTTGGGCTCGAAGTGATCGCGGAAGGGGTGGAGACCGAAGAGCAATTGGCCCTGCTCGCCCGCGAGGGCTGCAACCTCTACCAGGGCTTCCTCTGCTCGCCGCCGGTGGAGGTCGAGAAGCTCGTCGAACTGATGGGATGACGTCGCCCCAGCGAAGGCTGGGGCCCCGGCGGCGGGACCGCCCGTCATCCCGGCGACGGCCGGGAGCCCGGGGGGTGAAGGGCGCCGAGTTTTTCACCCCCCGGGGTCCCGGCCTTCGCCGGGACGACGAGCCTGCTACATCCCCTCGGGGCCGGAGCCCTGGCCCCGCTCCGCGACGGCGAGCGGAAGCGAACGGACCACCGCTTCGAGCTCGATCAGCCGTTTCGAGCGCACCGCTCGGGCCGCCGGCCGCGCTCGCGGGCCCTCGCGCCGCCCGACCTCGGGCTTGAGCGCCGGCGGGGAGGCGGCGGCGAGAATCAATGAAATCAGCAACATCGTGGGCGTTTCTCCAAATCCACGGGGACAACCCGGGACGGCGCCCGAAGTTGCCGCGAGGCGGACGGGACGCCCGAAAGGCGGGGCGGCATGGTCCGGCGCCCGCCCACCTTGTCACGGTGTATGTTATACTATATCATATTCCTCATGGATGGTTTTCGGCTCTACAGCCTTGCCGCGTCGCTGGCGGGCACGCTCGGCCAGCTCGGCACGATCGCCGCGCTGGAGCCGTCGCTGCGGCAATGCCTGTGCGGGCCGATCGGCGAACATTGGTCCGTCGTGCTGGGCGCCGCCTGGCAGCCCTATATCGACAATCCCGGCCTCGGTGCCCGGCCCTCGAGCGACCCGCGCTGCCCGGGAAACCCCTCCGCCGGCCCGACCTTCCGGCTCGACCATGCGCCGCTCCCGGCCGCCTTCGACCCGCAAGGCGATCCCGGCCGCGACGTCCTCGCCTGCGTCAGGCTTCGCGGCGACGGTTCGGTCGCCGCGGTGAGGATCGTCGCCGGCACCGGCCGGCCGCGGATGGATCGGCGGCTGCTTCGAGTCATCCACCGCGAGTGGCGCTTCAGGCCGGCCGACGGCCCCGGCGGCACCCGCTCATGGCAGCGCGTCCGGCTGAGCAGCTTCCAGGGCGGCGGGCCGACGACGATGGAGATCGGTCTGCTGCCGCTCTAGCCGCCGTGCGAGGCCGCGACGTCTGGGAAGCCAAGGTTTCACCCGAAGCACCGAAGGACCGAAGGGGCTGGAGCGGCGGGCCAGGCCGAGCCTCATCGAAACGGCATTTTATCGAGCGACGCAGTCGCTCCTTCATCCCGATTCCGCGAACAGCCGCAAGCCGCCGGACCGCTCCGGCCCCTTCGGTCCTTCGGTGCTTCGGGTGAAATAATGTTCTTGACTTGTTCTTATACTCATGCCATATCGGCACCCTGCCC
>DASVVX010000138.1:0-14264 GCA_036386295.1 Allosphingosinicella sp.
CGCCAGTTCCGCGGTCGCGATCCCGACGTCAAGGCGCTGATGCGCAAGCGCGGCTTCCCGACGGGGTGATCGCGGGGAACGGGAAGCCGCGCGCGTCGCTCGCCGCTGCTCAAAGGTCCGCGGCGAGGCTGAGCAGGAAACGGCGGGCGTCGCTGAAGCGGAAGGCCGAGCTGGGCGAGACGTCCCAGCCGTAGACGTCGAAGAGGTTGGTCACCTGGGCTCGCAGCGTGACCGGGGCGCCGCCGGCCTTGAAGCGGTAGCGGGCGCCGATGTCGACGGTGGTGCGCGGCGCGGTCGTCAGCTGGCGGCCGCCGAGCTCGGCATATTCGCGGGCGCTCGCGACCCGGCCCGCCAGGCTGGTGATCGCGAGGTCGACCGAAAGCGGCTGGAAGAAGGGCAGGCGATAGTCGAGATTGGCGCGGATCGTCCGAGCCGAGGTCCCGACCGGCTTCGGGCCGATGATTCCGAGGTCCACCGCCGGGCCGGACACCTCGGCATCGAGGAAGACGGCGCCGGCGACGAGGCTCAGGCCTTCGACCGGCTGGCCGGCGAGCGACAGCTCGACCCCGCGGTGGCGGACCGTCCCGAGCTGGCGGTAGAGACGGTCCGGATCGACGTTGAAATAGGGCTTGCGGACGTCGAACAGTCCGGCGACGAGGCTCAGGCGCGGCGAGAGGGCGAAGCGGATCCCGAGGTCGCGCTGGCTCGTCCGGAGCGCCGGTGGGGCGGAATTGCGGTTGACGGCATTGGGCGGTGCGACTCCGCTCTCCTCGAGGCCGCGGGTATAGCCCGCATAGGCGGCGAGGCCGTCGGCGAGGTAGACCGCCACCGTCCCGTTGTAGAGCCAGGGGCTGTCCTTCGTCGTCAGCGCCGGCAGGCCGGGGATCAGCACCTGCTTTTCGTAGCCGGCCTTCTGGACCCCGAGGCTGAGCTCGCCCGTCCCGGGCCAGCGCAGCTCGTAGCCGATCCCGGCGGTGACCTGGCGGACCTCGTCGCGGGTGAGCGGGCCGAACGCATAATCCGGCTCCGGAGCGGCGCTTCGAGTCCCGATCCGGGCGGGCCCGAGGTCGCTGACGTCGGCGCCGCCATAGGCCCGCCGCGTGTGGCGGCCGCGAAGGGCGAGATGGACGATATGCCGCCGGCTTCCCTCCGCCAGCGACCAGGAGGAGCGCAGCTCGCCGGAGGTGGACGCCGCCGTCTGGTCCCTGGTGGCGACGAGCTGGCGCTGGGCCGAGCCGTCCGGCTGGACGTCTCGGTGGAGCTCGACGAGGTCGAGCTTCGCGTCGGTTTCCCAGCGGAAGAGGCCGGCCCGGACCTGCCAGCTCTCCGACAGCCGGGCGGAGCCGACGCCGCCGTAGAATTGCCGGCTGAAGCCGCTCTTGTTCCAGTCCTGGCCGAAGTAGCGGCGTTCGATCTTCGGGGGCAGATACGGCCCGCCGGTGAAGATCGCCGGGACGTCGCGATCGTCGATGACGTCATGGCGCCCGTAGAAGGACTTGACCTCGATCCTCTCGGCGGGCCGCCACCGCACGACCGCCCCGGCCATCAGGATCGTTCCGTCCTCGCCCGGGAAATTCTCCTCGTAGCGGTAGGAGAGGCCCGCCGCGACGCTGAGCCGGTCGCGAACGATGGGGAGTTGGGCGTCGAGGTCCAGGCCCATGGTGCCGTAGGGGCCGAGGTAGAGGGCGGGGCTCAGGACGGCTTCATTGCCCGAGCTTCGCAGCGAATAGTCGGCGATCCCGGTCGGCGCCGGAAAGGGATAGCCCTGAGCGGTCAGGCCCACCCTGATCGTGGAAGCGCTGACGATCCGGCTGGTGAAGCCGCCATGCTCGGTGACCGAGAGCCCCTCGAGCCGGATGTTGCCCGCGGTCACGGGGCTGAAGCCGCGGACGTCGTTGGCGCCGTAAAGGCCGATCTTCTCGTTGCCGACGCTCGTCCCGAAGGCGTCGTCGGCGGCCCTGACCGCATTCTCGTCGGCGCGCTGCGCGAGGGCGGGGGCGGCGGAGGCGAGCAGGATGGCGGTGACGCTTGCAGAGCGGAGCATGTGGGGTCCTTCACTTGGGTCCATCCCTTAATGCCTCCTGCCTCCGGTCCGGCGTGAGTGCCGGAGGTCGCAGCGGCCAACAGTGACTTTCGGCACGTGTGGGCGGCTCACCGCCGTGGCAGATTCCGACTCCACGGGAGGAGCGTGCGATGGGCAGGATTGCTAAATCGGGTTCTGGAGCCTTCGCCGGCGCCGCGGCGCTCGCGCTGTCCGTCGGCGCCGTTGCGAATGCGCAGCAGGCGCAGCCCCCGGCAGCGACGGCGCAGCCCCAGGTCGGCCTCGGGCTCGGGATAGAGGAAGATCCCGAAGGCCCCGTGGTCGGCTTCGTCGCCCCCGGGGGAACCGCAGCCGCGGTCGGCGTCAGGCGCGGGGACATTCTTCTTCAATTTGGAGGAAAACCGGTCGCCGGGCCTCAGGCCGCCGGTGCATATGTGCAGAGCCTCAAGGTCGGAGACCCCGTGTCGATCACCGTCAGGCGCGAGGGGCGCACCCTCGAGCTGACCGGCAGGGCGCTGGCGCGTCCCCCCTCTCCACCCGACCGGTCCACCGCCGTCGAGGCTGGTGAGCTGCGCGAGACCTGGAACGATCGGGCGAGCCAGGGTACCCCGGGCGCCGCCACCCCGGAGGTCGACGGATGGACCGTCGCCACCGCCATGCCGCTTGCCCGCGCCGAGAATGCGGTTGCGGAGCTGAACGGGAGGATCTGGGTGCTCGGCGGCTGGCCGCCCGGGCGAATGACTTCCAACCTGGTCCAGATCTATGATCCGGCCACAGGCCGCTGGTCGCTCGGCCCGAGCCTGCCCCGGCCGCTCCACCACACGCACGCGGTGGCGGTCGGCGGCAAGCTCTACGTGATCGGCGGCGAAGTCGACGGCGCGCTGAGCGGGCGGCCGGGGACGGACGTGGCGGACACCTGGGTCCACGATCCGGCGGTGGGGGGCTGGGTGGCGCGTGCGCCGATGCCGACCGCGCGGAGCGCCGGCGGCGAGGCGGTGCTCGACGGCAAGATCTATGTGGCCGGCGGACGGGCGCCCGGAGGCTCCGCCTTCGAGATGTACGACCCGGCGACCGACACGTGGGAGAAGCTTCCGGACCTGCCGACCCAGCGCAACCACCTGGCCATGGCCGCGCTGAACGGAAAGATCATCGTCGCCGGAGGCCGAACCGGTCCCGGCTTCACCGCCCGGCGGCTCGACGTGGTCGAGATTTACGATCCCAAGACCCGGCGCTGGACGAGGGGTGCGCCGCTTCCGGCGCCCCGGGCCGGAATCATGGGCGCGGCCGTTGGCGGCTGCATGTTCGTCTTCGGCGGAGAGGGCGAGCAAGGCCATGTGCTGGGCCTGACTCCCAACACTTACGGCTACGATCCGCGGGCCAACCGGTGGACCATGCTGCCCAACCTCCCAATCCCCGTCCACGGCCTGAAAGGCAGCGCCGTAGTCGGCGGCCGGATCTTCCTGCCCGGCGGAGGCCTCACGCTGGGCGGCGATTCCCCAACCAACGCCATGCAGGTCTATCGGCCCGCGATGCGATGCGAGTGAACCTTGTCCGGCGCTTCCCGGGGCCTTGAGCGCCGCCGAGCCGCTCTATTGCCGACGATTGCCGCAAATTCACTTCGGCACCATGACCTTCGGCATATGGAAAGGAGGCTCGCTCTGTGGCAGCGTCCCGCCATGGCAGGCAATTTCGGCTACCGGCATTATTCGATCTTCTGCGTCGCGGCCCTGGCTGTCTGGCTGGCCCTTGGCTGGCCGGTCCTTCAGAACTTCATCGCCGGCACGCCGATGCGCTTCGGTCCGGTGTCCGCGCTCTGGCTCGTCGCCTTCGCGCTCTTCGGGGCTTCGGTCCTGGGTGCCATGGTCCTGAAGCTGCCCACGAGCCTTCGATGGTCCTTGCTGGGAGTCCAGGTCGCCGCCGTCGCGGCGATGGCGCTCCTCGTGCCCTGGGCGATGATGTCGGTCTTCCTCATCATCACGGCGTGGCAGGTGGCGATGGAAACCGGGCCCGCCAGCGCGCTCGGCTGGGTCGCCTTCCAGACCCTGGCGGTGATCGGCGCGCTCGCGCAGGCCCTCAATCCGGACATGTGCTGGATCCTCGGCCTGTCCGTGGCTCTGCAGCTCTTCTTCGCCTACACGGCCCAGACGGCGCGCGCCCTGGCCCAGACCAACCGGGAGCTCAGGGCCGCGCAGGCCATCGTCGCCAATAATGTGCGCAACGCGGAGCGGCTGCGAATCTCGCGCGAGCTGCACGACGCCTGGGGGCACGAGCTCACCGCGCTCGGGCTGCAGCTGGAGATCGCCAGTCACGTCACCGACCCCGGACGGGCGAACGATCATGTGATGCAGGCGAAAGGCCTGGCCCGAGCCCTCCTCGGCAAGGTGCGCGACGTCGTCGCCACCCTGCGCGAGGCGGAGCGCTCCGATTTGAGGGACGGGCTCGAGGCGCTTGCCCGGGGCGTGCCGAGACCGGCCATTCACCTGGACATCTCGCCCGAGGTGCGGGTCAGCCCGGCCCAGGCCCACGCCCTGATCCGATGCGCCCAGGAAGCCGTGACCAACGCCGTCAGGCATGCCGAAGCCTCCAACCTGTGGCTCGAGGTGACCTCGGACGGCGAAGGCGTGCGCCTCATCGCGCGCAACGACGGAAGCGCGCGGCCCTCCGCTTCGTCTCCCGGCTCGGGGCTTCGCGGGATGCGCGAACGCCTGGAGTCGCTCGGCGGCAAGCTGGCGGTTCGAAAGGGACCCGAATTCGGCTTCACGATCGAGGCCTGGCTGCCTTCGGGCGCTCCGCGCGCGGCATGAGTCGGCCGGCATGATCCGCGTCGTCCTCGTCGACGATCAGACGCTCGTCCGCCAGGGCGTCCGCGGGCTGCTCGAGCTGGTGCCCGACATCGAGGTGGTGGGCGAGGCGAGCGACGGCGAGGAGGCGCTCGAGAAGGTTCCGGAGCTCAAGCCGGACGTGCTCCTCCTCGACATCCGGATGCCGCGGCTGAGCGGAATTGCCGTCCTCGAGGCGCTCAGCGAAGCGAATGCGCTTCCGCCGACCCTGGTTCTGACGACGTTCGACGACGGCGATGCCGCGATCGCGGCGATCAAGGCGGGCGCCAAGGGCCTGATGCTCAAGGACGTCTCGCTCGAGGACCTGGCCGAGGCCATCCGCGCCCTCGCCGCCGACCGGACGGCCTTCCAGCCGGCGATGACGGAAAGCCTGATGGCGGCGATCCGTCGAAGCCCTTCGGCTTCATCGGACAGCTACGTCGCCGAGGCGCTCACCGTCCGGGAGCGGGAGGTGCTGCACCTGATCTGCGCCGGCTACAGCAACCGCGAGATCGCCGACCTGCTGGCGCTGGCGGAGGGGACGGTGAAGAACCACGTCTCCAACCTCCTGCTCAAGCTCGATGCCCGCGACAGGACCCGGGCGGCGCTCAAGGCGCTGCAGCAGGGGCATCTGGGCTAGCGTCCGCACTCAGCCCTTGTTCCGCCGTCATCCCGGCGAAGGCCGGGACCCAGGAACTCGGAATTCGAAGCGAAGGGAGGCCGCGGCGCCCACACTCGACCGCCGATGTTCCTGGGTCCCGGCCTGCGCCGGGATGACGAGGAGCATTTGTCCGGGAGGACTCAGCCCGGCAGCTTGACCGTGTCGATGAACAGGTCGAGCTGGGCGTCGCACCGGTTGCGGATCAGGGTCTGGGCCATGTCCTCGAGCCCGGCGGGCCGGCTCCCCATGGCTCGGAAGCGGATCGTCGAGGGCGGCGAACCGCCGCCGCTGAGGCGATATTCGGCCCCTTCCGAGACCGGCAGGTCGGCCGGCCAGGCGACGGTGCTCGAGCCCGGCTGCCAGTCGACCTGCCTGCGGCGTCCCCCCGGGCCGGCGATGGTCAGGGTCGCCGCCTTGCCCGGATCGGCCCGCCACAAGGTCACCCGCGCCGGATCGGCGACGCAGACGTTCGAGCTTCGCGACACGTCGACGTGCCAGATGCTCGGCGGGCGAAGAGTGCCGGTCTCGAGGCCGCGCACGGCGCCGATCCGCGCCCGGCGATCGACGGCCGGCGCCGCCGAGGCGACCCGGCCGGCGGTGGGGGCACCGGCGGTGAAGGCACCGGGACCGCGGATGACGCGAGTCCCGCGGCCGTCGAGCACGGTCAGCTGGTCGCCGCCGCGAAGCACCAGGCGCGCGCTCTCGGGAATGCGCCGGCCGGGCGGATAGCTTTTCGCGGAAGGGCCGGTCGAGCGGACGACGAGGATGTCGGCCCTCGCCGCGCTCGCGCCGGCGAGCAGGGCGACCGCGATCAGCGGGCGAAGGACGCTATTTGGACCCCAAGACAAAATGACCTCCCGGACCGGCCTCGCGCAGACGATACACCAAATCGACAAGGGCTGCATCTTCACCCTCGGCCGCCATCGCCGCCATCGCCTCGATCGCGCCGGCCTCGCCGGAATCGAAGGCGAGCCACAGCTCGGTCAGCCGCCGTCGCCTGGCGGCCGGCATGTGCGGCACCGGCTCCCATACCTCGACCGGCGTGGCTCGGCCGCTGAGCACGACCCGGCCGAGCGGGCGGAAGATGTCGAGGCCGGTTCCGGCCTTCGCCTCGGCGCTGACCAGAATGGTCGAGTGGAGATATTTGTTGGCCGATTCGAGCCTCGACGCGGTGTTCATGCCGTCTCCGAGGGCGGTGTACTGGATCCGCCCCTCGCCGCCGAAGTTGCCGACCACGGCCTCGCCGCGATGGAGGCCGACCCGGGTGCAGCCGATCGGCGGAAGGCCCTCGCCGGCCGTCCGCCGGAATTCTTCCCCGGCCTCGTACAGCGCGACTGCGGCGAGCACGGCGCGGTCCGCATCGTCCTCGCGGGCGATCGGCGCGCCCCAGAAGGCGACGACGGCGTCGCCGACGAACTTGTCGATCGTCCCGCCGTGGCGAAGCACGACTTCGCTGAGCATCTCCAGATAGCGGTTGAGGAGCGTGGAGAGCTGCTCGGGCGTGGTCGCGTGGCTGAGCTTGGTGAAGCCTTCGAGATCCGAGAAGAGCGCGTAGATCTGCCGTTTCTCGCCGGTGAGGGTGAGCCGTTCGGGATCCTTCAGGATCTCGGCGGCGACGTCGGCAGGCAGATATTTGCCGAGCGTCGCCTGGGCGAAGCGGCGCTGCTCGGAGCCGACCGCGCGCGCCGCGGTGCCGACCGCCGCGAAGGCGAAGGCCCAGCCCAGCGCCGCTCCGAAGGCGGGAACGCCGTAGGTGTCGAGGCCCCAGCCCTGGAGAAGGAAGGGCGAGGCGGAGATGACCGCGAGCTGCGCCGCAAGGACCAGCGCGAGCCGCCAGCCGCGCCATTCGAGCAGGCTGCTCACCCCGCCGGCGATGACCATGGCGAGGGCGTTCGCCCAGAGCAGGAAGGACGGCAGCCGGGGCCGCATTCGGCCGTCGAGCTGCTGGGCGAGCATATGGGCGTGCACCTCCACCCCCTTCATCCAGCGGCCGGTGCGCCGGCTCATCGGAGTCTCGTAATCGTCCTGGTCCTTGATGTTGCCGCCGATCAGCACGTAGCGGCCCCGGATGCGATCCCGGATCGAGTCGCCCAGCAGCGGCAGGGTGTCGATCGGGAAGCTGGCGAAGACCGGCCGCTCCGAATCCGCCGGAAGGGCGAAGTCGATGCTTCCGGAATAGCGGTCGAACTCCGGGTGGACCCGGCTCATCGCGTTGGCGAGCTCGGGGGGAAGGTTTCCGGTCCGCCCGGGCCAGCGGCGGATCACCCCGTCCTCATAGTCGGGCTCCATCTTGATGCTGGCCGGGCGGACCCGGTCGGTCCGCGCCTGGCCGATGAACCCGCGAAGGAATTCGTGCTGCTCATATTCGATCTGGTCCTCGTTCTGCGCCGGCGAGGCGTAGGCGAGGAAGGTCGGGGTCCTGATCGCCTTCAGGGCGGCGAGGAGCTGCGGGTCCTCGGCCTGGGGCTGGTCGAGGAGGATATCGATCCCGACCGCTTTCGGACCCATGGAGTCGAGCGTTGCCAGCGCCCCGGCCAGCACCCGGCGGTCGAGCGGGGATCTTTTCTGCAGCGCCTGGAGGGTCTGGTCGTCATAGGTCACCAGGACGATCCTTTCGTCCTGGACGGTCCGCGCCGCCGAGCGCGTGAAGCGTATGTCGTAGAGCGCCCGCTCGGCGTCGCTGACCAGCGGCACGTTCCAGGCGTAGCGGGCGAGGAGCAGGGCGACCGCGACGAAAACGGCGGTGCCGGCGAGCCGCGCCCAGCCGATCTGCCTGAGCGCCCGCCTCAGCTTCCTGTCCGCGCTGTCTCCCGCCATTCTTCCCCCCGGCAGTATCGGTCTCGAATAAAGTGAAAGGCAGGGCGCGGATAGGGTCTCGAACCCCTCTCCCTGTAGGGGAGAGGGACAGCCGGCGCGAAGCGGCGGCAGGGTGAGGGCGTTGCCGAGCGCTATGACAGGCCCTCACCCTCCCACTCGCTGCACGAGCGGGCCCCTCCCTCTCCCCTGCAGGGAGAGGGGTTAGCTACGCCCCCGCCCGCACCGCCTGCTCCCAGGCCCGCTCGGCGAGAGGCTCCAGGCTCGCCGCCATTTGCGCGGCGTGGCCCGAGGAGGCGGTGCCCCGGGCGAGCCGGCCCTTGATTCCGTGGACGATCGCGGCGAGGCGGAACATGTTGAAGGCCATGTAGAAATCGATGTCCGGGATCGAATCGCGGCCGGTGCGCCGGCAATAAGCGGCGACATATTCGGCTTCGGACGGAATGTTGAGCGCTTCGAGGTCGAGCCCGGCGAGGCCGGTCGAGACTCCGGCCGGCATCCGCCAGACCATCAGGTGATAGGTGAAGTCGGCCAGCGGGTGGCCGAGAGTCGACAGCTCCCAGTCGAGCACCGCCAGGACCCTGGGCTCGGTGGCATGGAAGATCATGTTGTCGCAGCGGAAATCGCCGTGGATGATCCGCGCCGGCGCCTCGCCGCCGGGGATGTTGAGCGGAAGCCATTCGACCAGCCGGTCCATCGCCGGGACCCGGCCGGCCTCGACGTCGCCGAGATATTGTTTCGACCAGCGGCCGATCTGGCGCTCGAAATAATTTCCCGGCTTGCCATAGTCGCCGAGGCCGGCCGCCTCGGGATCGATGAGATGGAGCCGGGCGATCGTCGCGTTCATCGCGTCGAAATAGGCCGGCCGCTCGCCGCTCGGCACCTCGGGGAAATCGGCCTCCCAGAAGATCCGGCCCTCGACCATCTCCATGACGTAGAAGGGGGTGCCGATCACCGCCTCGTCGAGGCACAGGCCATAGGTGCGAGCGACCGGGAAGCCCTGCCCGCCCAAGGCGGTGATCACCCGATACTCGCGGTCGACGGCATGCGCTCCGGGCAGCAGCTTGCCCGGAGGCTTGCGGCGCAGGACGTAGGACCTTGCCGGAGTGATGAGCTTGTAGGTGGGATTGGACTGACCGCCGCGGAACTGCTCGATCCGCAGCGGGCCCCGATAGTCCTCGACCTCCCGCTCGAGCCATTCCTCCAGCGCGGCGCGGTCGAAACGGTGCGCGTTTCGGACCTCGATCGTGCCGCTGTTCTGGGCGCTTCGCTCCATCGCGCTAAATTCCTTTCCCGCCACGAGAATTGATCTTCCGGCGACGATCCTCCACATACGCCGCGGGCGGGCCGGGGTCCGGCCCTGGGGTGCCGATGTAGCAATGGCCACGAATGGCTCAAAGGAGCAACTTTTCGAGGAGATGAGCTCGTCCTGCACGGGCCTGATCAACCGAATCGCCCTGTCCTACGAGGCCGATCCTTCGCTTCGCCGTGAGCTCATCCAGGACATATTGCTGGCGATCTGGGTGGCCCTCGACAGCTATCGCGGCGAGGCGTCGATCAAGACCTTCGCCGCCTCGATCGCCCAGAAGAGGTGCATCTCGCATGTTTCCAAGCGCGCGCGCGAGCCGCGCCAGGTCGAGCTTCCCGGCGATCTCGTCTCGGGCGCCCCGGCGCCGGACGAGACGGCGCTGCGCAACGACGAGAAGCGGGTGCTCGTCGAGTCGATCCAGCTCCTGCCGATCCCCCAGCGCGAGGCCATCGTCCTGTGCCTCGAGGGTTTCAGCTATGCCGAAATGGCAACCATCCTGGGGATATCGCCCAATGCCGTGATGCTTCGGTGCCAACGCGCGAAGAGCGCCCTGAAGACGATCGTGGAGCGACGCTCATGACCGATCCCGATCTTCAAAAGCTGGCCGATCTCTGGAAGGAGACCGACGCCGCCGAGCCGCCTCGGGCGTTCGAGGCGATGGCGCGCAAGGCGCGCCGCCGCGGCCGTATCTTCGCCTGGCTCGATTTCGCCGCGGTCGCCTTCATCCTCGGCACGAGCCTGGTCGGAATCTTCATGGAGCCCGGCACGGTGACGATGGTGGCCGCGATCGCCCTCATCGTCATCACGATCATCGTCACCCGGAAGCGGCGGCAGATCAAGCAGATGACCCGGACCCTCGACACGGCCAGCCGCGAGGCGTTCATCGACACCAGCCTCAACAATGCCGCCGCCAACCTCAGGCGGACCCGCCTTAGCCTCGCCTTCTTCCCGATCGGCGTGGTTTGCGCGCTGATCTACAAGATGGCGCTTCGCGCCGGCGGCCGGACCGAGCTCATCCCGGCGACGTTCGTCGACTGGGTGCAAACTCCGCGCGGGATCCTCACCATGGTGCTTCTCGCGCTCCTGTTCGCCTGGGGCCTGAGGACCGCGCGGCGAATCCGGCAGGAGCTGCGCCGCCTCGAAGAGCTTCGGGCCGCCTATTCGGAAGAGGACAGGCAGGACCGGAACGAGGCCGCCTGAATCTTATCCCGATCTTTCCCCTGAAATATCCACAGCTTAATTTCGCGACTTGCGAAAGATTCCGATGATCCCGTCCGACTGAACGGGGCGGGGACGGGTGGGGACAATCGCCATTTGCGGTGGGGACCGCGATCGCGGGGGCTCCTGCTCCGTCCGTCGCAAGCTGAGGGAGAAGCGGGAATGAAGACGATCGACATCAGGAAACTGCCCGAGCTCGGGACCAGGGTCGCGATCCACGGATCGGCGCGTCAGCAGGAAGTGGGGGGCGTGTTCTGCGCCGGCGTCGTCATCGTCGTCTCCAGCGGCTGATGCCGTTCCGGGAGAAACGACCGTGATCGTGGGCGAGGCGCTGGAGACCTGGCTGAACGACAAGACGGCGCGCTCGGCGACGGCGGCGGCGATGCGCGGTGTGGCCGAGTCGATCGCCGCCGTCCCGGCCTTCCTCGAGCTGAGGCAGGGCCTGGGCGCGGCGGCGGAAACCGGCGCCGGCGCCGTGCTCGGGCTGGCGCGGCGCTTCGTCGGGGACGACGCGGCGGTCGCGGCGGTCCTCGACTCGGCGGTCGCGGCGGCGGCGGCCGACCCGTTCTGCCGGCCGCCGCTGCGCGCGTCGCGCAACCTCGTGCAGGACGGGCTGCTGCTGTTCGGCGATCCGGCCCTGACGATCCAGGTCGCGGTGACCAGCGCCGACGCGCTCGCCGTCAAGCGGGCTTCGGGAGAGCCGCCGCCCCCGATCTCGTTCACCGGGGAGCTCGGCCTGTACCGGTTCGTCAGGTCGGGCGGAGCCTGGCTGTCCTTCTGGTCGGCGCCGTTCATCGGCCCGGATTTCACGGCCTCGGCCGGGGGGCGCTGCCGACTTCGCGAACGCCGCCGGCTGGCCGACGGCGACCTGCTCGAAGTCGACGGCCGATGCGAGGCCTTCACCGTCGACAGCGCCGGCTCGGACCTCGTCTATCTGTTCGCCGCCACTCCGCTCGAGGCGGGGCCGGTGGGAGTCGATTACGACCCGGTCAGCCTCGAGCCCGTGGCGGCCGGCAGCACCGACGACGCCGGCTCGCGGATCCAGATGATGCTCGCCCTGCTCAGGACGATGGACCGCCGCGACGCCGCGCCGCTGTTCGCCGAGGCGCTGTCCGCCCGACATTTCCACGCGCGCTGGCAGGCGATGCGGGAATTCCTGGCGCTGGATGCCGAGCTTGCCCTGCCGCATCTGGAGCAAATGGCCGCGGCGGACCCCCATCCGGAGGTGCGCGCCGCCGCCGGGGCGACGCTCGCTGCCTTTTTCCCCGAGACGGCGGAGCGGGTCGCGCCATGCCGCTCCTGATCGAGACGAAGGCGACGGGCTCGATAGAGCTCGGCGATCTGGTCGAGAGCCTAGTCGCCGAGGGCTTCGACCCCGACGACGAGGCCGGCATCGCCGCCTTCGCTCCGACGCTCGCCCGGCTCGGCAACAACCGCCGCTTTCTCGGCGATCTGGTGATCGAGGAGCTCAAGCGAAGCTGTGCCGGCCAGATCCGGCACAACCGCTACACCGCCCAGGTCATCCTTCTCCACGCCGGGCCGGGTTTCGCGATCCGCGCCAATTTCTGGCCGGCCGCGGAGGACAGCGTCGTCGTCAACAGCGGAACCGACCCCTTCTTCTACGGCGTTCCCCACGACCACAATTTCAGCTTCCTCACCGTCGGCTATCTCGGCCCCGGCTATTGGAGCGACTATTATGAATATGAATATGGCGAGGTGACCGGCTTCGTCGGCGAGCCGGTGGCGCTCCGCTTCGTCGAGCGCTCGCGCCTCGCCGAGGGCAAGGTAATGCTCTACCGCCGGTTCCGCGACGTCCATTCGCAGCTGCCGCCCGATGCGCTGTCGGTCTCGATCAACGTCCTTGCCCAGTCGGACCGCTCGGATTTCTGCGACCAGTATCGCTTCGACCTCGAACGGCGCGAGGTCTCGAGCCTGGTCAACACCAGCTCGCTGGAAGCGCTGGTCAAGCTCGCCGTCCATCTCGGCGGCGGCAACGGGCTCGACCTCGCCGAGGCCTTCGCCGCGCGCCATCCGAGCGACCGGATCCGCTTCGCCGCGCTCGAGGCCCAGGCCTCGGTTGAGCCCAGCCTCGACCGGCGGATCGCGCTCTACGAGCGCGCCGCCGGCGCGGGCGGACTGGTCGGAGCGCTGGCGGACCGCACGGCCCGCGGGCTGGCGTCAACGAGGCTCCGCTAGCGCCTTCAGGGCCAGGCGATGGGCGTGGAGCAAGGGCTCGGTATAGCCCGAGGGCTGCTTCGCCCCTTCGAAGATGAGCGCCCGCGCCGCCTGGAAGGCGATGCTGCCCTCGAAACCGGGAGCCATCGGCCGGTAAAAGGGATCGTGCGCGTTCTGCCGGTCGACCACGGCGGCCATCCGGCGGAGCGCTTCCTCGACCTCATCCTCGCCGACGACGCCGTGGAGGAGCCAGTTGGCGACGTGCTGGCTTGAGATCCGGCAGGTTGCGCGGTCTTCCATGAGACCCGTGTCGTGGATGTCCGGGACCTTCGAGCAGCCCACGCCCTGGTCGATCCAGCGCACCACGTAGCCGAGTATGCCCTGGACGTTGTTGTCGAGCTCCTCGCGCACCGCCTCGACCGGCCAGGAGCGGTCGGCCGCGACGGGGACGGCGAGCAGCCCGCGCAGCGGCGCCGGCGCGCGCCCGGCCAGCTCGCGCTGGCGCTCGCCGACGTCGACGCGGTGATAATGGACCGCGTGCAGCGTGGCGGCGGTGGGGGAGGGGACCCAGGCCGTGCTCGCCCCCGCCTTGGGGTGGCCGATCTTCTGGGCGAGCATGTCCGCCATCAGATCCGGCATGGCCCACATGCCCTTGCCGATCTGGGCTCGGCCGGCGAATCCGCAGGCGAGGCCGACGTCGACATTGTTGTCCTCATAGGCCTTCAGCCATTCGCTGTTCTTCATCTCCGCCTTGCGGATGACCGGCCCGAGCCGCATCGCGGTGTGGATCTCGTCGCCGGTGCGGTCGAGGAAACCGGTGTTGATGAACACCACCCGGTCCTTCACCTCGCGGATCACCGCCGCGAGGTTGACGCTGGTGCGGCGCTCCTCGTCCATCACTCCGATCTTGATCGAGTGGCGCGGCAGGCCGAGCAGATCCTCGGTGCGGTCGAACAGCCGGCCGGCGAAAGCGGCTTCCTCCGGCCCGTGCATCTTGGGCTTGACGATATAGACGAAGCCGGCAGGGCTGTTGGAGCGAGCGCCATTGATATCGTGGAGGGCAGCGAGCGCGGTGATCACGGCGTCCGCCAACCCCTCCTGCGAGTCCTCGCCGTCGACCCGGATCATCGGGTTGGCCATCAGGTGCCCGACATTGCGAACGAACATCAGGGCACGGCCCTTGAGCGTCAGAGTGCCGCCGCCCGGAGCCTCATAGGCGCGGTCGGG
>DASVVX010000139.1:0-12951 GCA_036386295.1 Allosphingosinicella sp.
GCGCGACCGTTTCGGGATTCCGGTCCGGCTCAATTTCTATTCGGTCGAGGAGCTCGAGCAGGTGGTTCGCCGGGCCGCCCGGCTGCTCGGCCTGGCTCTGACCGAGGACGGCGCCCGGGAGATCGCCCGCCGCTCGCGCGGCACGCCGCGGATCGCCGGCCGGCTGCTTCGCCGGGTCCGGGACTTCGCCCAGTCGGGCGGCGGCGAGGTCGATGCCAGGGTCGCCGACGGCGCCCTCACCCGGATGGAGGTCGACCAGCTCGGCCTCGACGCGATGGACCGGCGCTACCTCATGATGATCGCCGACCTCTACAAGGGCGGGCCCGTCGGGGTGGAGACCCTCGCCGCCGGGCTCTCCGAGCCGCGCGACACGATCGAGGAAGTGATCGAGCCCTTCCTCATCCAGCTCGGCCTCGTCGCCCGCACCGCCCGCGGCCGCTGCCTCAACGGCAAGGCCTGGAGCCATCTCGGCCTGCCTCAGCCCAAATCGGCGCAGGACGGCCTGTTCGACTGATCGGAAAGGAAGGGAATGAGGTTCATTCACAAGATCGCTGCCGCTGCAGCCCTGTTTCTCGTCGTTCCGGTCGCACCTGCGGCGGCTCACCAGGATCTCAACTACGAATCGGATTCGACCTGGCTCTGCCTCCCGGGCCGCGCCGACGCCTGCGGCGGCCCGCTGGCGACGACCGCCCTCAACGCCAACGGCTACGGTTCCACCGGCCAAGCGCTTCCGAACAAAGACGCGGCGGTCGACTGCTTCTACGTCTATCCGACCATCTCCCGTGACCCGGGCCTCAACAGCGACATCGAGCCGGGCCTCGAGGAGAATGCCACGGCGGCGGTCCAGATCGCCCGCTTCGGTAGCGTCTGCCGGACCTTCGCCCCCATTTACCGCCAGGTGACCCTCGCCGCTCTCCCACGCGCCTTCGCCGGCGAGGACCTGCGCGAGAATTTCGACATGGCCTATCAGGACGTTGGCCATGCCTGGCGCGAGTTCCTTGCCCATCGCAACCAGGACCGACCGTTCGTCCTGATCGGCCACAGCCAGGGCGCGATCCACCTCCTAAGGCTGCTCGCCGAGGAGATCGAGGGCAGGCCGGAGGCGAAGCGCATGCTGTCGGCGATCCTGCTCGGCTGGCCGGTCGAGGTGCCGGAGGGCAAGCGGGTCGGCGGCAGCCTCAAGTCGACGCCGCTGTGCAGCAGGGTCGGCGAGACCGGCTGCGTGATCACCTACATGACCTTCCGGGCCTCCGCCCCGCCGTCCGCCGACGCCTTCCTCGGCCGCGCCGCCAGGGCCGGGATGACGGCGGGCTGCACCAATCCGGGCGCGCTCGGCGGCGGCAAGGCGAAGCTCGATTCCTACTGGTTCGTCCTGTCGCCGGTGCAGCCGGGGGCCGAGCCGGTCGTGTGGTCGAGCCAGGGCACTCCGCCGACGCCCTTCCTTCGCACCGAGGGACTGGTCACGGCCGAGTGCCGGCACGACGGCCAGGCGGGCTGGCTGGCGGTGACCGAAAGCGCCGATCCGGCCGACACCCGCACCGACCGTATTCCCGGCGACGTCTACACGATGGGCAAGCTCAATCCCGGCTGGGGCCTGCATCTGATCGACATGAACGTCGCCCAGGGCGACCTCGTCCGACTCGTCGAGGCGCAGGCCGAGGCGAGGCGCTGACGCTTCTCACCACTCCAGCCAGGCGTAGACGAGGAGCGCCGCGGACAGGCCCGCCGCGGTGACCAGCCTGAGCGCGTCGGCGGCGGCGATCTCGACCCGCCACGCCGCCGCGTAGACGGCCAGCCCGGCGGCGAGCATCAGGTAGAAGCCCGCCGCGATCGCCCGCGCCCGGTTGCGGAGCGACAGCTCGTCGTTGAGCAGCGCGCGCATCCGTCCGCCGAGGCGGAGGCCGCCGCCGTTGGCGAGGATGAACATCCAGATCGCGACGACGAGGATCCACGAGCCGGAGCGAACGCCGGGCTCGGCATAATCGGGATTGCCCCACTGGATCGCGGCGTTGACGAGCAGCACCGCCGCGGCAACCGCCATCAGGATCGCCCGCCCCCGCGAAGCGCGTTCCGCCCCTTCGATCGTCACGTCGCACGTCATCACCGTCTCCTTGATCTTCAGTCCTCGAGCGAGAAGATCGCCTCGACCGGACAGCCCAGCGCCCGCGCCAGCTTGAGAGCGAGCAGGGCCGAGGGGACGAAGACTCCGTTCTCGACCGTGTTGATGGTCTTGCGGCTCACCCCGACCCGCTCGGCGAGCGCGGCCTGGGTGAGGTCGCGTTCGGCGCGAAGGTCGCGCAGCCGGTTGGCCAGTCCACCCGCCATTACACCCACTCGAACGCCTTATTTGTCGTAACCTATGGGTTACATGTAACCTCAAGGTTACAGGCCGTCAACGCAAAATCGTCACGCCTCGTCCCGGCGCGGCCCTTTGGGGTTGCCCCGGCGAATCCGCAGCCGATAGAGCCGCAGGGATGGGCGGGGACGGACCGAGGCCGGCGGACGGCATCATGCGGGGGAAGACCCACCTCTTCCCGCTGCGAGTCTATTTCGAGGACACCGACGTCGCCGGCATCGTCTATTACGCCAACTACCTGCGCTTCATCGAGCGCGCCCGCTCCGACATGCTCCGGCTGATCGGCGTCGACCAGCGCGGCGCTCTGGAGGGCGGCGAGGGAGTCTATGCGGTGGCCGAGCTGGCGGTGAAATACCGCGCTCCGGCGAAGCTCGGCGACGACCTCGTCGTCGCGACCGAGATCGAGGAGGTCAGGGCCGCAAGCGTGCTCATTCATCAGCGGGTCATGCGCGGCGATGAACTGCTGGCCGACGCCAGGGTCACGGCCGCCTTCCTGACGGCGGACGGCCGCCCCCGGCGCCAGCCGCGCGACTGGGTCGAAGCGTTCCGGCGGCTGACGGGAGAAGGATGAAAGTGACCGATCTGGCGATGACGGGAAGCAGCATGTCGCCCGTCGCCCTGTTTTTGCAGGCGGACATCGTCGTCAAGGCCGTGATCGTCGGTCTCCTGCTCGCCAGCATCTGGACCTGGGCGATCATCGTCGGCCACGCGCTGAAGCTGAGGCGCGCCTCGCTCGGCTCGCAGGCGTTCGAGCGCGACTTCTGGAAGGCGGACGACATCGACCGCTTCTACGAGACCCGCGGGCAGACGGATCTGCCGAGCGCCAAGGTGCTCGCCGCCGGGATCGCCGAGTGGCGCCGCTCGACCGGCGGCAAGACCGTCGACCGCGAGGGCGCCCGCTCGCGCCTCGCCCTCGTCATGCATTCGGCTCTGACCGAGGAGGTCGACCGGCTCGCGGTCCGGCTCAACATCCTCGCGACGGTCGGCTCGGTGGCGCCGTTCGTCGGACTGTTCGGGACGGTCTGGGGGATCATGCGCAGCTTCAGCGCGATCGCCGGAGCCAACAATACCAGCCTGGCGGTGGTCGCGCCGGGCATCGCCGAGGCGCTGTTCGCCACCGCGCTGGGCCTGTTCGCGGCGATCCCGGCGGTGATCGCCTACAATCGCATGAGCTTTAGCATCAACCGGCTCGAGGCGAGGCTCCAGCGCTTCGCCGACGGCTTCCATGCGACCTTGTCGCGGGAACTGGAGCTGGAGGGATGAGGGTATTCCTCCCCGGGACGGGGAGGGGGACCGCGCGGAGCGCGGTGGAGGGGGGCGTGCGTCCCGCTCCGACCCCCCTCCACCAGCCTGCGGCTGGTCCCCCTCCCCGTCCCGGGGAGGATCTCTAGATGGCCATGGGTCCGATCCTCGGCGGGCACCGCCGCGCCCGGCGCTCGCCGATGGCGGAGATCAACGTCACCCCGATGGTCGACGTCATGCTGGTGCTTCTGATCATCTTCATGGTGACCGCGCCGCTGCTCGTCGCCGGAGTCCCCGTGGACCTGCCCGACAGCAAGGCCGGTGCGCTCGACCAGGAGAGGAAGCCGGTCCAGATCTCGCTCGAGGCCGACGGCGCCATCCATGTCGACGACCAGCCGGTGCCGCCGGCCGAGCTCGGCCAGCGCCTCGCCGGAATCGCCGCCGCGTCGAGCGAGCCCGGCGGTCCGCGCATCTTCCTTCGCGCCGACCGCTCGCTCGACTATGGACGGGTGATGGCGGTGATGGGCGAGATCAATGCCGCCGGGCTCCGGAAGGTGGCCCTGGTCAGCACCCAGGGACTCGAACGCTGATGGACCGGGCCGAGGCCGCCGGGCTGGGAGTCGCGACCGCGGGGCACGCCGCCCTGCTCGTGGCGCTCTCCCTCGGCTTCGCGGCGACCCGGCTGCCGACTCCGAAAAGCGACCCCATCGAAGTCTCCTTCGTCGAGGAGGTCGGCCTCGAGAGCAGCTCGCCGACCCCGCAGGCCCCCCAACCGGCGCCGGCCGCCGCGGCGGAGGCGCTGCCCGCGGCCCCCGCCATGCCGGTGCCGCCGCAGATCCAGCCGGTCGCGCAGCCCGAGCCGGCGGCCCGGACGCCCGCTCCGGCTCCCCGGCCCGCGCCGAGACGAGTCGTCCAGCCCAAGCCGAGCCCGGCCCCGACCAGGCCTTCGCCCGCGCCGTCCAGATCGGCGTCCAAGCCGACTCCCGCCCGCAAGCCTTTCAGCGTCAACATCCCGGACGCCGCGGAGGGCGACGGCAAGAGCGACTCGGCGACTCCTCCGGCCGCCGCCGTCAGCGCCGCCGCCCAGGCCTCGCTCGGCGCCGAGGTCCGGCGCCAATTGAAGCCGCACTGGAAGGCGCCGACCGGCGCCGACGCCGAGCAATTGCGGACCGAGGTCGTCATCTCGCTCGGCCGGGACGGCCGGGTCGCGGACGTCCGGGTCGTCGGGACGACCGGCCAGACCGCGAGCAACCGGCCGCAGGTTCCGCTCCACCAGGAGCATGCCGTCCGCGCGGTCCGGCTCGCTTCGCCCTTCCGCCTTCCAGCCCAATTTTACGAGGCGTGGAAGCAGCTCCGGGTCACCTTCGACAAGAGGCTCTCGCAATGATGAAGCGCCTGTTCCCGCTCGTCCTGTTCGCTTTCGCTTTCCCGGCCTCCGCTCAGCTCAGCGTCGACGTGACCGACGAGAGCGGCGACGATCTCGTCATCGCCGTGCCGGTGATGCCGACCCCCCAGCCGGCCGAGACTCCGGCGGGGAATACCGAGGCTCTCGGCCGGCAGGTCGCCGAGGTCGTCGCCGCCGACCTGCGCGGCAGCGGCCTGTTCCGGCCGGTCGGGCCGGGCGGGGTCCGCTCCGTTCCGTTCGCCGAGGTAACCGCGCCGGCCTATGCCGAATGGAGCGGGGCCGGCGCCGCGGCGCTCGTCCAGGGCTTCGTCCGCGCCAATCCGGACGGGCAGCTGACGGTGGGCTGCTACCTCTACGACGTTGCGCTCCAGTCCGAGCTCACCCGCCAGGGCTATGTCGTCGCCCCGCGCGACTGGCGGCGGGCGGCGCACAAATGCGCCGACGCCATCTATTCGCGCCTGTCCGGCGAGAGCCCCTTCTTCGACAGCCGGATCGCCTACATCGCCGAGAGCGGCCCCAAGAACGCGCGCGTGAAGCGGCTCGCCATCATGGATTCGGACGGCGCCAACCACCGCTTCCTGACCAACGGCCAGTCCACCGTGCTCACCCCGCGCTTCTCGCCCGACTACAAGCAGATCGTCTATCTGAGCTATGTCGAGAAAAGGCCGCGCATCTACATCTACGACATCGGCACAGGCCGTCAGCGGATCGTCACCGAAAGCTCGAACCAGACCTTCGCGCCGCGCTTCTCGCCCGACGGGCGCTGGATCCTCTATGCGATGGCGGTCGGCGGCAACACCGACATCTACCGCGTGTCCGCGCAGGGCGGCACTCCGGTTCGGCTCACCACCTCGCCCGGAATCGACGTCGGCGGCTCCTATTCGCCGGACGGCACCAGGATCGTCTTCGAGAGCGATCGCTCCGGCAGCCAGCAGCTCTACGTGATGAACGCCGACGGCAGCGGCCAGCGCCGGATCAGCTTCGGCGGCGGCGGCTACGCGACTCCGGAATGGAGCCCGCGCGGCGACCTCATCGCCTTCACGCGCATCGCCGGCAATTTCCGGATCGGAGTGATGAGCCCGGACGGCTCGGGCGAGCGGCTGCTGACCGACAGCTGGCAGGACGAGGCGCCGAGCTGGTCGCCCAACGGCCGGGTCCTCCAGTTCTTCCGAACCAGCCAGGGCCGCTCGGGCAAGTCGAGCGTCTGGCAGGTCGACCTGACCGGCCGCAACGAGCGCCGGATCCCCACCCCGCTGGACGGCTCGGACCCCGCCTGGGGCCCGATCCTCCCCTGACGTACCGCCAAAGGAGAGCGTAAGATGAGAGCCACCCCCTGGAAAGCCGCCGCGATCGCGGCCGCCCTCGCGCTGACCGCCGGCTGCGGCAAGAAGGCCCCCAAGGAGCTTCCGCCGCCGCCGCAGGAGCAGACGGACGGCGAAACCACGGGCGAGGACAACGCCTCGGCCGGCGGAGTCGGCACCGAGGCGCTGCCCGGCTCGCGCGAAGCCTTCATCGCGGCGGTCGGGATGGGCGGCGACCGGGTCTTCTTCGACACCGACCAGTACGATCTCGACGACCGCGACCGCTCGACGCTCGACGCCCAGGCCGCCTGGCTTCGGTCGAACCCGTCGGTCCGGGTGACGATCGAGGGCCATGCCGACGAGCGCGGCACCCGCGACTACAATCTCGCCCTCGGCGACCGCCGAGCCAACGCCGCCAAGAACTATCTCGCCGCCCGAGGCGTCTCGGCGGGGCGGATGACGGTGATCAGCTACGGCAAGGAGCGGCCCGAGGCGCTCGGCTCGGACGAGACCGCCTGGGCCCAGAACCGCCGCGCGGTGACGGTGTTGCCGGAGTAGGGAGGCAGGAACTTCCTCCCCGAGATTTCTCGGGGAGGGGGACCAGGCGAAGCCTGGTGGAGGGGTTCTTGCAGAGCCCGAAAGAACCCCTCCACCGCGCTACGCGCGGTCCCCCTCCCCGGCAAAAGCCGGGGAGGAATTTTGAGTCTCACTCGTCCGCGTAGATCGCGACCGTCCGTCCTTCCGCCGAGGCGATGCCGCGGTACATTCCCGGCGTGTTGAAGGCCCAGGCGGCGTCGCCGGCCGGGGTCACCAGGATCACTCCGCCGCTTCCGCCCAGCGCGCCGATGTCGGCGATCGCCCGGTCGGCGGCGTCCCGCGCGCTCTCGCCCAGCATCCGCATCCGCGCGCAGATCTCGTGCGCGGCGACCGAGCGGATGAAATATTCGCCCGCGCCGGTCGCGGAGACCGCCCCGGCGCGGTCGTCGGCATAGGTGCCGGCCCCGATCAGCGGCGTGTCGCCGATCCGGCCCCAGCGCTTGCCGGTCAGGCCTCCGGTCGAGGTCGCGGCGGCGACATGGCCGTTCACGTCGACCGCGACCGCGCCGACCGTCCCGTATTTCAGCTCCTCGTCGAAATAATGGCCGTCGTCGGAGCGCATCGCCTCGAGCTGGCGGCGGCGCTCCGCCGTCGCGAACCATTCGGGCGCGGCCTGCTCGAGGCCGTGCTCGCGCGAGAATTGGTCGGCGCCCTCGCGGCTGAGGAAGACGTGGGGGCTGTGCTCCATCACCGCCCGGGCGAGGCTGACCGGATTCTTCGTCGCGGTCACTCCGGTGACGGCGCCGGCGTCGCGGCCGCGGCCGTCCATGACCGCCGCGTCGAGCTCGTTGGTACCCTGATAGGTGAAGACAGAGCCCCGGCCGGCGTTGAAATTGGGATCGTCCTCGAGCACGCAGGCGGCCCGCTCGACCGCGTCGAGAGCGTCGCCGCCGGCGGCGAGGATCGTCTCGCCCGCGGCCAGCGCCCGGTCCAGAGCCGCGCGGATCTCGCGATCCTGCTCGGGCGTGGAGCTTGCCCGCTCGATGACTCCGGCGCCGCCGTGGATGACGAGCTTCCAGGGGATTTGAGTCATTCGCTTGGGCTCCGTTCGGCGGGGCAACGCACGGGAGGGGGTGCCCTATCCCTCGCGGGCCGGAGCGGCAAGGCGGGGCGGCCCGGCCGCCGTCCGGGCTCGAGTCGGACCGACGGCCGCGACCCCGTGGGCCCGGTCCGGCCGGCCCTTCGAACCGATTCGGCCCGAGGAACTCGCCGACCGCGGCCAATGCCCGGAAAAGACCTGATATCCCCCGCCCGGAACGGCGCCGAAATAAGGTCCGTTTCCGATCAAAATTCCGCGAATCTGCGGATTGTACGCAAGGACTCGCGGCCCGGCGGGGGTTAACTTTCGACTCGGAGCGCCGCCTGTCGCGGCGCTCGAGCCAAGGGGTAATCATCATGGCGATCATCAACGGCACAGGCGCCGACGACACGCTCAACGGCACCAGCAGCTCCGACACCATCAACGGCCTGGGCGGGAACGACACCCTCTACGGCAATGGCGGCAACGACACGCTCGACGGCGGCACCGGCGCCGACACGATGTACGGCGGCATCGGCAGCGACACCTATATCGTCGACGATGTCGGCGACGTCGTCAGCGAGAACAGCGGCGAGGGCAACAACGACCTCGTCCGCACCAGCCTCGCCGCCTACGCCCTCACCGCCAATGTCGAGGAGCTTCGCTATACGGGCTCGAGCAACTTCACCGGGACCGGCAACGACCTCAACAATTACATCTACGGCGCCGGCGGCAGCGACACCCTGTCCGGCGGCGACGGCTACGACACTCTGACCGGCAACGGCGGCGACGACTTCCTCTACGGCGGGACCGGGGGCGACGTGCTCTCGGGCGGCACCGGCGCCGACTATATGGAAGGCAATACCGACAACGACGTCTACGTCGTCGACAATGTCGGCGACACCGTCGTCGAGCTCAGCGGCGAGGGCACCGACCAGGTCTATACCACCCTGGGGAGCTACACGCTGGGCAGCGACGTCGAGAATCTCAACTACAACGCCTTCTCGGGCAATTTCGCCGGGACCGGCAATATGGCCGGCAACATCATCTTCGGAGGCAATGGCAACGACAGCCTGAGCGGCCTCGGCGGCAATGACGAGCTTCGCGGCCAGAACGGGTCCGACCTGCTCGACGGCGGCGCCGGCAACGACCTGCTCGTCGGCGGCCCGGGCGCGGACACCTACACGGGCGGGGCCGATCTCGACACGATCCGAATCTCCAATTTCGAGAGCGGGACCGGATCGGCCGCCGACCGGATCACCGACTTCACGAGCGGCGACGACATCGTCGACCTGGCGAACTGGGACGCCGACCTCAACGTCCCGGGCAACGAGGCGTTCACCTGGATCGGCAGCGCCGCGTTCAGCAGCACGGCCGGCGAGCTTCGCACCTATTTCGACGGCGTCAACACCTGGGTCCAGGGCGACACGACCGGCGACGGGCTCGCCGACTTCGAGATCCGCTTCGACGGCAACGTCGTCCTCGGAGCGAGCGACTTCGTCCTGTAGAGCGGGCGAGGCGACCGGGCCCGCCGCGAGGTCGCGGCGGGTCCGGCCAACCCGTAGGAAAACGCGCTCGGGGCGGGTCGGAAAAGTTCCCGATAATATGGTTCATTCCCGACCAATTTCCCCGCCGCGTGAAGGACTTCCCTAACAGTCGACCTTAATCTCCGTCGTTCGGCGCCGCGCCCCGCGGCGCTGAAACACGGGGGTCTTTCACTATGACTATTTTCACGGGTACGGCCGCGAACGATTCCCAGGTCGGGACGTCCGGCAATGACGAGCTCTACGGCCTGTCGGGCGACGACACGCTCGACGGCGGCGACGGCAACGACATCATCGACGGCGGCACCGGCGCCGACACGATGACCGGAGGGGCGGGCGACGACCTCTTCTACGTCGACGATGCCGGCGACCTCGTCGTCGAGGCGGAATGGGGCGGCTGGGACGAGGTCCGGCTCGCCGGCGGCTATCTCGACGTCAGCTCGGCCTGGGTGGAGGCGGTGATCGTCTCCTATTCGGGCGGCGCCACCGTGCTGGGCGGCGCCGGCCTCAACTGGATCGACGGGGGCTCGGGCGCCGACTGGTTCGAGGGCCGCGGCGGCGACGACATGCTGAGCGGCAACATGGGCGACGACCATCTCGACGGCGGCGACGGCGACGACGAGCTCGACGGCGGCATGGGCAACGACACGATGATCGGTGGCTCGGGCAACGATACCTACCGGGTCCAGCAGGCCGGCGACGTCGTCATCGAGGCCACCAACGGCGGAATCGACACGGTGCTGATGCACCTGTCGAGCTACACGCTTCCGGCCAATGTCGAGAATGTCGACGCGCGCTACGCGATCGGTGGCGGACCGATCAGCATCACCGGCAATTCGCTCAACAATTTCATCATCATGGGCTACGGCCCGGTGAGCGTGAACGGCGGCGCCGGCAACGACACCGCTTCCTACCAGAGCAACGGCGCGGTCACCGTCGACCTGACGACCTGGATCCACGACGGCGCCGCCGCCGACGACACGCTGACCGGAATCGAGAACCTCACCGGAAGCAGCGGCGACGACGTGCTCCGAGGCAACGGCTCGGTCAACATCTTCGACGGCGCGCTCGGCGCCGACACGATGGTCGGGCGGGCCGGAAGCGACATCTATTATGTCGACAATGCCGGCGACGTCATCGTCGAGGTGGCCGGAGGCGGCAGCTACGACGAGGTCCGGGTCCGCGGTCTCGCCAGCTACACGCTACCCGACCAGGTCGAGAAGCTGACCAGCCTGACCAACGCCGCCTTCACCGGCACCGGCAACGGCCTCGCCAACGAGATGAACGGGACCAACGCCGTCGACACCTTCTACGGCGGCGCCGGAGCCGACGTCCTGAACGGCGGCGCGGGCAACGACTGGCTCTACGGCGAGGGCGACCACGACCGGCTCGACGGCGGCCCGGGCAGCGACAATATGTCCGGCGGCCTCGGCAACGACACCTATATCGTCGATTCGGTCGGCGACGTCGTGACCGAGCCGGGCAACGGCGGCATCGACCAGGTCTTCACCAGCCTTTCGAGCTACGCTTTGTCGGCCAATGTCGAGCATCTCACCTTCACCGGCTCGCCCTCGGGCAACGTGACCGGGACCGGCAACGCGATGCACAACAACATAATCGCGCTCGGCGGCGACGACGTTCTGACCGGCGGCAACGGCCATGACGAGCTGTTCGGAATGGCCGGGAACGACGTGCTCAGCGGCGACAATGGCGAGGATTTGCTGATCGGCGGCCCCGGGGCCGACGTCATGACCGGCGGCTACGAAGGCGACATCTTCCAGATCAACGAGGGCGATTCGGGCCTCGGCTCGGCGGCGGACCGGATCACCGACTTCGTCCAGATCGTCGAGAGGATCGACCTTCGGGGAATCGACGCCGACGCCGGAACGGCGGGCGACCAGGCCTTCAGCTTCATCGGAGGCGCCGCCTTCTCCGGAACGGCGGGGGAGCTGCGCTACGATTACGACGGGGTCGACACCTGGCTTCACGCCGACGTCGACGGCGACTCCGTCGCCGATTTCGACATCGTTCTGACCGGCTGGTATCCGATGGCGGCGGGGGACTTCTTCCTCTAGGGCGCCGTCATTGCGAGGAGCGAAGCGCCGAAGCAATCCAGTGGGCCTTCGAGGCCGCTCTGGATTGCTTCGCTGCGCTCGCAATGACGAGTTCCTTGCGGCCCTGCACGGGAACCCCTTGCCCCCTCCTCGACCCTTGCGCTTTCGCCAGCGCTTTCAAACGCCTATATGGGCGCGATGAGCATCCGCCCGTGGCGCGACATCGCGCGCCGTCCCTCGCGCCAGATCATGGTCGGCTCCGTGCCGGTCGGCGGCGGCGCTCCGGTGACGGTCCAGACGATGACCAACACTCTCACCTCGGACGTGCGGGCCACGATCGACCAGATCCGGCGCTGCGAGGAAGCGGGCGCGGACATCGTCCGGGTCTCCTGTCCCGACGAGGATTCGACCCGGGCGCTGAGGCAGATCGTCCGTGCGGCCCGGGTGCCGATCGTCGCTGACATCCACTTCCACTACAGGCGCGCGCTGGAAGCCGCCGACGCCGGCGCCGCCTGCCTGAGGATCAACCCCGGCAACATCGGCTCGGCCGACCGCGTGCGCGAGGTGGTGACCGCCGCCAAGGCGAACGGCTGCGCGATCCGGATCGGGGTCAATGCCGGAAGCCTCGAGCGCGACCTGCTCGAAAAATATGGCGAGCCCTGCCCGGAGGCGCTGGTCGAGAGCGCGCTCGACCATATCCGACTGCTCGAGGACCATGATTTCCGCGAATATAAGGTCGCGGTGAAGGCGTCCGACGTCTTCCTCGCCGTCGCCGCCTACCAGCAGCTCGCCGACGCGGTCGACTGCCCCCTCCACCTCGGCATCACCGAGGCCGGCGGGCTTCGCGGCGGCACCGTCAAGAGCGCGATCGGAATCGGCTCGCTTCTCTGGTTCGGAATCGGCGACACGATTCGCGTCTCGCTCTCGGCCGAGCCCGAGGAGGAGGTCCGCGCCGGCTTCGAGATATTGAAGGCGCTCGGCATCCGCAACCGGGGGGTCCGGGTCGTCTCATGCCCGAGCTGCGCGCGCCAGGGCTTCGACGTCATCCGAACCGTTCAGACTCTGGAAGAGAGGCTGTCGCATATAAGGACTCCCATGTCCCTTTCCGTCCTCGGCTGCGTCGTCAACGGCCCCGGCGAGGCGCGCGAGACCGACATCGGGATCACCGGCGGCGGCAACGGCAAGCATATGGTCTATCTGTCCGGAGTGACCGACCACCATGTCCGCGACGAGGACATGGTCGACCACATCGTCCGGCTGGTCGAGGCTAAGGCGGCCGAGATAGAGGGCGCTATGATCGACTCGCCGATCCCGGACGCCGCCGAATGAGCGCCCATTGCTGCCACGAAAAGGGCCACGAGCTCGAGCGGATCGCCCTCCACAAGGACATAAGGCGAGTCCTCGTCGTCGTCATGATGCTCAACCTGATGATGT
>DASVVX010000140.1:0-7486 GCA_036386295.1 Allosphingosinicella sp.
TTGCCGGTGATCGTCGTATTGCCGGTCCGCATCGTGATGTTGGCGCCGTTGCCGAGGATCGCCTGGATGGCGTTGTTGGCGACGATGCTGTCGATGAGCATGGCGTTAATGACCGAGCCCGCCGTCAGGGTGATTCCCACCCCCGTGTTGCCCGAGACGTCGACCCGCTCCATGATGGCCGTGACGACGCCGTTGGTGCTGTCGAGCTTGATGCCGTTGCTGAGGTTGTTGCGGACCCGGACGTTCGTCAGCACCGCCGACACGCTGCCGCCGACGCCCGGAGCGATGACGATGCCGCCGCCCGTGTTGGCGTTGCCGTTCTCGGCGACGGTGACGTTGTTCATGTAGAGCTCGGCCGCGCCGGTCGGCGCCACGGAGACTCCGACGCTGTTGCTCGCGTTGAACCGCCGGATCACGGTGTCCTCGATGTGGAGGGTGCCGTTGTTGATGAAGCGGACGCCGTTGCTCGGCGGGTTGACTCCGAAGATGTCGAGGCCGCGCAGGAAGGTGACGTCGGTCGTCGCCGGCATGTTGACAGTGATTCCGTTGCCGCCGGCCAGCGCGCCGCCCTCGGTATAGGGGCAGGCGATCGTCATCGACTTGATGATGCTGACGGCGCCGAAGCCGCCCGGATCGAGGCAGTTGATCTCGCCGCCGGCGGCGGTCTTCGAGATCGCGCCCGCGAAGGTCTTGCACGGAGCGGTGCGGCTGCACGGATTGACGTCGTCGCCGACGCCCGAAACCCAGGTGCGGGTCGCCTGGGCCGAAGCCGGCGTCGCGTAAACCATCGTCGCGGCGACGGCCATGGCGGCCACCGACGCAAGGCGTGTCTTCATCCCGATCATAATGATCCCCCTTCTAGGTCGCAGAAAGCGCGATTCGTAACACAGATCGGGGCGGCGCGCTGCAATTATCTTATCTGAATATAGCATTTACCGCTCCCGATTATCCCGTTTAATCCCCGCCGCTTAGCTTCTATTAAGGCGCTGGAGGGTGACATGGCCGGACGGCGAGACGGGGCAGGGCGGAACTCGGCTTGAGCGTATCCGTCCTCGCAATCTGTCTCGGGCTCTTTTCGGCGGTCACACTCGCCGCCGCCAACATGTCGGTGAAGATGGGCAGCGACATATTGGTCGGCCGCGCCGTCCTGTCGGTGAGCGCCGCCGCGGCCGTCGCCCCCGCCGCCTTCTTCGTTCCGCTTCCCGACCGGTGGACCTGGGGCGCGCTCCTGCTCGCCGTCCCGGCCCATTACGCCTATCAGCTTTGCCTGGTGAGGGCGATGCAGCGCGGCGATCTCTCGCTCGTCTTCCCGGTGATGCGCGGAGCCGCTCCGCTGCTCACCGCGGCCGCCGCCTTCCTCCTGCTCGGCGAGACCCTGCCGCCGCTGGCGGTGGCCGGGCTGGTGGTCGCGACCGCGGCGGTCTTCGTCTTCGCGGCGCCGCCGAACGGGACGATGCTTCGCCATCATCCCGATCGCGCGGTGCTCGGCTGGGCGCTCGCCACCGCCGTCGGGGTCTCGCTCTACAACGTCGCCGACGCGCGCGGAGTCCGCGGCGCGCCGGAGCCGTTCACCTATATCGTCTGGGTCTTCATCCTCGATTCGATCTGCATCACTTCGACCGCCTTGATCCGCCGCCGCGGCGAGCTGGGCCGGACGATCGCCGCCAAATGGCGCTTCGGGGTCGCCGCCGGCTTCCTCTCCATCCTGTCCTACGGCTCTGCCGTCTACGCCTTCAGCCTGATGGAGACGGCGAGGGTCTCGGCCTTGCGCGAGACTTCGGTGGTGTTCGCGGCGCTGATGGGCACGCTCTTCCTCGGCGAGGGTTTCGGACGCCGGCGGATCGCGGCGGCGCTCGCGCTCGCCGCCGGGCTGGTGGCGATGCAGTTCGGCGGCTAAGAAGCCTCCATGTCCGTCACCCATTCGCTGGATACCGCCACGAGCCGGGCCAATCCGGTGCCGAGCCCGATGAAGCGCCTCACGGTGCCCAAATTGAAGGCGATGAAGGGCGGCGAGCCGATCGTCATGCTCACCGCCTACACGGCGCGCTGGGCCCAGCTGCTCGACCCGCATTGCGACATCCTCCTCGTCGGCGACAGCCTCGGCCAGGTCATCTACGGCCTGCCCTCGACGGTCCCGGTCACCCTCGAGATGATGTGCGCCCACGGCGCCGCCGTGGTGCGGGGCTCCTGGCACGCGGTGGTCGCGGTCGACATGCCGTTCGGCGCCTACGAGGCAAGCCCCGAGGCCGCCTTCGCCAGCGCCGCTCGGATCCTCAAGGAGACCGGCGCCGCGGCGGTGAAGCTGGAGGGCGGCGAGGCGATGGCGCCGACCGTCCGCTTCCTCACGGAGCGCGGAATTCCGGTGATCGGCCACGTCGGCCTGACGCCGCAGGCGGTCAACGCGCTCGGCGGCTACGGCACTCGCGGGCGAAGCGAGGCGGAGGCGCGCAAGATCGTCGCCGACGCCCGGGCGATCGACGCGGCGGGCTGCTTCCTGCTCGTCCTCGAAGGGGTGATGGAGGAGGTGGCGGCGGAGATCACCGCCCAGGTCTCCTGCCCGACGATCGGCATCGGCGCCTCGCCGAGCTGCGACGGCCAGGTGCTCGTCACCGAGGACATGCTCGGCCTGTTCGAGCGCACTCCGAGCTTCGTCAAACGCTATGACGATCTCGCCGGCCGGATCGAGGCGGCGGCGGCGGCCTATGCGGGGGAGGTGCGCCGCCGCGACTTCCCGGGCGAGGGGCAAATCCGGCGCGCCAAAAAGTGAAGGCTTCCGTTGCGCGCCGGCCATGAGTAGAGAAGCGCCCTGGGCAGTTGCCGGGCCACCTCCCCCGTTCATCCTCGGTATCGCTTTCGTGGGCGAAGAGGCGTGGCGGAGCGGGTCGGTCCGGCTTGGACTTGGAGAGATTTCTTGGCGCTGAGGCCTGCCGACAACGAGAGCTTCTACCGCGAGGTCGACGAGGAGCTGCGCCGCGACCAGATGAAGACCCTCTGGGAGCGGTACGGCAAGCTGGTCATCGCCGGCATCGTCCTGGTGCTCGCGGCGATCGCCGGCTTCATCTGGTGGCAGAACCAGAAGGTGGTCAAGGCGGGCGAGCGGGGCGAGCAGCTGATCCAGGCGTTCGACGACATCGCCGCCCGCCGCAAGGAGGCCGCCGTCGGCAAGCTCGACGCGCTCGCCAGGTCGGGCTCGGACGGCCACCGCGCCGCCGCGCTTCTGACCAAGGCGGATCTCGCCATCGAGGGCGGCGACCTCAAGGCCGCCGCGGCGACCTTCAGGCAGGTCGCCGACGACAAGGGCCTCGCCCAGCCCTATCGCGACGCCGCTCTGGTGAGGATGACCGCGCTCGAGCTCGACACGCTCGCGCCGCAGGCGGTGGTCGACCGGTTGAAGGGCCTCGCCGTCGCCGGCAATCCCTGGTTCGGAAGCGCCGGGGAGATGGTCGCCATCTCCTACCTCAAGATGAACAAGCCCCAGCAGGCCGGCGCCCTGTTCGCCGCCATGGCCAAGGACAAGAAGCTCCCCGACACCCTGCGCTCCCGGGCCACCCAGATGGCCGGCTCGCTCGGCGTCGACGCCGTGCAGGACGCGGCGGACGCAAATCAGGAAGGTAATCGATGAAGCGTATCGTGATCGCCCTCGCCGCCGCCAGCCTGCTCGGCGGCTGCGGCTCGCTCGGGCTCGGCGGCAAGAACAAGAAGAACGTCACTCCCACGGTCGGCGAGCGGATTCCCGTCCTCGCCCGCGAGACCGTGCTCGAGATCGATCCGGCGCTCGCCGGAATCGCCGTCACCCTTCCGCCGGCCCAGCCCAACGCGGAATGGAGCCAGTCCGGCGGCAACGCCGCCAAGTCGATGGGCCATGTCGCCCTGGGCTCGTCGCTCGCCATGGCGTGGCGGCAGAGCATCGGCGAGGGCAGCAGCAACTCCGGCCAGCTCGCCTCCTCGCCGGTGGTCGGCGACGGCAAGATCTTCACCATCGACACCCGCGCCGTCGTCCGGGCGCTCAGCCCGGAGAATGGCGGCACGATCTGGCAGCGCCAGGTGCGCGGCGCCAACGCGCCGGAAGGCGCGCTGTTCGGCGGCGGGGTCGCCTATGACAACGGCCGGGTCTATGCGACCAACGGCGCCGGCGACGCCTCGGCGATCGACGCGAAGACCGGCGCGATCCTGTGGACCGTCCGTCCCGGCGCCCCGCTGCGCGGCGCCCCGACCGTCGCCAACGACAATGTCTACGTCGTCACCCAGGACAACCAGCTGTTCGCCCTCAACCCCGCCGACGGCAAGGTGCGCTGGACCGGCGCCGGTGCGGTCGAGATCGCCGGTCTGCTCGGCGCCTCCTCCCCGGCCGCGGCCCAGGGGACGGTCGTCGCCGGCTTCTCGTCGGGCGAACTCAACGCCTATCGCTACGAGAACGGCCAGAACATCTGGCAGGATGCGCTCGCCCGGACCAGCATCTCGACCAGCGTCACCTCGCTCTCCGACATCGACGCCGATCCGGTGATCGATTCGGGCCGGGTCTATGCGGTCGGCCAGGGCGGCCGGATGGTCGCGATCGAGCTGATCACCGGCCAGCGCGTCTGGGAGATCAACGTCGCCGGGATCGCCACCCCCTGGGTGGCGGGCGAGTGGATCTTCGTCGTCACCGATCAGGCGCAGCTGCTCGCTCTGTCGCGGACCAACGGCCACATCCGCTGGATGACCCAGCTGGCCCGCTACCGCGACGCCAAGGACAAGAAGGGCCGGATCGACTGGGTCGGCCCGATCCTCGCCGGCGACCGGCTCGTCCTCGCCAATTCGGTCGGTCAGATCGTCAGCGTCTCCCCGACCGACGGCGCCGTCCAGTCGACGGTGGAGACGAAGATGCCGGTGTCGCTGTCCCCGATCGTCGCCAACAACACGCTCTACGTCCTCCACGACGGCGGCCAGCTGACCGCCTGGCGGTAGGGCGAAGAAAGCGGCCACGTTGCGGTGCCCGCTTTCCTGCACCACATTGGCCGCGGGTCGCAAAGATGCTATTCTGTGCCTCGCCGCCGGCGCTTGGGAGATGGTGGATGACGCGTCCGACACGAATTGAAACGGATGGACCGCCGCCTGCCAGGAAAGTCTTCGCGGCGGCTGGAGGGTCCCGGCTTCCGGCATTCCTGGCCTGGATCGTCGCGCTTGCTCTGGCTCAACCGGTTGCGTTCCCGGTGATGGTTGGGATCGTCGTCGCAGCCATATCCGATTCAATTTACGGTTTCGGCGCCGGGGTCGTCATCGGGGTGCTGGCGCGGATGATGCTGATTTCGTTCCCGACCGACGATGGCGTCGCTTAATCCCAAGGATTATGGCGCGGAGAGCGCCGCTGATGTGGGTATTTTCTTTGTTGGGGCCGCCGCCGGTGGCCTGGTGGATGCTGCCCTGAACAGTTTTGGCTTCGCGAGCCCGTTGGTGGTGGCCGGACTGGGCGGCGGCGGAGCCCTGGGGGTGAAGAAGCTTGTTTGGGACGGCTGGTGGCTCGGGCGGAGGCGCAGGAGGCGTTACCCCGGGGGTGAAGTGGAGGTGGGGTACCGCGCACTTATGGCCGAAGCGGAACTCATCGAGACGACAGGCGATATGACCCGGGCCAACATGCTTCGCCGCCTGATCGATGTGGGAGAGCGGCGGGGGATGAAGCCCGAGGACGTCCGGCGCATCTTTGAGCGATATTAGGCCTGTAAGTCGGCCCTCCTTAACTCCAGCTTCCAAACGGTTTTCATGACAATGGCATCCCGCCTCCCCACCGTCGCGATCGTCGGCCGGCCCAATGTCGGCAAGTCGACCCTGTTCAACCGGCTGGTGGGCCGCAAGCTGGCGCTGGTCGACGACCGGCCGGGCGTGACCCGCGACCGCCGCGAGGGCGAGGCGAGCCTGCTCGGGCTCGACTTCCGGGTCATCGACACCGCCGGCTACGAGGACGAGGATCCGGAAACCCTTCCCGGCCGGATGCGGGCCCAGACCGTCGCCGCGGTGCGCGAGGCGGACGCCGCTTTGTTCCTCATCGACGCCCGGGCCGGCCTCACCCCGCTCGACGAGGAGATCGGCCGCTGGCTGAGGAGCGAGACCACTCCGGTCATCCTCGCCGCCAACAAGGCCGAAGGCCGCGCCGGCGAGGCCGGGATCCTCGAGGCCTGGTCGCTCGGCCTCGGCGAGCCGATCGCGATGAGCGCCGAGCATGGCGAGGGCGTCGTCGACCTGTTCGAGCATCTCAGGCCGCATATCGAGCGCGACGAGGAGGACGGCGACGAGCCGGGCTCGGAAGGGCCCCTGAAGCTCGCGGTCGTCGGCCGCCCCAACGCCGGCAAGTCGACCCTGATCAACCGCATCCTCGAGGAGGAGCGGCTGATCACCGGCCCCGAGGCGGGGATCACCCGCGATTCGATCGCGATCGACTGGATGTGGCGGGCCCCGGACGGCGGGGAGCGGCCGGTCCGGCTGATCGACACCGCCGGGATGCGCAAGAAGGCCAAGGTCCAGGACAAGCTCGAGAAGCTCGCCGTCGCCGACGGGCTTCGGGCGGTCGACTTCGCCGAGGTGGTCGTGCTCCTGCTCGACGGAACGCTCGGGCTCGAGGCGCAGGACCTCAAGATCGCCGACCGAGTGCTCCAGGAGGGGCGGGCGCTGATCATCGCGATCAACAAATGGGACGTCGCCCACGATCAGAGCAGCCTGTTCAACGGCATCAAGGCGGCCCTTGGAGAGGGGCTGGCCCAGGCCCCGAACGTGCCCCTGCTGACCGTCTCGGCGAAGACCGGCAAGGGGCTCGACACCCTGCTCGGGGCCGCCTTCGAAGTGCGCGAGACCTGGTCGAAGCGGGTCTCCACCGGCCAGCTCAACCGCTGGTTCGAGGAGGCGGTCGAGAAGAACCCGCCGCCGTCGGTCAGCGGCCGGCGGATCAAGCTCCGCTACATCACCCAGGTCGGCGCGAGGCCGCCGAGCTTCGTCGTCTTCGGAAGCCGGCTCGAGGCGCTTCCGGAAAGCTACCGCCGCTATCTGATGAACGGCATGCGGCGCGAGCTGGGCTTCGGCGCCGTGCCGATCCGCCTCGCCCTTCGCGGCGGCAAGAATCCCTACGATTCGAATAACTGATCGTCACCCCAGCTAAGGCTGGGGTCCACGCCCGGTCAACATGGATGCCAGCTTCCGCTGGCATGACGATCCAGCGTCAACCGGTCCTTTACTCCCCCGCGCCTAGTCTGGCGGCGTGGACGAGTGGACCGGGAACGAGCAGGAAGTCGTCGACTGGACGGTCTTCTGTGCGGCGCGCAGCGAGCTGGGCGCGGGCTTCGCTCGAATCCTCTCCTATTTCCGCGAGGACGGCGAGAAGGCGGTGGGCCGGATCGAGGCGGCGATGCACGCCCGCGACACCGCCGGCCTCGTGCTTCCCGCCCATACGATGAAGTCCGAGGCTCGCCAGTTCGGCGCCGAGCCGCTCGGCGCGCTCGCCGAGGATATCGAGTTCGGC
>DASVVX010000141.1:0-3338 GCA_036386295.1 Allosphingosinicella sp.
CCGGGCGACGCCCTCGATCGAGGAGAAGCGGTCGAGAAGGTTGCGGTCGACATAGTCGGAGAGCTCGAGCCTCGACCAGCCGGGCTTCGAGACGACCAGGAAGAGGATCGGCGAGGCGTCGGCGTCGACCTTGCGAACCTCGGGCGGCCGGACGTCGTCGGGCAGGTTTCCGGCGGCGGCGCCGACCCGGTCGCGGACGTCGTTGGCCGCCGATTCGATCGAGCGGCCGGGAAAGAATTCGATGGTGATGTTGGACTGGCCGTCCTGGCTTCGCGAGGTGATCGTCTGGAGGCCCTCGACGCCGGAGAGCTGGTCCTCGAGCACCTGGGTGACCCGGGTCTCGACGACGCTGGCCGCGGCCCCGATATACTGGGTCTGGACCGAGACGACGGGCGGATCGACGTCCGGATATTCTCGCACCGAGAGGCCGAAGAAGCCGACCAGGCCGACGACCGCGATCAGCATCGCGACGACGGCCGCGAAGACCGGACGGCGGACGGAGACGTCGGAAAGCTTCACGGCGCCCTGCCCTGCGCCTGCCCCCCCTGACCCTTGGTCCGCGGCCCGGCCTCGGCGTTCCGCGCTCCGGCGAGGCGCACCTTCATCCCGTCGGTGAGCTTGACGACGCCTTCGGTCACCACCTTCTGCCCGGGCTTCAGGCCTTCGAGTATCTCGACCCGCCCGGCGGTGCGCAGGCCGGTCCTGACGGCGGTGCGCCGGGCCGTCCCGCCTCCATCGACGGTGTAGACGAAACGGCTTTCGCCCTCGCCGATCACGGCCAGCTCGGGCACCGACAGGCCGAGCCGGGGCGAGGTCTCGATGGCGACGCTGAGCAGCATTCCGGGCTTCAATTTGCCGTCGCCATTGGGGAGGTGCGCCCGGACCATCACCGCCCGGGTGTTGGGATCGATGACCGGGTCGATATTGGCGATCTGGCCCCGGAACGGCTGGTCGGGCCAGGCGGCGGACCGGGCCTCAATGGTGAGGCCGGGCTTCAGGGTCGCAAGCACCGTCTCGGGCACCGGGAAATCGAGCTTGATCGTCGAGATGTCGCTGATCGTGGCGATCGGAGTGCCCGAATTGACCACCGCCCCGGGCGAGATGGTGCGAAGCGAGGCATAGCCCGAGAAAGGCGCCTGGATCACCCGCTCGCCGATCGAGGCGCGCGCCTCGGAGGCCTGGGCGCGGGCGGCGGCGGCGGCGGCGTTCTGCTCGTCGAGCCGCGACTGGGTGGCGAAGCCGCGCTTCTTCAGGGTCTGGATCCGCGCCAGCTGCTGCTGCGCCTCCCGGGCTCGGGCCTGCGCCTCGGCGAGCTGCGCCGTCTCCTGCCCCTGGGCGAGGACGGCGACGACCTGGCCCTTGCGGACGAAATCGCCGTCGTCGAAGCCGAGGCGAACGAGCCGCTCGGTGACCGGAGCGGAAAGCGTCACCTGCTCGTTGGCCCGGGCCGTCCCCACCGCCTCGATCGTCTCGACGAAGCGGATGGTGGTGGCGGGCTCGGCCTTGACCACCGGCGCCGGGCGGGCCTTGCCCTTGTCCTCGGCGCCCGCGCCTCCGCACGCCGCGGCCAGAGTAAGCAGCGACAGCACAAGGAGTTTTCGGATCGTCATGGGCACGGGCGGGCGCTAGCGGCTGGGGATCGAGCTATCAAGTACAGCTGTACGCGAGGCACTACGGCAAAAAGGCCTTATCCGCTCCGGCTTTCCTCCGCCTGAACGATCCCGCGCTCGCGCACCGACGGCCGGCTCGAAGCGGGCATCTTCGCCATCCGGTCGTAAAGGAGGGTGGCGACCGACGTCGCCAGGTTCAAGCATTCGTAGGAGGGGATGACGACGAACCGGTGACAGCGCTTGACGATCGGGCCGGACAGCGAGCCGTCCTCCGGACCGAAGACGTAGATCGGCGGAGCCGGCTCGGACGGATGGACGAAGTCGACGAGGCTTTCCGAACCGGGCCTGAGCTCGACGGCGACCGGGCAGGCCCGCGGCACCGCCTCGCACAGCCGCGCCAGCGGATCGGGATGGTTGATCAGGGCGACGTCCTCGTAGCGGCGCATTCGCTCCTCGCGGGGCAAGCGGGCGCCGATCGCCTCGCGGATGCGGTCGCCGCTGTACCAGACCTGGGCGATCCCGAAGGCGCTTGCGAGCCGGACGACCTGGCCGACGTTGTGCGGATATTTGGGCATGTGGAGGACGATCGCCGGCGCCGCGGGCACGATCCCGCCGACGCCGCTGCGCTGTCCGGCGCGCCAGAGTTCCGGCTCTTCATGCTCTTCCGACATGGGGCGATTATCGGTCGGCCGGGCGGCGCGCCGCAAGCAGGAACTCGACATTGCCCTCCGGGCCGGTGATCGGGCTCGCAACGATCCCCTCGACGTGCCAGCCGCGCGAGCGCACCCAGTCGGCCGCCGCCGCGCAGACCCGCTCGTGGACGGCGCCGTCCCGGACGACGCCGCCCTTGCCGATCTCGTCGCGCCCGGCCTCGAACTGCGGCTTGACCAGCGCGACCAGCCGCCCGCCGGGCTTCGCGAAGTCCAGGGCCTTGTCGAGCACCTTGGCAAGCGAGATGAAGCTGGCGTCACAAACGACGATGTCGACGGGCTCGGTGATGATCGAGTCGGTGAGATAGCGAGCATTGGTCTTCTCGTGGACGACGACTCGCGGATCCTGCCGCAGAGTCCAGGCGAGCTGGTTGGTCCCGACGTCGACCGCGAACACCTTCGCCGCGCCCTTCTGGAGGAGCACGTCGGTGAAGCCGCCGGTCGAAGACCCGACGTCGAGCGCCACCGCACCCGTCACGTCCCACCCGAAATGCTCCAGGGCGTGGGCCAGCTTGATCCCGCCCCTCGAAACCCAGCGATGCTCCTTCCCCCGCACCTCGAGCGGTGCATCGTCGGCGAGCGCCTGCCCGGCCTTCTCGATCTTGCGCTCGCCGCTGAATACCAACCCGGCCAGGATCAATGCCTGCGCCTTCGTACGGCTCTCGGCGAGGCCGCGGTCGACGAGCAACTGGTCCACCCGAAGCTTCATCCGTCGACGCCCGTCCCCTTGAACGGCGGCCCCTGGTTCACGCGAAGACGCGAAGATCCGACCTCCGTGTGGTTATTGACGATGCGCCTGATCCCCTCCCGCAGCGTGGCGCCGCCGAAGTTCAGAAGAACGCCAAGGGGCCGTCCGGTCAGCCGAAGATAGGTGAGGACCTGCCTGGCGTGGACCGGCATCAGGCGATCCACCGATTTCACCTCGACGATCAGCCGGTCGTCGACAAGCAAATCCGCGCGGAATCCTTCCGCAAAGACCAGGCCGGCATATTCGATGCCGATCGGCACTTGCCGATCG
>DASVVX010000142.1:0-19276 GCA_036386295.1 Allosphingosinicella sp.
CCGGGCGCCTATGATTTCGCCCGCTCGGCCTGGTTCCAGGGGATCGGCGGGACCGGACGCGTGACCGTCGTCCGGCTGGCCGCACCGGCCGGCGAGCCGGGCTTGCGGGCCCGCCTCGCCGGCGCCCGCCAGCGCCTCGCCGATCATGTCCGCGAGCGGCTCCCCGGCGCCGCCGGCGGAATCGCGGCCGCGCTCGCCACCGGCGACCAGGGCGGGATCCCCGAGGAGGACGCGGAAGCGATGCGCCGCTCCGGCCTCGCCCACCTCCTCTCGGTCAGCGGCCTCCACCTCACCGCCGTGGTCGGCGCGGTGATGCTCCTGACCCTGAAGCTCCTCGCCCTCAGCCCGTTCCTCGCGCTTCGCTTCCGGCTTGTGCTGGTCGCGGCCGGCGCCGGGGCGCTCGCCGGGGTCGCCTACACGCTTCTGACCGGCGCCGAGGTTCCGACCATCCGGTCCTGCATCGCCGCCTTGCTCGTCCTGCTCGGGATCGCGCTCGGGCGCGAGGCGCTGACCCTCAGGCTGGTCGCCGTCGCCGCTCTCGCCGTTCTCCTGCTCTGGCCCGAATCGCTGCCCGGAGCGAGCTTCCAGATGAGCTTCGCCGCGATCACCGCCATCGTCGCCCTCCACGAGCATCCGCGGGTCCGGGCCCTGCTCGCCCGCCGCGAGGAGCTCTGGCCGCTGAAGCTCGGCCGCTTCGGGCTCGGCCTGGTCCTCACCGGGCTCGCCGTCGAGCTCGCCCTGATCCCGATCGCGCTCTGGCATTTCCACCAGGCCGGCCTCTACGGCGCCCTCGCCAACATCGTCGCCATCCCGCTCACCACCTTCGTCATCATGCCGCTCGAGGCGCTCGCCCTGCTGTTCGACCTCGCCGGGCTCGGAGCGCCTTTCTGGTCGCTGGCCGGGGCGGCGCTCGACCTCCTCCTCGCGCTCGCCCACGCCGTGGCGGCGGCGCCGGGCGCGGTGGCCCGGCTTCCCACCCTGCCGACGGGCGCGTTCGCGCTGATGGTGGCCGGCGGGCTCTGGCTGGCGCTGTGGCGCGCGAAATGGCGGCGCTGGGGGCTGATCCCGGTCGCGGCCGGAGCGGCGGCGGCGCTGGCCGCGCCCGCGCCCGACCTGCTCGTCACCGGCGACGGCCGCCACCTCGCCGTCCGGACTTCGTCGGGCGAGCTGGCCCTGCTGCGCGGCCGGGCCGGCGACTATGTCCGGGACCTCCTGTCGCAGAGCGCCGGGCTGGAGGGGGAGGCCGGCGAGCTGGAGCATCTTCGCATCGCCGAGTGCAGCGCCGATTTCTGCGCGGCGCAAGTGCGCGGGTGGCGCCTGCTCGCCAGCCGGAGTGATCGGCGGGTGCCGATCCCGCAATTGCGCGCCGCCTGCGCGCAGGCCGACATCGTCGTCTCCGACCGCCGCCTCCCCGCCGCCTGCCGGCCAAGGTGGCTGAAGGCGGATCGGGATCTGCTGGAGAGGAGCGGCGGCCTGGCGATCACCCTTGGCGAGGTGCCGCGGGTCGTGACGGTGGCGAGCGGGGACCGGCATCCGTGGATCGTGAGATAGTCCGTCATTGCGAGCGAAGCGAAGCAATCCAGTCCGACGCTTGTCGCGAGCGCTGCTCTGGATTGCTTCGTCGCTACGCTCCTCGCAATGACGAGGTCGCTACCGCCGGCGCTCGCTCCTGTTGAGAATTAGCGCCGCCGCTCGCTCCGGTTGTGCCGTTCGATCGACATCAGCATGCCGAGGCAGATCATCACCGTCAGCATCGCCGATCCGCCGTAGGAGACGAGGGGGAGGGGGATCCCGACCACCGGGGCGAGGCCCATCACCATCATCAGGTTGACGGCGATGTAGAAGAAGATGGTCAGCGTCAGCCCGGCCGCCGCGAGCCGCTCGAACCGCCCCTTGGCCTCCAGAGCGACGCTCATCCCCCAGCGCAGCAGCAGGAAGAAGAGGAGGATCAGGACGCAGCCCCCGATCAGCCCCCATTCCTCGGCGATCGCTGAGAAGATGAAGTCGGTATGCTGCTCGGGAAGGTAATGGAGGTGGCTCTGCGTGCCGTTGAGGAAGCCCTTGCCGAACACCCCGCCCGAGCCGATCGCGATCTTCGACTGGGTGAGGTGGTAGCCGGCGCCGAGCGGGTCCGATTCCGGGTTGAGGAAGATCAGCACCCGGTCCTGCTGGTGCGGCAGGAGAAAGGAATAGACGATGGGCAGCGCCGCCCCGACGGCGACGGCGCCGCCGATGAACCAGCTCAGGGGCAGCCCGGCCAGGAACATGAGCGCGATCGTGTTGAGCACGATCAGCATCATCGTTCCGAGATCCGGCTGAAGCAGGATGAGGAGGAGCGGCGGGCCGAGAATCAGCGCGAGCGGCCACATCGCCCATAATCGCCCGGTCTCCGCGGGCGGCACATGGGCATAGAATCGGGCCAGCGTGAGGACGATGACCGGCTTCATCAGCTCCGAGGGCTGGATCCGGATGAAGCCGAGCTCGAGCCAGCTCCTCGCGCCGCCTTTGATCGCCCCGAGCCCGAGGGTCAGGATGAGCAGCAGTAGCCCGCCCCCGTAGGCGATGAAGGCGAGGTCGTGGAAGGTCTGCGGCCGGATCCGCGACAGGCCGATGGCAAGGCCGAGGAACGTCAGGAAGCGGATCGAATGGGGCAGCGCCCAGGGCATCATCGATCCCCCGGCCGCCGAATAGAGGCCGAGCACGCCAGCCGCCGCCAGGGCGAAGACGATCCACAGCAGCCGCCACGGAAGGCTCGCGACCGGCGCCGGGACGAAATCCAGGCCCATCAGCGCCCGTCCCGAGCGATGGAGCGCGGGCCGGTCTTAATTCCTCCCCTGCTTTTGCAGGGGAGGGGGACCGCGCGTAGCGCGGTGGAGGGGCCTTGCTGAGTCCGAAGAACCCCTCCACCGCGCTTCGCGCGGTCCCCCTCCCCGAGAAATCTCGGGGAGGAATTGAAGAAGACGAGCGCCTTCACGCCCCGCCGCCGGCCTTCTGCGCCGCCGCCTCGGCCAGCCAGCGCTGCGCGCGGGCCTCCATCCGCTCGGCGAGGGTGCCGCCCCATTGCTTCTCGAAGGTGGCGAGGGCGGCCAGCGCCCTGGGCTTGTCGAACAGATAGGTGAGCACGTCCTTGGCGACCGGCGCCGCGGCGCGGGCGCCGCCCATGCCGTGCTCGATCACCACCGAGGCGGCGTAGCGCGGAGCGGCGACGGGGGCGAAGCAGACGAACAGGCCGTGGTCGCGATATTTCCAGGCGCCCGACTGGCCGCGCTGGCCGCCGGTGATGCGCCGGACCTGGGCCGTGCCGGTCTTGCCGCCCATCTCGATTCCGGGGAGCTCGAGCTTGCTCCGGCCGGCGGTGCCGGCGCCGTTGACCACCTCCCACATGCCCGATCGCACCGTCTCGAAATGATCCTTCGCGAAGGGCAGGGGGGCCGGCGCCGGGCGCTTGCGGCGGATGAGGTTGGGCTGGACGTCGAGGCCCGAGGCGACCCGCGACACCATCACCGCCAGCTGCAGCGGATTGACGATGACGAAGCCCTGGCCGATCGACGTGTTGAGCGTGTCGGACTCGGTCCAGTCCGGCCGCTCGACCAGCTTCGCGCTCTTCTCGTAGCGCGCCTTCTTCCACTCCGCGCTCGGCATCGTGCCGTAATTCTGGGAGACGACGGGAAGGTCGAACTTCTGGCCGAAGCCGAGCCTTTTGCCCATCGCCGAGATGATGTCGATCCCGGCGCGCCGGCCCATTGAATAGAAATAGGTGTTGCAGCTTCGAGCGATGGCGGTGTGCATGGTCATCGAGCCGTGGCGGCCGAGGCAGCGGAAGAAGCGGTTGCCGAGCTGGAAGCCGCCCGGGCAGTTGACGTGGTCCTTCGGGTCGATGCCGGCCTGGAGAAGCGCCATGGCGACCATCGGCTTGAAGGTCGAGCCGGGCGGGTAGAGGCCGTTCAGGGCCTTGTTGAGCAGGGGCTTCCTCTCGTCCTGCGACAGCATCTTCCATTCGTTGTTGCTGATGCCGTCGGTGAAGCTGTTGGGATCGTAGGCGGGCATCGAGGCCAGAGCGAGGATGTCGCCGGTCAGGCAGTCGAGCACCACCACCGAGCCCGATTCCTCCCCCAGGCGGCGCGCCGCGAAGGTCTGCAGGCCGGCGTCGATGGTGAGCGGCAGCGGCGGTCCGCTGCGGTCCTCGAGCGTGGTCAGCTGGCGGACCAGCTTGCCTCCGGCGGTGACTTCGACCCGCTCCGCTCCCGGCCGCCCGCGCAGCCGCATTTCCATCGTCTTTTCAATGCCCTCCTTGCCGATCTTGAAGCCGGGGGTGATCAGCAGCGGCGCCTTTCCCTCCTTCTCATATTCCTCCTTGTTGGGAGTCCCGACATAGCCGACGAGATGCGCGACCGCGGCTCCGTCGGGGTAGAAGCGCGAGAAGGCGCGAAGCGGCGCGACCCCGGGCAGCTCGGGCTGGCGGATCGTCACCGCGGCATATTTCTCGAACGGCAGATTCTCGGCCACCGGCACCGGCTGGTAGCCGGCGGCGTGCTTCAGCCCCTCGCGGATCCGCTCGACCTCGTCGGGCGGGAGGCCGAGCAGCCGGGTCAGCTCGGCGATGATCCGGTCGGGGTCCTTGAGCCGGTCGGGGATGAGGTCGACCCTGAAGTCGCTTCGGTTGATCGCGATCGGATGGCCCGACCGGTCGACGATCCAGCCGCGCCTCGGCGGGATCAGCCTGAGCTGCACCCGGTTGCTCTCCGACAGCGTCTTGTAGAGCTCGTTCTCGGCGATCGAGATATAGGCCATCCGGCCGGCCAGAGCGGCGCCGAGCAGGCCCTGGAAGCCTCCGACGACCATCGCCCGGCGGGTGAAGGTCAGCAGCTGGCTGCCCTCGGTGACGACGGGGCGGGGGCGCCTCCTCATCGCGCCAGCCGCCAGCGGTCGAGGCCCACCACCAGCCGGGCCACCAGGGGATAGGCGAAGACCGACGCGGCGAGCTGCGGAGCGAGCACCGCGAACCGGACGTCCGCGCCCATCTGCCGGGCCACGTACCAGCCGCCGGCGGTGTAGAAGAGGATGGCGGCCGCGGCGAACAGCCAGTCCAGCCAATAGTCGCGCCAGCCGACCCGGCTGTCGACGATGTCGAGGATGAGGAAGGTCAAGGTCCACAAGGCCATCGACTGGCCGACGGGCAGGCCGGCGGCGAGGTCGTTGAACAGGCCGAGCGGCAGGGCGATATGGGCCTGCCACATCTCCGGCCGGAGCAGCCGCCAGGCGAGCAGCACCAGGAAGGCGAAGTCGGGCGCGATCGGCCAGGTCGCGACATAGGGGAAGAGGGCGAGCAGCGAGGCGGCGAGCGTGCTGAGGATCGGCACCCACTGCCGGCGGAAGCTGAGCAGGGCGACGTCGCGGCTCGATCCGGCGATCCGGCTCATTGCCCGGCGCCCCTCAGGGCGCTCTCGGTCCGCTCGGTGAGCGGAACGTCGGCGAGCGGCTGGTAGATGTCGAGCACCATCGCATATTCGACGTTGCTGGGGTCGGCGAGCGGCTTGGCCAGGGTGCGGTCGCCCTGGACCGAGACCACCACCGCGACCGGGATGTCGGGCGGATAGACCCCGCCGACCCCCGACGTCACCAGCACGTCGCCGCGCCGGAAGGGGTTGCGCCCGACCTCCAGGGTCTTGAGGTCGATCGTCCCGTCGCCATGGCCGGTGGCGATCGCCGGGGTGCCGTCGCGGACCAGCCGGACCGGAACGTTGCTTGCGCTGTCGGCGACGAGCAGCACCCGGCTCGCCCAGCGCCCGGCCTCGATCACCCGCCCGACGAGGCCGTCCGCCGAGCGCACCGGCTGGCCCGGCCTCACCCCCGACGAGGCTCCGGCCGAGAGGGTGGCGAGCCGGCGCACCGAGGCGAAGGAGGAGCCGACGATCCGGGTCACCGCGACCGGGTCCCTGGTCTCGCCGGTCAGCCTCAGAAGCGCCTTCAGCCGCTTGTTCTCGAGCTCGGTCGCCTGCGCCTCGATCAGCCTTCGCCGCTGCTCCTGGAGCCTCCTCTTGAGCTCGGCATTCTGGCTTCCGGCCTGGACGTAATTGCCGACCGAATCGACGATCCCGCCGAAGAAGCGGGCGACCGAGCGGCCGCCGGAGGCGATCGGGCTGGTGACGTCGAGCGCAGCCCCCTTCAGGGCGTTGAACCCCGTCGGATCGACCTTGGCGATGACCAGCAGAAGGCCCGCGAACAGCACGCCCCCGACGGCGAGGACGTAGGACAGGAACAGACCCATCTGGGCCCGGCGGGAGAAGCCGGGGCGTCGAGTCGAGGGCGGCGGCATCTCAGTAAGCCGTCACCCCAGCGCAAGCTGGGGTCCATGCGAAGGTCGCGGTGAGGCGCGGAGGCAGCATCGATGCCAGCCTTCGCTGGCATGACGGGGAAGGCATGGACATGCGAGCGACCTCCCCTCAGGTCAGCGCTCAGGCGGTCAGCAGAACGCCGCGGAAGATTTCCTCCTCGAGCGCCCGGCCGGTGCCGATGGCGACGCAGGTCAGCGGATCGTCGGCGACCGTCACCGGCAGGCCGGTCTCGTCGCGGAGCACCTCGTCCAGCCCCTGCAGGAGGGCGCCGCCGCCGGTCAGGACGATGCCCTGGTCGACGATGTCGGCGGCGAGCTCGGGAGCGGTGTTCTCGAGCGCGATCCGAACCCCCTCGACGATCGTCCCGACCGGCTCGGAGAGCGCCTCGGCGATCTGCCGCTGGTTGATCGTGATCTCCTTGGGAACGCCGTTGACGAGGTCGCGGCCCTTGATGTGGACCGAGAGGCCGTCGCCGTCGGCGGGCGGCTTGGCGATCCCGACCTGCTTCTTGATCCGCTCGGCCGTCGCCTCGCCGATCAGGAGGTTGTGGTTGCGCCGGACGTAGGAGCTGATCGCCTCGTCCATCTTGTCGCCGCCGACCCTCACGCTCGTCGTATAGGCGAGGCCCCTGAGCGACAGCACCGCCACCTCGGTCGTCCCTCCGCCGATGTCGACGACCATCGATCCGATCGGCTCGGTGACCGGCATGTCGGCGCCGATCGCGGCGGCCATCGGCTCCTCGATCAGCCACACCTGGCTCGCGCCTGCGTTCGACGCCGCGTCGCGGATCGCTCGCCGCTCGACGCTGGTCGAGCCCGAGGGAACGCAGATCACGATCTCCGGCCAGCGCGGGAAGCGGCGCTTGCCGTGGACCTTCTGGATGAAATGCTTGATCATCTGCTCGGCGACGTCGATGTCGGCGATGACCCCGTCGCGAAGCGGGCGGATGGCCTCGATCTGGTCGGGAGTCTTGCCCATCATCATCTTGGCGTCGTCGCCGACCGCCTTCACCCTTTTGACCCCGTTGATCGTCTCGATCGCGACCACCGAGGGCTCGTTCAGGACCACGCCTCGGCCCCGCACGTAGACGACGGTGTTCGCCGTTCCGAGGTCGATCGCCATGTCGTGGGAGGGGAACTTGAAGAAACGCATGAATGACATCGAGGTGGGTCCCGCTTCTCTCGAAACGCCGCCGCGGCATGATGCCCGGCGCGCTCGCCTTTCTCTATAGGATGGCCCCTCGGCTTGTGCCACCAAAGGTTTAACAAGCCTCGCGGGACGGCGCCGCTTGGTCTAGGCTCGGCCCGCATGTCAATACGCCGACTTCCCGAGCATCTGGTCAACCGCATCGCCGCCGGTGAAGTGGTGGAAAGACCGGCCAGCGCGTTGAAGGAGCTCGTCGAGAACGCGATCGACGCCGGGGCGTCGCGGATCGCCGTCGCGCTCGGCGGCGGCGGCACCGAGCGCATCGAGGTCGCCGACGACGGCTGCGGCATGAGCCCGGCCGACATGGCCCTCGCGCTCGAGCGCCACGCCACCTCCAAGCTTCCCGGCGACGAGATCGAGGCGGTGACCACCCTGGGCTTCCGCGGCGAGGCCCTGCCCTCGATCGCAAGCGTCGCCCGCCTCGCCGTCGAGAGCCGGGTGCGCGGCGCCGACGGCTGGTCGCGGATCGTCGACAACGGCCGGCTCGAAGGGGAGGGGCCCGCCGCGCTTCCGCCCGGCACCCGGATCCGGGTCGAGAACCTCTTCGCCCGGGTCCCGGCGCGCCGCAAGTTCCTTCGCTCCGAGCGGTCCGAATATGCCGCCTGCCTCGACGTCGTGAAGCGCCTCGCCATGGCCCGGCCCGACATCGGCTTCAGCCTCGAACATGACGGCCGCCGGACCCTCTCCGTCCAGCCCGGCGAGGACCGCCCGGCCCGGGTCGCGGCGCTGACCGACCGAGCCCTCCACGAGAACAGCGTCGCGATCGGCTTCGACCGCGGCCCCGCCCGGCTCGGCGGAGTCGCCGGCCTCCCCACCTTCAACCGCGGGGTCGGCGACCATCAATATCTGTTCGTCAACGGCCGCCCGGTGAAGGACCGGCTCCTGATCGGCGCCGTCCGGGCCGCCTATCAGGACCTCCTCGCCCGCGACCGCCACCCGGTCGTCGCCCTGTTCATCGACCTCCCCGGCGACGAGGTCGACGTCAACGTCCACCCGGCCAAGACCGAGGTGAGGTTCAGGGATCCGGCGGGGATCAGGGGGCTCATCGTGGGCGGCCTCAGGCACGCGCTGGACGGAGCGGGCTTCCGGAGCGTCCAGAGGGCCGCGGAGAACGTCCCCTGGCAAACCGAAAGCCCCTCCCCTTCAGGGGAGGGGTTGGGGTGGGGCATGTCCGTTTCTCAACGGCCGTCGCTCTTTACGCCGACATTCCCCACCCCCAACCCCTCCCCTGAAGGGGAGGGGCTCAGCAGATTCTGCGACGAGCGAAGCGACTACCTCCCCGCCGCCCGCGCCGAATCCGCCTTCGCCGCGCCCCCCGAAGCCGTCCGCTTCCCGCTCGGAGTCGCCCGAGGCCAGGTCGCCGCCACCTACATCGTCGCCGAGGCCGAGGACGGCCTCATCCTCGTCGACCAGCACGCCGCGCACGAGCGGCTGGTGCTAGAGCGGATGCGGCGCGCCATGGCCGACGGCGGCGTCGCCCGCCAGGCGCTCCTCCTCCCCGAGGTGGTCGAATTGGACGAGCCCGCCTGCGACCGGCTCGAGGCCCGCATTTCCGAGCTGACCGAGATGGGCCTCGAGCTCGAGCGCTTCGGCGCCCGCGCCATGCTCGTCCGCGCCACCCCCGCCATCCTCGGCAGCGGCGACGCCGCCGGCCTCGTCGCCGACCTCGCCGACGAGCTCGCCGCCTTCGACGACGCCCTCGCCCTCAGGGAGCGGCTCGACCATGTCGCCGCGACCATGGCCTGCCACGGCTCGGTCCGCGCCGGCCGCATCCTCTCCGTCGCCGAGATGAACGCCCTCCTTCGCGAGATGGAGGTCACTCCCCACAGCGGCCAGTGCAACCACGGCCGCCCGACCTGGGTGAAGCTCGCCCACGCCGACATCGAGAAACTGTTCGGACGGAAATGAGCGATCGTCCGTCGTGGCCCGGCCGAATCGGCCCAACCGCTCCGGTCGGAGCGAGGTCGGAGCGGACCACCGCCCGCGAGTTCGCCCTGAAGGAGCATTCCGCGATGCTCGCCAAGCTGGAGAGGTCGGGCGAGGACATCTACCGGGTCGAGGTCCTGGCGCCGACCGCCATAGCCGCGCTCTTCGTCTGGCTGGTATCCAAGGGCGCGGACGTCCCTTCGTGGCTCTATTTTCTCATGCCGTTCATCGCCTTGCTGGGCGGTCTCAGATACATGGCGCGGCTCAAATATGTATCGGTGGCGGAAGCCTATGTCAGGTGTCTCGAGACCAGGCTTCGCGGCCGCGGCTGGCCCCCCGGCTGGGAACATTACTATCGGCGGAGCGGAAGGGTGGAATGGTATACGCGAACCCGCTGCGCCTATTGGGTCGTGATGTTCGCGGCGACTCTTTCGATCGCAATCGTTAAATGCCCTCCATGGCCGGCCACGGCTCGGTCCGCTCCGGCCGCATCGTCTCCGTCGCCGAGATGAGCGCCCGGGCGCGCGAGACGGGGGTCACCCCCCATTCGGGCCGGCGCAACCACCGCCGCCGGACCTGGCCGCCCCGGGGACAGGTCCGTTACCGTCCCCTTCGTCGCCCCGGGCGGAAATGATCCGCGCCGCCGCCCGGCTCCTGCTCCTGCTCATCCTCAGCGCCTGCGGCGAGCGGGCCGCGAATGACGGCCTTCCGCCCGAAGCCCGTCGGCTCGCGGCCGAGCGGATGCCGACGGCCGAGGAGATCGCCTCCGCCTGCTTCATGCGCGATTCCGACTGCCGCGACGACCCGGCCCATTCCTTTTATTGCGAGCCGATGGAGGACGATTATCTGGCCAGGGCTCCGGTCTGCTCGCGCGTCCGCGGCGATCCGTCGGCGGTGGATTGCCGGTTCGGGGCGACGAGCATCCCTTGGAGCGCCCCGCCCGAGGCCTACCGGCGGCTCCGGCCCTCGGACTACCGCCCGGCCGCCGCCCGCTTCGTCCGTGTCGCCGGCCGAACCGGCCCCCGCTGGCTCGCCGCCACCTACTGCCGCTAGCTCCGCCGTTTCCGTCATGCCGGACTTGATCCGGCATCCACCTTTCCCTTCCGGTTCCAGGAGACTGTTCGTGAAGCGGGTCATCAACAACAGAGCCTCTTCGCGGCTTCGCGGCTTTGCGTGCGATAATTCCAACCGTCCGATCGGCTCGATCGCTGGAGATTAGCTCACGCAAAGCCGCAAAGCCGCAAAGGGCTCCGCCGCGGGTCTCGTAGGTCGCTGCCTTCCGGCTTTGCAGCGCCGCAGGGGACAGGTACCGGTACCTGTCCCCCCTCCACGCTCCCGACGTCCGGTAATCGGAGTTCCTCCAGGCCGGAGCTACGAACCCCCTCTCCCTGCAGGGGAGAGGGACAGGTTCGCGAAGTGAACCAGGGTGAGGGCCCGACGTAGGGGCCGGGCGCTCGGCCCTCGCCTTCATAATTCGGTGTCGGACACCGAATTATCCGGCCGGGCCGGCGTCCGGCCCTCGATCCCGGAGCGCCTCGTCGGTGATCCGGACGTGGGCGTCGGTGAGGTGGAGGCCATGCGCCTCGATGTCCGCGAGGCACTCGTCGACGTCGACGCCCGGAAGCGGCTCGCCCGGCTTCATCTCGAGGGTCTTGAATGCGGTCCAGGGACCGTAGCGGCCGGGAAGCCCGGCCCCCCGCGGGTCGCGGCTGAAGCCGAAGACTCGTCCCTGGCCCCGGAAGGCGTGAATCTCCATCGCTCGCTCCTCTATCCGTGCGCCGCAGGGGTGCCGCGCGCCAGCTTCCAGGTCCCCGTTTTCAAGGCCCGACCAGCCGGCGCTCCACCCGCCGGTGCCAGGCCAGCCCGGCGATCGCCACCGCGGTCAGCGGGCCCAGCTGCCACCACCACCACAGCCTCGGATCGCCGGCTAGGCAGGCGGCGTAGAGGGCGAGGATGCGCATGTTGGCGTTGAGCAGGTTCAGCAGCCGAAGCGGCGCCGCCGCCTGCTCGCCATAGGCCGAAGCGAGGGCCCGCCGGTCGGGCGAGCCGGCGAGCGCCCGGTCGAAGCGGCCGGCGATCCGGTCGAGCGAGCCGGCCAGCCGGTCGTAGGCGCGCATCAGCGCATGGGGCGAGGGCGCGGCGGCGCCGGCGCCGGGATCGCCGCGCACCCGGCGGTGGTAGCGCGCCCGCTCGCTCTCGAACAAATTGGCCTGGACGCCGTGGACGAGGCCGGCGATCGTTCCGACGACATAGGCCCCGGGCGTGTCGATCGCGAAGCCGAGCGCCAGGTAGAGGATCAGGAAGACGCCGTGGTCGCACAGGCCGTCGAGGAACCGGCCGAGCGCGCTCGCCGTCCCGGTCGCCCGGGCGACCATTCCGTCGAGGCCGTCGAGGACCAGCCAGCCGATCGCCAGGAGGAAGCCGAGCGTCGCCAGGGCCGGGTCGCGCCAGCCGAAAAAGGCCCAGGCGGCGGCGGTGCCGACTCCGAGGCCGGCCAGCGAGACGGCGTTGGCCGGGACCCGAGCCTTGAGCGCCAGCGGCAGCAGCGCCCGGCCGGCGAGATGGACGATCCACGAATTGGTCGGGTCCTCGATCCGCCGGTCGCGCGAGCCGTCGGGCGGCGGCAGCCAGGCGGGGCGGAGGCGCGACGCTTCGCTCATGGCGCGCGGTTAAGCGCAAGCCGGGAGCAGGGTCAATCGGAGGCCGCCCTAAATTCCTCCCCCGCTTTTGCGGGGGAGGGGGACCGCGCGAAGCCTGGTGGAGGGGTCCTTCAAGCTCGGTCAGAACCCCTCCACCAGGCTTCGCCTGGTCCCCCTCCCCGGCAAAGGCCGGGGAGGAATTAAGCGCTGCGCTCGCGGCACAGATGCACGATCAGGCGCACCACCGTCTCCATCTCGCCAAGCACGTCGGCCGCCGTCACCCGCAGTGTCATCACGCCCTGCTTCGCCACCCACCGGTCCCGCCGCTCGTCCCGCGCCGGATTGCTCCCCATCTCATGGGAGAGTCCATCCACCTCGATCGCGAGCCCAGCCTGATGGCAGAAGAAGTCGAGCGTGTAGGGTCCGACCGGATGCTGGTGTCTGAATTTGAACCCGCCTGGCCGGGCACGAAGCTCCCGCCACAGCAACCCCTCCGGCAGGCTGAGCTGCCGCCGAAGCTGCCGGGCGCGCCTGACGGACATGAGCGAAGTGTAGCGCATTGATAACGCTATCTAAAATCCACATGCGCCAAATTCCTCCCCCGCTTTTGCGGTGGAGGGGGACCAGGCGAAGCCTGGTGGAGGGGTTCTTTCAGGTTCGAAGAACCCCTCCACCGCGCTTCGCGCGGTCCCCCTCCCCGCGAAATCGCGGGGAGGAATTACTCGTCGTCCCGAGCCAGCGCCCTCAGCCTCGCCCCGACCGCCTCGATCGAATGCGCCGCCGCCTTCGCCCGGCTCGCCTCGAGGCGCGGATAGCCGGCCTCGGCGTCCGCGATCAGCTCCCTGACGAAGCTCCCGCTCCTCACCTCGCGGAGGATCCGGCGCATCTCGGTCCTCGTGTCGGCGGTGACGATCCGAGTCCCGCCCTTCAGGGCGCCGAACTCGGCGGTGTTGGAGATCGCCTCGCGCATCCCGGCGATGCCGCGCGCGTGGATCAGGTCGGCGATCAGCTTCACCTCGGTCAGGCATTCGAAATAGGCGATCTCGGGCGAGAAGCCGGCCTCGACCAGGGTCTCGAAGCCGGCATGGATCAGCTCGGGGATCGCGCCCCACAGAACCGCCTGCTCGTTGAACAGATCGGCCTCGCATTCCTCGGCGAAGCTGGTCCGCAGGATTCCCGCCCGCCCGCTCCCGATCGCCGCGGCGTAGGAGAGGGCGATCGCCTCGGCGCTTCCGGTCGAATCGCGCTGGACCGCGAACAGGGCGATCAGCCCGCCGCCTTGCTCATATTCGGAGCGGAGCGCCGTCCCCGGCCCCTTGGGCGCGACGAGCAGGACGTCGAGGTCGGGCCGCGGCTCGACCAGGCCGAAGCGGATGCTGAGCCCGTGCGCGAAGACCAGGGCGGCCCCCTCGCGAAGATGGGGCGCGACCTCATCGGCGTAGATCTTCGAATGGCGCTCGTCGGCGGCGAGCATCGCGACGAGGTCGGCCTTCGCGGAGGCCTCGGCCGCCGTCATGACGTCGAAGCCGTCGGCCCCGGCCCGCGCCCGGCTCGCCGACCCCTCCGGCAGGCCGATCGTCACCTCTACCCCGCTGTCGCGAAGGTTGAGCGCCTGGGCGCGGCCCTGGTTGCCGAAGCCGAGGACGGCGACCCGCCGTCCCCGGATCAGAGCGAGGTCCGCATCCTCATCGCGGTAGACGTGCATGAAGACCGGCTAGGGCATTTGCCAGGCCGCCGCAATCGAGCGGCTCGGCGAAGCGCGGCCAGTGCGGCGGCGGCTGGCGCGAGAACCAGGTATATTGCCGCTTGGCATATTGGCGGGTGGCGGTCCGCCCCGCCGCAAGCGCCTCCTCGCGGCTCAGCCGGCCGTCGAGGAAGCCGGCGATCTCGCGAACTCCGATCGCCCGCATCGCCGGGAGCATCGGGTTGAGCTTGCGCTCGAGCAGGGCCCGCACCTCTTCCAGCCCCTCCTCGGACATCATCGCCGCGAAGCGCTCGTCGCAGCGCGCGTGGAGCCAGTCGCGCGGCGGCAGGAGGACGAGCGGGACGAGGTCGACCTCGCCCGCGATCCCGCCGACCCTTTCCTTCTGCCAGTCGGCGAGCGGCCGGCCGGTCGAGCGGACCACCTCGAGGGCGCGGGCCACCCGGGTCGAGTCCGACGGCCTCAGCCGGGCGGCGGCGGCGGGGTCCTCCTCGGCGAGCGATGCATAATTATGCGCGACGCTGAATGATCTTACAGCCTCGCGGACCGCCGGGTCGATCTCGGGGACCGGCGCGATCCCGTCGAGCAGGGTCCGGATGTAGAGGCCGGTTCCGCCGACGAGGATCGGAAGCCTGCCCGCCGCCCGCGCCCCGGCGATCTCGCCCTTCGCCGCCTCCGCCCATTCCGCCGCCGAGCAGGGGAGGGCGGAGTCGCGCCAGCCGTAGAGGCGGTGCGGCGCCCTTCGCTCCTCCTCGGCGGTCGGGCGGGCCGAGATGATGCGCAGATCCGCATAGACCTGAGCGCTGTCGGCGTTGATCACCACTCCGCCCGTGCTTTCGGCGAGCGCGAGGGCGAGCGCCGACTTGCCGCTGGCGGTCGGCCCCGCGATAAGCGCCAGCCGCCGGCCCGGAGAGTCGTTCATGTTCATCGCCACCCTGATAGCAAAGGATCGGCTCGCCGGCGGCGACATTTCGGCCGCGTCCGACGCGCTCGCCGCCGCCGGAGCGGCGCCCTACGGGCGAAGCTGGATCGAGGACGACAGGGCCTGCGACCTGCTCTTCCCCGGCGAGCCCGGCGCCGCGCGGGCCGCTCTCGAAGGCCTGATCGACGGGGTCGACGTCGTCGTCCAGGGCGAGGCGTCGAGGCGCCGCAAGCTGCTCGTCGCCGACATGGATTCGACGATGATCGAGGTCGAGTGCATCGACGAGCTCGCCGATTATGCCGGGCTGAAGGCCGAGGTCGCCGCGGTGACCGAGCGGGCGATGCGCGGCGAGATCGAGTTCGAGGCCGCACTGACGGAGCGGGTCGCGCTGCTCGCCGGGCTCGACGAGGCGGCGATCGACCGCTGCCGGGCCGAGCGGGTCCGGGCGACTCCCGGCGGCCGCACCCTGGTCCGGACGATGAAACGATACGGAGCCGTCACGATCCTGGTGTCCGGCGGCTTCACCCGCTTCGCCGAGCCGGTCGGCGCCGAGCTCGGCTTCGACCGGGTGATCGCCAATCGACTGGGTGCAATGGCCGGTGTCTTGGACGGCACCGTCGCCCGCCCGATCCTCGGCGCGCAGGGCAAGCGCCTCGCCCTCCTCGACGCCGCCGCCGAGCTCTCGCTCCGTCCCGAGGAGTCGCTCGCCGTCGGCGACGGCGCCAACGACGTTCCGATGCTCGAGGAAGCCGGCCTCGGAATCGCCTACCGCGCCAAGCCGGCGGCCGTCGCGGCGGCCGACGCGAGCATCGTCCACAACGACCTCACCGCCCTCCTCTACGCCCAGGGCTGGGCGAGCAGCGAGTGGGAGGAAGGCTAGGGCCGGGTCATGTCGGCCGCGATGGCGGCGAGGGCGAAGGCGACCGAGGCCTCGCCGAGCGGGAAGGCGAGCTCCACCCCGTCGGGCGCGAGGCCGCGCACCGTCGCTTCGATCGCCCCGGCTTCGGGATGGCGAAGCTCGACCCGGTCGCCGGGCGCGGGGCGGGCGTTGGTCTCGAGGAAGGCGCCGCTCGCGCTGATCGAGCGCAATCCGGCGGGAGCGGCCGCTCCGGCGACGAGGACGCACATCCGCCGCCGCCGCCAGCGGGTCGCCATCCGGCTTCCCTCTCCGATCCTGCCGACCGCCGCCATGCCCGCACCCCCTCAGTCTGTCGGCCTGCCCTAAAGGGTTCCGGCAAAGATAAGGTTAAGCGCTACGGCGCGACCGGGAAGCAGGCGGCGCCGGCCGCCCTCGCCGAGGCGCAGACCCGGTCGGCGGCGGCGCGGTCGGCGAGCGGTCCCGCGCGCAGCCGGGTGACCGCTCCGGCCGCGACATATTGCGGCTGGAGAGCGCCCAGCGCTCCGACCCTACCCCTGAGCCCGGCCCAGGCGCGCTGGGCCCCGGCGGCGTTGCCGAAGGCGCCGAGCTGGACCTGCCAGCGGCCGCCGACGGCCGCCCGGGCGGGGGCGGCGGCGCGGGCCGGCGCCGGAGCGGCCGGCCTGGCCGCCGGGCGCGGGGCGGCCTTGACCGGCGGCGAGGCCGGCCGGGCGAGCGAAGCGATGCCTCCGCGCGCCGGGCCGCCGCGGCCCATCGACTGGGCGAGGATCGTGCCCTGCCGGCGCTGCTCGACGGGGATGAAGCGCTCCATCGCCTTGAGATTGTCGGCGGCCGGGGGAACCCCGCCGTCGGCGGCCTTGAGCATCAGCGCATAGGCGCGCGGCCAGTCCTTGCCGACGATGTCGCCGTTGAACAGCTCGGTGCCCAATATATATTGCGCGCGCGGGTCGCCGAGGTCGGCGGCCTTGCGGATCCACGGCAGCGCCTCCTGGCGGCGGCCCCCGTTGTAGAGCAGAAGGCCGACGTTGACCTGCGCCTGCTCATGGCCCTGCCGGGCCGCTTTCTCGTACCAGCCCTGCGCGACGCCGGGATTGGCGGTGACTCCGCGGCCCAGCTTGTAGGCCTGGCCGAGGTTGAACTGGGCGTCGGCGTCGCCGCGGTCGGCGAGCGGCCGCCATTCGGCGATGGCTCCGGCATAGTCGCCGCGCATCCAGCGGTCGACGCCCGACTTGACGTCGGCCGAGGCGGGGGCGGCGAGAAGCAGCGCGGCTGCCGAAGCCAGGAAGAGGAACCGACCGGAAAAGTGCATCTTGAATCTCCTGCGCGGGAAGGCGCCGTCGCCGCCCGGGCTAGCCGAAAATGCTTAATGCGCCCTTAGCACAAGCCGAGCGTCGTCCCAGCGCAGGCTGGGACCCCAAGGGGCGAAAGGCCCGGGCGTTCTTCACCCACCGGGGCCCCAGCCTGCGCTGGGGCGACGAGGATCGCAAAAAGGTCGTGCCGCGCCCGGCGCGCGTTAACCGTATTTTAGCCAAGTGGGGCGCAGGACGGCGTCAAGGACCGGAGCCCAAGGGGAAATCATGCGCGTTTTGGCACTATCGTCGCAGAAGGGGGGATCCGGCAAGACGACCTTGTCCGGCCATCTCGCCGTCCAGGCGGAAAGGGCGGGGGCGGGACCCGTCTGCCTGATCGACATCGACCCGCAAGGCTCGCTCGCCGACTGGTGGAACGAACGCGAGGCCGAGATGCCCGCCTTCGCCCAGACCACGGTGGCGCGGCTCCAGGCCGACCTCGAGATATTGCGCCAGCAGGGCTTCAAGCTCGCCGTGATCGACACTCCTCCCGCCATCACCATGGCGATCCAGAGCGTCATCCAGGTCGCCGAGCTGATCCTCATCCCGACCCGGCCGAGCCCGCACGACCTTCGCGCCGTCGGCGCAACCGTCGATCTGTGCGAGCGCGCCGGCAAGCCGCTCATCTTCGTCGTCAACGCCGCGACCCCCAAGGCGCGGATCACCTACGAGGCCGCGGTCGCGCTGTCGCAGCACGGCACCGTCGCCCCGGTCACCCTCCACCACCGAACCGACTATGCCGCCTCGATGATCGACGGCCGCACGGTCATGGAGGTCGATCCCAACAGCAAGTCCGCCAAGGAGGTGGAGGAGCTCTGGGACTATATCGCCGACCGGCTCGAGAAGAACTTCCGGCGCACCATCTTCTCGGCGCCGCAGCAGGGCTATTCAAGCCATCCCTCCAGCGTCCGACCCGTCGGCGGCTTCGGCCGCCGCGTGGTCGGCCAGTAAGCGGAGGGCATGATGGCCGAGACCAAGCCTTTCGCTTCCCTCTCCTCCGGCCTCCTCGCCCGCAAGGGCGCGGCCAAGCCCGCCATGCGCCCGCAGGGCTTCGGCAGCTTCGGATCGAGCCTCGAGGACCTGGGCTGGAACGACATGGGCACCGGGCCCGCCTCGCTCCACGACATCCACGAGGCGCAGGATTTGCCCGAGCATGTGCCGAGCTCGATCGAGGCGCTGACTCCGGCTCCCGGCGGCCGCGTCCATAACGAGCCGCCGGCGGTGGTCGAGCAGCAGCGCGAGCTTCAGGCCCGCCTGGCCGAGCCCGAGCCCGAGCCGGAGCATGAGCCCGAGGTCGAGGCGGTCGAGCCCGAGCCCGTTCCGGTGCCGGTCCGCAAGGCCCCGGCGAGGGTTCAGGCCGAGGTCGTCGTCCTGCCGCGTTCGCGGGCGGTGGCGCCCCGGGCCAAGGCGGCCTTCACGCTTCGCCTCGATCCCGGCCGGCACCTCAAGCTTCGCCTCGCCTGCGCCCTGTCGCGCCGGTCGGCCCAGCAGCTGGTCACCGAGGCTCTCGACATATTCCTCGATTCGCAGCCCGAGCTCGAGGCCCTTGCCGGGCACGTGCCGGAGCAGGCGAGTCAGCGTTGATCGGAGTGCGTATCATGAAGAACAGCGTCGTCCTGAAGTTCGCCGTTTCCGCCTTGGCGATCACCGCCACCATGGTCGCCTGCAAGCCCGCCGTCGGCGGCTCGCGGGTCGCCTCGGCCTCGGCCAAGGCGCCCAGGGCCGATCAGCAGGCCGCCGAGCTGGCCGCCAAGGCGCAGGCGGCGGCCCAGAGGCGCGAGTTCGCCGAAGGCCTCGGCTATGCCGAGCGCGCGGTCGAGCTCAGCCCGGGCGACGTCGGCTACCGGATGACCCTCGCCGACCTCTATATGAAGAACGGCCGCTTCCAGTCGGCCGAGACCACCTTCGACGACGTCCGGACGCTCGATCCGGGCAACCAGCGCGCCGCCTTCAGCATCGCTCTCGCCCGGATCGCGCTCGGCCGCCCGGCCGGCGCCGTCGCCGAGCTCGACCGGATCGCCGAGACCGCGCCGCCCGCCGACATCGGCCTCGCCTACGCCCTCGCCGGCGAGCCGGGCCGGGCGATCGAGCTGCTCGAGCCCGCCGCTCGGGCGCCGGGCGCGACCGGTCGGGTGCGCCAGAATCTCGCGCTCGCCTACGCGCTCGCCGGCGATTGGGACGAGGCCCGGGTCACCGCCTCCCAGGACGTGTCGCCGGCCGAGCTCGGCGGCCGGCTTCGGCAATGGGCGGCGCTCGCCCAGCCCGGCGGAGGCGCGGCCCAGGTCGCGGCCCTGCTCGGAGTGACTCCGGCGGCCGACTC
>DASVVX010000143.1:0-31145 GCA_036386295.1 Allosphingosinicella sp.
TCTCCAGGAGCGAACCGACGCGGCAGCGCCGCCGCCGCTTCCCGGCGCCCTGGCCAGCCTGCCCCGCATCTTCGTCTCGAGGCTGTCGTCCGGCGCGACCACGCTGGTCGCCGACGCCTATGAGGTCGACCGCCTCGAGAAGGCGATCGAGGCGTTCGAGCTGCGCGAGCGCAGCATCGCCTCGCAGGAATGGCGATCGAAGGCCGAAGGCGGCCCCGGAACGGCCGCCTAGCGCCCCAGAGCGGCGATCATGTCGGCGATCGAGGTGAACTTCTCGCGCGGGCTGCCCTCGCGGGCCCGGCCGGTCTCGGCGGCCTCGATGCGCTGCCAGTCGCGGAAGGCGACCGGCTCCACGCCGCGGGCGTTGAGCAGGGTGTCGAGCCCGGCGCCGCCCGTCCTTCCGCCGCCCCCGGACGGGAAGGCGGCGAAGATCTTCTCGGCCACCTCGAAGCCGTCCGGGCGGTTGGTGCCGATCGTCCCGGTCGGCCCGCGCCGGGCCCAGCCGACGCAATAGAGGCCGTCCGACACGACGCCCTCGGCGTTGGCGAAGCGGCCTCGGCCATGCTCGTAGGGCACCCCCTCGATCGGCGGGGTCTGGTAGCCGATGCAGCTGACCACCAGCCCGCACTCGAGGCTGTAGGTCTCGCCGGTGCCGACCGACCGCAGACCCTCGGTAAGCTTCGTGCGCTCGACGACGACGCGCTCGACCCGACCGTCGCCCTCGATCGCGACCGGCATGGCGAAGAAATCGAAGTCGATGAGCTTGGGCTTGTCCGCCGGCCGCGAGGCGAAGTCGCGCAGATGGGTGACCGACTTGCGCATCCCCGGCTCGAGCAGGGCGTCGTCGTCGATCGGCGGGAAGTCGCCGAGGTCGACCCGAGGCGCCGCCGCCTCGAGATGGCCGAGCTCGCCCAGCTCCTTGGGAGTCATGGCGATCTGGTGCGGGCCGCGCCGGCCGAGCAGGTGGATGGTCCGGATCGCCGAGCGCTCGAGCGCGTCCAGAGCCCGGCCGACGATGTCGGAGCCGGCGAACTCGGAGCGGGTCTTGGCGAGGATCCGGGCGACGTCGAGAGCGACGTTGCCGTTGCCGATGACGGCGGCGCCGGCCGAATCGAGCGGCGGGTCGAGATCGGCGAAATCGGGATGGCCGTTGTACCAGCCGACGAAGGCGGCCGAGCCGACCACTCCGGGAAGGTCGCTTCCGGGAATGTCGAGCTTGCGGTCGTTCGGCGCTCCGGTGGCGAGGACGACGGCGTCGTACAGCCCCTTGAGCTCCTCGACCGAGACGTCCGGGCCGATGCAGACGTTGCCGACGAAGCGGACGTTGGCCGACAGCGCCACCTTCTCGTAGCGCTTGTAGACCGCCTTGATCGACTGGTGGTCGGGGGCGACCCCGGAGCGGATCAGCCCGTAGGGCACCGGCAGCCGGTCGATCATGTCGATCGCCACCGCCTCGCCGTAGAGCTTCTGGAGCGCCTCCGCGGTGTAATAGCCGGCCGGGCCGGAGCCGACGATCGCCACATGCCGCATGAAACGCACCTCCCCGCCCGAGCGGAGGCGATGCTAGCGCCGCGCCGGGGAGAGGCAAGCCGCCTTCGTCATCGCCGGTTCAGCCGGGTCGCGCCAGTGAGCGGGAATGAGCCTCTTCCTCGCCCTCCTCGCCGCGGTCCAGGCGCCGGCCGCCGGCCAGGCCTCCATCCCCTTCATCGGCCGGCCGCGCTCGATCCGGAGCTTCAGGGCGGTCGGCGACGACCTCGTCTATCTCAGGGACCGCCAGGGCCGCTGGTACCGGGCCGAGCTCGGCGGCCCCTGTCTCGGCCTGCGCTGGGCCAATGCGATCGGCTACGACGCCCGCGGCCTCAGCCTCGGCCGCGGCGATTCGATCCTGGTCGAGGGCGAGAGTTGCCTGATCGTCTCGCTGACCCGAAGCGACGCGCCGCCGAGGAAGCGGAGGGGCGGGGGCTGACCTCGTCATTGCGAGGAGCAATCCAGCTTCGAGAGCCCGTGCCGGCGGATTGCTTCGCTTCGCTCGCAATGACGGAGCGCCTACGGCTTGCTCTTGTCCTCGAGCATCGTCGTGCCCTGCTTGCGGATCAGCGGCGCCAGCATCCCGCCGAAGAAGGCGAGAGCGGGCGGAAGAGTCACCGTCAGCCGGACGAGGGTCTCCTGGATGTCGATCGCCGCGGCGACCTTCTGGCCCATCGCGTCGATGTCGAGGTCGAGCCGGTCGCCGTTCCAGCGCGAGCCGACCGTGGCGCCGCCCGGTATGTGATCGCTCAGCCGGCCGACGTTGCGCTCGATCCGGCGCCGGGCTTCCTCGGCGCCGAGCTTGTGGGGGAGATCGACGATGACTGGGTTGCTCATCAGCGCCCCTTAGCGGCGTGGATCGCTTCCCTCCAAGGCTTTTCGCGCTGTGGTTCGCCGGGCACAGTGGCCGATCGATTTTTTGCGTTGCAGCAGAAAACCCTTTCCTGCCGCCGCGATTGACATAAGCTGGGGTCGCCACGCAGCCGGGGGCTGCCTTCATGGGGGATTTCAAATGGTTCGCACGACGCGGGTCGCTCTGCTGACGACGCTTTCCTCGCTCGCCCTCGCCGCGAGCCCGGCCCTCGCCCAGGGTACGCCCACCGCGGAGGAGCAGGCGGCCGCCCAGGATCAGGCCGCCGCCGAGGCGGACGCCGACCCGGCGCCGGATTCGACGATCGTCATCACCGGCACCCGCCGAACCGACCGCACCGTCGCCGACAGCCCGGTTCCGGTCGACGTCATCGGCGCCGAGGCCATCGCCAACACCGGCCAGACCGAGACGGCGAAGATCCTCAACCAGCTCGTCCCGTCGTTCAACTTCCCGCAGCCGTCGATCGCCGACGGCTCGGACGCGCTCCGCCCGGCGACCCTGCGCGGCCTCAGCCCCGACCAGACCCTGGTCCTGATCAACGGCAAGCGCCGCCACGTCTCGGCGCTCCTCAACATCAACGGCACGGTCGGCCGCGGCTCGGCCGCCGTCGACATGAACCTCATCCCCGGCCTCGCCATCCAGCGGGTCGAGGTGCTCCGCGACGGCGCCGCCGCCCAATACGGCTCGGACGCGATCGCGGGCGTGATCAACGTCCAGCTCAAGAACGCCGATCATGGCGGCCGGGCCTCGGTCACCTGGGGCAAATATTATACGACCATCGACAATGTCGCCAACGTCACAGGCCTGCAGCTGAACGGCGCCGGCCAGCCCCAGCTCGATCCGGCCGACAACCGCTATCTCCTCGCCAACGTCAACGGCGAGCGCGAGGCGCATGACGGCCGCCAGGTCACGATCGGCGCCAATGTCGGGATCCCGATGGGCCCGAACGGCTATTTCAACGTCACCGGCGAGTTCCGCGACCGCGAGCGCACCAACCGCGCCGGCTTCGACCTCAGGCCCAATTACAACCGGCCCGCGCCGCCCGCCTTCGACGCCCGCGAGGTGAGCTTCAACCGCCTCCAGTTCCGCTTCGGCGATCCCGACACGAGGGATTACAACATCTTCGCCAACGCCGGGATCGACCTGGGCGGCACCTGGGAGCTCTACGGCTTCGCCTCCTACGGCCATCGCGACACGGTCAGCGCCGCCAACTGGCGCCAGCAGAGCGCCGCCGCCAATCGCGACTTCAGCGTCCTCGCTCCGAACGTCACTCCCAACGCGGCGAACTTCGTCGGCCTCACCCCGGACGGCTTCCTGCCGCTGATCGATTCCGATCTCGACGACTGGGCCGGAACCGTCGGCCTGCGCACCGAGCTCGCCGGATGGAAGGCCGATCTCTCCTACGGCCACGGCCAGAACAGCTTCGACTATACGGTGCGCGACACGCTCAACACGTCGTTCGGCCCGGCGAGCCAGCAGGTGTTCGACGCGGGCGGCCTTCGCTACGCCCAGGACATCATCAATCTCGACTTCTCGAAGGAGTTCGCGATCGGCACCGCCAAGCCGCTCGCCGTCGCCGCCGGCACCGAATATCGCGCCGAGCATTTCGAGATCCGCCCCGGCGACGCCCAGTCCTTCTCTACCGGTCCCTTGTTCCGAGCCTCGATTACGACGACGGCGGCGAACTGCACCACCCAGCAGGGCGTGTTCAACGCGACCACCAACGTCTGCAGCTTCCCCGGCCGCGCCGCCCCGGCGGGCGCCCAGGGCTTCCCGGGCATCCCGACGAGCAGCGCCACCGACGTCGGCCGCCACAGCTGGGCGGCCTATGTCGAGTTCGACACCGATCCGGTCGAGAACGTCACCACCACCATCGCCGGCCGCTACGAGCATTATTCCGATTTCGGCTCGACCTGGAACGGCAAGTTCGCGGCGCGGTGGGAGCCGGTCGACGGCTTCGCGCTTCGCGGCTCGGTGTCGAACGGCTTCAGGGCGCCTTCGCTCCACCAGCAATATTTCACCACCACCTCGACCAACTTCATCGGCGGCCTGCCGGTCGACATCTCCACCCTGGCGGTCAACAGCCCGGTCGCCCTGGCGCTCGGCTCGAAGCCGCTCGAGCCCGAGAAGTCGTTCAACGTCAGCCTCGGCGCCACGGCGAACCCGTTGCAGGGCCTGACGATCACCGCCGACCTCTACCAGATCAAGATCGACGACCGGATCGTGCTGACCGAGAATCTCGGCGCGGCCGGAAGCGGCACCGCCGCCCAGAACGCGGCGGTCAAGGCGATCCTCGACGCCAACGGCTTCCAGAGCGTCGGCGCCGCGCGCTTCTTCATCAACGGCCTCGACACGACCACCCGCGGCATCGACGTCGTCGCCGTCTACCGCACCCGGATGGCCGGCTTCGGCAACTGGTCGCTCTCCGCCGCCTATAATTACAACAAGACCAAGATCGACGAGCGGCTCAACGCCCTGGGCCCGCTCGCCTCCATCCCCGGCCTCGTCCTGTTCGGCCGGGTCGAAGGCATCCGCTTCACCCACGGCCAGCCGCGCGACAAGATCGTGTTCAGCGCCGACGGCGACATCGGCGATTTCGGGATCACCGCCCGCACCACCCGCTACGGCAAGGTCGTGTCGCCGGGCGCGGCGTCGCCGCTCGGCGCCGACGCCCTCAGCCTGACCGCCTTCGGGCCCGACGACATCTTCCTCAAGGCCAAGTGGATCACCGATCTGGAATTCCGCTACAAGGCGATGGGCGGCCTCGAGCTGGCGGTCGGCGCGAACAACCTGTTCGACGTCTACCCGACCCGCTCGCCCTTCGGGCCGCGCCCGGCCTCGATCGGCGGCGTCTATCCGGCGAACCAGGAATATATCCCCTACTCGATCTTCTCGCCCTTCGGCTTCAACGGCCGCTTCCTCTACGGCCGGGTCTCGGTCGACTTCTGATCCTGAAATTCCTCCCCGGCATTTGCCGGGGAGGGGGACCGCGCGGAGCGCGGTGGAGGGGTTCTTCGAAGTCTGAAAGAACCCCTCCACCAGCCTTCGGCTGGTCCCCCTCCCCGCGAAATCGCGGGGAGGAATTACGGGCGCCGGTGGCGAACGTCCGGCCCGCTCCTATATTAAGAGCCCCCCACGGAGGCTCTTCATGTCCGACACCCCATTCTCCCGACGCGGCTTCATCGGCTCGGCGGCGGCCGCCGCCGTCGCCGCCGCCGCCGGCGTCGTGATCTTCGGCAAGGGCGGCGGCACCGCCGAGGCGGCCGAGCGCTTCGAGGTGATGAAATCGCCCGAGGAGTGGCGCCGGATCCTCGGCCCGCAACGCTACGCCGTGCTCCGCGAGGCCCATACCGAGCGCGCCGGCTCGAGCCCGCTCGACAAGGAGCACCGCCGAGGCACCTTCCTGTGCGCCGGCTGCGACCTGCCGGTCTACGGCTCGGCCGCCAAGTTCGACAGCGGCACCGGCTGGCCGAGCTTCACCCGGCCGCTCCCCAATGCGGTCCGGACCCGCCCCGACCGGACGCTGTTCGTGGTCCGAACCGAGGTCCATTGCCGGCGCTGCGGCGGCCATCTCGGCCACGTCTTCGACGACGGCCCGAAGCCGACCGGACAGCGCTGGTGCATGAACGGCCTCGCCCTCAAGTTCCGCCCGGCCTGAGGCGGCGATGAGACGAATCCTCCTCGTCGCGCTGGTCCTCCTCGGCGCCGCCTTGCTTCTGGTCCGGCCGGATTCGCCCGCCGCCGCGCCGCCGTCGGGCAAGCTCGCCTCGGCGGTCTTCGCCGGCGGCTGCTTCTGGTGCACCGAGGCCGATTTCGACAAGATCCCCGGAGTCGTCTCGACCACGTCGGGCTATGCCGGCGGGCGGATCGCCAATCCGACCTACGAGCAGGTCTCGGCCGGCGGCACCGGCCATATCGAGTCGGTCAAGGTGGTCTACGATCCGGCCCGGGTCAGCTACCAGACGCTGGTCGCCCGCTTCTTCAGGACCGTCGACCCGCTCGACGGCGCGGGCCAGTTCTGCGACCGCGGAAGCCAGTACCGGACCGCCATCTTCGTCGCCAATGCCGCCGAGCGGCGGGTGGCGGAGGCCACCAAGGGCCGCGCCGCCGCCTTGCTCGGGAAGCCGGTCGCCACCCTCATCCTGCCGGCGCCCCCCTTCTATCCGGCCGAGACCTACCATCAGGATTATTACAGGAAGAACCCGGTTCCCTACCGCTACTATCGCTACCGCTGCGGCCGCGACGCGAGGCTGACGGCCGTCTGGGGCAAGAGCGCGGGGCATTGAGCGATCCCCCCTCCCTGCACGCAGGGAGGGGCCGGGGGTGGGTACGTCTCCGGAGACCCACTGCCGGTGGAGACCCACCCACCCCTAACCCCTCCCTGTGTGCAGGGAGGGGAAGAAACATAGCCAACGTTCCGGTAACCATTGCGCTCAATCAACCCCTAACCCTGCGGGCCTAATCGCCGATCCATCTAGCTGCACTTTGCACCGATGAGGACGAGCGACGATGAGGGCATTGAGCTGGCTTGGGAATCTCAAGAGGAACGAGCGCGGGAACGTGCTCGTGGTCGGCGCGGCGGCGCTTCCGCTGCTGCTCGGCGCGGTGGCGATCGGAGTCGACACGGTCAACCTGACGCTGGCCCGCCGGCAATTGCAGCGGACCGCGGACTCGGGCGCCCTGGCCGGCGCCTACGCCATCGTCCAGAATCAGCCCGTGACGGCGGCGGTGAAGCGCGATCTCGCGCTCAACAAGGACCATGTCGTCCAGACGACGACGATCGAGAACGCGCCTAAGGCGGGGTCCCATCTCAACGATCCCCTGGCGGTCCGGGTCGTCCTGAAGGCGACTCGCAAGACGCCCTTCATGTCCTTCTTCAACGATCGCACGCCCGTGATTCTGGTCGAGGCGACCGCCGCGGTCGCGATCAACGGACGGTTCTGCATGGTCTCGCTCGAGGAGGGCAATGCGACGGGCGTCACCTTCACCGGAAGCAGCGTGGTGGATCTCGGCTGCGGGGTGGCGACCAACTCGCGGGCCACCGCGGCGGTCAGCTGCGGCGGAAGCACCACCGTCATCGCCAGCCCGGTCGCCGCCGTCGGCGGAGTTCCGGCCTGCTCGGGCTACGCCAGCGGCACCAGGCTCATGCCGTTCACCGGCAAGCAGAAGGATCCCTTCGCCGGCCTGCCGCTGCCCGACATCAGCGGCATGAACTGCTCGGCGCAGATCAAGGTCCAGCCCAACGATCCGGTGACCACCAAGCAGCCCGGCTGCTACCGGGACATGGACATCAAGGGCGCGGTCAACCTCGCCCCCGGGACCTATTATATCGACGGCTCCCAGACCGGCGGCGCCTTCAGCGCCGGCTCGCAGGCGGTCATCAAGGGCACCGGGGTGACCATCATCCTCACCAGCAAGACTCCGACCGTGTCGAGCACGATCGCCGGGCTCAGCATCAACGGCGGCGCCCAGCTCAACCTCACCGCTCCGAAGGACGGCACCTACGGCGGAGTCCTCATGTACCAGGATCCGCGCGCGGCCATCGGCAACACGATCCAGATCAACGGCAACAGCGCCACGAGCTACGAAGGCGCCTTCTACTTCCCCAAGGCCTACATGACCTTCAACGGCACGACCGGGATGAAGACGGAGTGCCTGCAGCTGGTCGGGCGGCGCCTGACCTTCAGCGGCAACAGCCACGTCGCCAACACCTGCCCGGCCGACGGCAAGGCCGGCGACTTCGCGGCGACGTTCGTGAGGCTGGTGGCATGATCCGCGAAGCGGCGCCGCGGCACGGCGGCATCCTTCGGGACGAGCGCGGCGTGAGCGTGATCGAGATGGCGTTCCTCGTTCCCATCCTCGCCTTCATGCTCCTCGGCATGGTCGACCTCGCCAACGGCTATACCCGCAAGATGGCCGTCGAGAATGCGGTCAACCGCGCCATGGAGAAGGTCGCCGTCCTCCCGGTCCAGGACGATTACACCTTCATCAAGACCGAGATCACGACCGCCCTTCCGAGCGTCACCGCCGCCAGCATCACGGTCGATCCCTATTCGATGTGCGACACGACCAAGAACGCGACCTTCAAGACCGAATGCGGCTTCCGGGCCGATGGCACCGCGCAGGAGATCCAGCGCTACGTCCGGGTGAAGGTCGCCCACCGCTGGACTCCGACGTTCAACTACGGCGCCTTCGGCCACTATCTCTTCAAGGCGGGGAGCGACGGCAAGGTCCCGCTCAACGTCGAAACCCAGCTGAGGGTCCAGTGATGAACCGCGCCCGCTCCCTGATCCGCGACCGCCGCGGAGTCAGCGCCGTCGAGTTCGCCTTGCTCTGCCCCGTGCTGTTCGGCTTCCTGATCGGCACGGCCCAGGTCGGCACCCTCTATCTGGCCAAGGCCGGCCTTAGCATGGCCGTCGACGAGGGCGCGCGCGCCGCCGGCGTCTATCCGCGGCCCAGCGACGACGTCATCAAGGCCCGGATGGTGAGCAAGCGCTTCGGCCTCAAGTCCAAATATCTCGGAACCCCGCAGATCAGCACCGGCACGGACGGCGGCGCCCAATACGTCCAGATCAGGCTCAGCTACACGGTCCCGCTCGATTTCGTCTTCTATTCCGTCAAGCCGGTGACTCTGACCAAGACCCGCCGGGTCTATATCTACTCCTGAGCGCGTCCCGCTTTTGCCACCGTCCGCCCCGGCGGGGGAACCTGGATCACTAACCTGAGTTAATCCGCTTTCCGCCCCACGAGGGGAGTGTAAGCGTATGTCAAACGATCGGAGCAGCCTCGAGGCGCTGGGCTGCTGGATTTCCGAAAAAGCCGCCGACGTCGCCGCCCATCCCTTCGCCCAGGTCGGGCTGGTGCTGGTCTGCGTCGCCTGGTTCGCCTTCGCCTGGCCGGTCGACTGGCTGACCGCGGTGCTGTCGATCCTCGCCATCACCCTCACCCAGATGGTGCTCAACCGCCAGCACGAGCGCGAGAAGGAGGCGCACCGCCGCGACATCGCCCTCCACGCCAAGCTCGACGAGCTTCTCATCGCCTCCAAGCGCGCCCGCGACGAGCTCGCCGGGATCGAGGAGCTCGAGGAGGAGGAGATCGAGCGGCTGCGCGAGGCCGGGGCCGTCACCCCTCTGCGCCGGGCGGCGCGCGCCTGAGCGGTTCCGCCCGCTGCCGTCGACCTGGCCCTTCGAGGGCCGTCCTCCCGGGGCCCCATCGAAGTACCAGTTCGATGGGTTCTCCTAGAGGTCCGCGAAATAGAGGTGGCGGGGCCAGACGTCGCGGTCGCGCGCCGCCGCGATCTCGGCCTCGATCGCCTCGAGCTCGGCCTGCTCGGGCGGGTCGGGGGGCAGCAGCTCCGGATCGGGATCCTCGTCGTCTATCTCCGGGTGGGAGTCGAAAAAGTCGTTCCAGAAATCGCCGAGGAAGGTCCACAGGACGGTCAGCCGCTCGAAGCGGCCGCGAAGCCAGGCGAGCCGCGCCCGGGTCAGGGCCTCGGCCCGCTCGGCCGCCGCCTTCGCCGCTTCCGGAGGAAGGCCGAGCGCGAGGTCGTCGGCGATTCGCTGGCGGCGGAACTCCACCCAGTCCGCCTCGGTCAACCGGCTCTCCACGCTCGCTCCTCCGCCGCCGCCTCGCGCGGGCGAATCGCCCGGTCGAGTCGGCTTAGATCATATCGAAATCTCGCTTTCAACTCCATATGTTCTACTTAAGTTCACACATTCCTGCCTTAAACGCCGCTTGACTCCGTACCATGGTACGGCAGCTAAGAGGCGATTCGCGCCGGGCGATCCCGCCCGGCCGGACAGGAGAAAGACGATGACCGACAAGACCGAAGCCCGCCGCCCCTGCGCCCCCGCCCGCGGCGGCTGCCGCTGCGACCCGTGCACCTGCCGCGCCTGCGGCTGCAACTGAGCCGAACCGGGGGCGCGCCGAGCCGCGCCCCCCTTCGCCGGAAAGGAGCCGCCATGCCCGACATGACCATCGCAAGGCTCGCCGCGGCCGGCGGAGTCGGGGTCGAGACGATCCGCTATTACCAGCGCCGCGGCCTGCTCGCCGAGCCGCCCAGGGCCGGCGCGGTGCGCCGCTACGGCCCCGCCGACCTGCGCCGGCTGCTCTTCATCCGCCGGGCCCAGGCGGCCGGCTTCACCCTCGAGGCGATCGCCGAGCTTCTCGCCCTCGATTCGGGCGAGGACCGAGCCCGGGTCCGGGCCCTCGCCGCCGAGCGCCTCGCCGCGCTCGAGGCGAAGATCGCAGAGCTCGAATCGGCCCGCTCGGCCCTGACCCGCCTCAGCCGCGCCTGCGCGGCGGGCGAAGCCGGCCCCTGCCCGATCCTCGAGGCCTTCGAGCAATGAGCGCAGCGCCGGGCGTCAGGCCGCCGCCGGCCCCTCGCCCTCGGCCGCCCGCCGCGCCGCCTCCGCCTCCGCCGCCTGCTCGGCCTCGATCTGCTCCAGCCGGGCCGTGATCTGCTCGAAGACCGTCCTCACGTCGCGCCGCGGCCCGCGCATCTTCTCTTCCACCTCGACCCGCACCTCCGCCTCGATCCGCTTGCGCAGCGCCTTCTCGATCTGCCTCCGGCTCGCCCCGCCGCGCGACAGCCGCCCGTATTTCTTCGGGTTGGACGCCTGCAGGAGCAGCCGCATCATCGCGTCGGAAGGCTTGACCTTGATCTGCACCACCTCGCCGCCGCGGATGACCGTCTCGGGCGCCCCTTCCGTCGCCCGCTGCCAGGCGAGGGTCTCGAGCGGCTGGGCCGCCTTCGCCCGGGCGAGGTCGCACAGCCGGGCGAAGTCGGAATCCTTCCTGAGGTGCCGGTAGAAGGTCGTGTCGGAGACCCCCGCCACCCGCGCCGCGTCGGTGACGTTGCCGCAGGTGCCGAGCGCCTCGATCGCTTTGGCCTTCTTCGCCGGCGTGAAGCCGTCGCGCTTCCATCCCCGATGCGCCATCATCAGCCTCCCTTCAGACGTCGTGGAAATGGAGGTGGCGCGGCCAGCGGTCCTCCTTCGCCGCCGCCATCACCTCGGCGTGGATGGCCTGGGCGATCGCCTGCTCGGGCGGCTCCGGCACTTCGGGCGCGTCCTCGGCGTCCCAGTCGATCTCCGGCCGCTCGTCCATATAGCGGTCCACCGCCTCGCCGGCCCGCTCCTGCATCTCGACGAACTCGTCGAACCTCTGCCGGAACCAGGCGAGCCGGATCTTCATCCGCTCGCACATCCGCCGAGCCTCGACCTCGGCCTCCGCGACCGGAATCCCCTCCGCGAGCAGCCCCGCCAGCGCCTCGCGGGTCCACGCCGCCCAGTCCGGCGGCGGCTTCGCCCTCGCCGAAAACCGCCGCGGCGCCTCATTCTGTGTCTTCCCGCCCATCGCCTCTCTCCCACGGCCGGGCCGGAAGCCCCACTCCCGGCCGGGCGAATCACCCTGGCTAGGATTATAACAGGAACAGAAAGGGAACACAAGCGAGGCCGGCGGGGGGCTGGTCGCCAGCCGAGCCCGTCCGACGGGGTTCCCATGAAAGTACTACTTTCATGGGGTCCCATCACGGCCGCCCGTGACGTCCTTCTTTCCTTGATCGCTAGCCTTTGCCTCCCGCGCGCTGGTGGCTATCCTGCCGCTCGAGAAAGACCGGGGACCCGCAATGAACACGAAAACCGCCGCCACCGCCACCACAGCCGCCCTGCTCGCCGCGACCCTGGCGCTCACCGCCTGCGGCCCCGCCGCCAAGCTCGCCGGCAAGGCCTTCGGCCACGCCGACGAGGCCGCCACGGCCGCCAAGGCCGCCGAAACCGCCGCCCCGCCCCCCGGCGCCGCCAGCGCGGCGGCTCACGCCGAAGCCGAAGCGGCCCGTCATTCCGGCGCGGCGGACGAAGCCGGCGAGGTCAGCCGGGAGCTGGCCGGCCAGGGAGCTGAGGCCGGCGTCGAGCAGGCGGCAGCCCCGGCGTCAGAGAATGGCGAGTAAGCCTACTTCGGATCTCGACGCCAAACACGAGCAGCGAAGCGCTGCGAAAGCAACCTCAACAGGGAAGGGAATGCCGCAGTGTAGCGGGGCCAGGCTATCCCGCGAGGCAAAGAGCCCTTCGAACGCGTAGGCTGTCTAGCGGGCAGCTCGCGGGTGGGCTCGAGAACGTCAGGCCCGCCCTGCCGCCGTCGAGCCTCCTCAACTCGGTTGCCTTGAATAATGCGACCCACAACGCTGTTCAGTTCCGCGCCTGAGCCCGTTTCTTAAAGGAAAGCCAATCGTAGCCGGGCGAGCGCCTTCGTTATTTCGTAGCCTTGCCCTTGCCCCGGGGTACGGGTTTGGTATCGTACAGCGGAAAGAAAGGACTATCCTGCGGTGGGCATTTTCGGGGAATATGAGGAGTTCGCACTCGAAAGGGTAAGACGTGGAGACGTTATCCTCGTTCTTGGCGCTGGCGCAAACCATGGCTCTGAGAATGCCGAGGGAGAAATTCTAAAGGACGGCAGGGCTCTAGCTGCCTATCTCACTCAACTCTTAGGATATGAGTATACTGGGGAAGCCCTGACGGACGTTGTGAACGCTTTTGTTCACAAGATGGGGGTAGAGCCTTTCCGCCGAGAGTTGCGAGCTGAATTTGTTAACACGCGACCTTCTCGGGATCTGGGTAGACTTCTGAGGTACTCATGGCGACGAATCTATACCTGGAATATAGACGATGCCTTGGTTAAATCCTCCCGTGGAGGCATTCAGCAGGCGTTCTTTAAAAACGGGATGGTAGATAGAGTTGATGATCATCCAAACATAGATGCGGTTCAAATCGTATATTTGCATGGTAGAGCAAACAGCCCCGAGGACGGATTTATCTTTTCCGACAAGGATTACGCTGCGGCTTTGCAGGCCGGTGGACACGCATGGTACGCGCAAGCCGTTGACGACTACAGATCGTTTTGCCCGATATTCATCGGGAGCGCATTAAATGAGCCGATCCTCGCGGCGGAGCTAGAGCGAGCCGCAATTCTTCGCGGGACCGAAAGCGGCATAGCGTTCCTAGTAACCCCAGACGATATAAGTGAAATTAGGAGGGCGTCACTTGAGTCTCGAAAGATATTTCACGTCAAAGCAACGGCGGGGCAGTTCGTTGAATTTCTGCATTCTCGCTTGGGTGATCATTGGTCTCCGCAACAGGTAATCGCAAGAGTCAATAGAATTGCGGAAGAGAGCCTTGCCAGAGTTAATAAGAAGGAGTTGGCGGCGGCGCAATTCATAACTCCTATATCTCTTCGGACTGCTTCCCAAGCCTTTCATAATTTGACCGCAGGACAGCGCGCCGTTCTAGGACGCAGATTCCTAACAGGGTTCCCGCCCGATTGGCGCCTTGCAGCTTCTGAGATACCAGTTCGCCTCTCCTCGTACGCTGGCCTTAGAGATTCAATGAAAGCCGCTATTCAGCAAAACGCCGGCTTGTTTGTTACGTTGGGACCGGCTGGAAGCGGAAAGACTACCGCCACAATGCAGGTGTTGCTGGAGCTGAGCCAGGACGACGACCTGGAGTGTTATGAGCTCTCCGCAGACGCTGAGCGGTACCAAGACGTCTTTTCGGTGCTTAAGAAGATAAACGATAAACCCAAAGTGCTTTTCTTGCCAGTGCTATATGTATTTGGTGGTGCTCTCGCGGACTTTATTGAACAGGCCCAAGCGTCGCGCATAACCCTTGTTTCAACTGCGAGGAGCAGTGAATGGGGCTCGCACTTAGAGAGAATCTTCGGCAAGAGAAGCGCAACGTTCGACTTCAAAAGATTTTCTCAAGCCGACTATCGCCCACTTATTTCGCGACTTGGCTATTACGTTCCGGCTCCTCGCTTCATGCAGCTGGACGAACGCGACAAGATAAAAAAGTTATCCGAGTCTAAAAATCAGCTACTGGTGGCCCTTAGAGAGGCCACGGACTCTCGCGCCTTTGATGAGATTATCCTTGACGAGTACGCTAGTATTACCAATGACTTGGCCCGAAGGGCGCTCCTCGCCATTGGCGTAGCTACCCTTGCGCGGGTCGGCATTAGGCGAGACTTTTTGTTTGAGACCTTTGCGGCTGACAGCTCGCCTGATGCCGTTGTCGAAGCCCTACAGGCTCTGGACGGAATTATTTACGAAAGTGGCGGACGCCGACTCTTCGTTCGGCACGACATGTACGTTCGCCCAATCCTTGCCTCGTTGGAAGACTTTGGTGAACTTCGAGACACGATTACCGGTGTCTTGAAAGCATACCTAAAATACGGAATGCCGATAATGCGACACGTCTCGCGTCAAGATGGCGCCTTGTTCCGGTTTCTGTTTAATCATGATTTCGTATATGAACAAGCGAATAACTACGGCGATAGCAGCAGAGGACGCGAAGTTTATTCTGAATTCGAAGTGCCTTTCCAATTGGACGGTCACTTTTGGCTACAATACGGTCTGTTCGTAGCCGAGATCGGCGCAATGGAGGAGGCTATCGATAAGCTTCAGAAGTCAATTCAGGCATTCCCCGGAAACCAATTTGCCCACCACGCGCTGGCCAGTTTGCAACTTAGACTGGCGTACTACAACGATTCGTACGATAAGATTGCTCAAGACGCTGTTGGTCAAGCGGTTCAGACGCTCCGCGAAATGGATGCCAACCCAGCGCACAAGTCTGATCATTATCCGATCGTAACTTTGGCATCGCGCCATACCGGGGTGTTAATCAAGCACGGCCGCAAGAAGGAGGCGCGTGCTGTAGCTGGAGACTACCTTGCAAAGCTTCAGCGCCTTGAAAAAACAAATCCCACAATGCAGGTTACTAACGCGAAGGAAGCGCTGGTGCGGTACCTGGCATTGGACATCTGGACCCCGCCCGAATGGGGCGAGAAAATTCTGTGAAGCCGCTACTCCGCCGCTTTCCGCGCCGGTTGATGGTCACCGTCGCCTCGCGACCCCGTTGACGGGCGTGTCTGGATCCAGCGTTTCCGCTTCAGCGCCACGATCTGACAAGCGGGCCTTATTAATCACCTCATGGGGCCCTAGGCCTAGCGCTAGCAAGCGAGCTAAGGTGGGTCGGTTCCAATGTTTGAACACCGCATTCGCCTCCCCGCGACTCGGTTTGGACTTTTCCGCCATCCTCGCTGATTGAGCCTGAGATATTTCAGTTTGGCAAGCCTGAATGTTCATCCTATGTTCCCGACGAAAGGGCCCCTTAGTCGCTTCATCGTTTAATCGAGTTCGGTTTTCCCTAGATGGGGGCGAACTGAGCCAACGAAAAGTGGCCACTCGGCATTATCAACATGCAAAGTGATCTTCCGTGACCGCTATCACGGCGGCAGGGTCTCCATCGTGTAGCTTCCCGGCGGGATGCGGCGTTCGTCGTCGCCCGCGGCCACCGGCTCCAGGACGATCCTGCGCCCCTCGCGGATGACCCGCAGATCGAGCTGGGACGGGTCCAGGGCTTCGGCGAGGTCGACGACCACCGTTCGGCCGTCGGCAGTGACTTTGGCGAGATCGTTCACCGGCCGGCTCCTCTTCCTAGCGGCTATAGACCGGTTCCGGCCGATTATCCCATCGCAATGTGACTTCACCGGGGGCGGCCTGCCTGCCCGCTGCGCCCGACTCGGCTCGAGCCCTCAGGTGGCGCCCCTTGCCGCCCGGCTTACTTCTTCGGGGGCTTGGCACCGCTACCGCCCGTCGGCGGATTGGCGCCGGTGGTGGCCTTTGTCGGAACATAGCCGCCTTGGACCTTTTTCGGCGTGTAGCCCTTCTGAAGCGGAGCCCAACCCTCCTTTACATGGATTTTCTTGGGATCGTTCATATCAGCCTCCGAAGATCTCGATATAGCGGACGTCGCCTCCGCAGAGAAGCATTCCGCGCGGCGGATCGAGGGGCACCCAGGCACCACTGTCCGGAATATCCCAAACCTCCGCCACATAGACGTCTCTTCCGTCCTTGGCGGACGACGCGAACGACGTCTCGGCCCATCGTCCGGCGATGGTGGTGCCATCCTTCAGCGTGACGAGGATGAAAGCTCCCTCGGCAAGCCGGCTGAACCGGAAATCCCACGCGGTCGGAATGCGGTGGGCGAAGTGCATCCCCAGAGTCTCCGCCCAGGAATATTCTAGGTCATGCTGAGTGACCCATCCCACCAGGATACCGAGGACGGCGGGCGTCGCGAAGTAGAAGAGGATGCTCCATAGCCACAGGGGGAGCGCCACGCCGCTCTCGATGCTGAACAAAGGCGCTACCGCGCCATAATAAGCCGCCGATGCGAGGGCGAAATAGAAGAGCTCCCGTTTGAAGTCGGGAGTGCTGCCTTCGACCAGTCGCATCCGGAACCAGAGGATGATGAAGCCCGGAGCCAGCAGCGCGAGCAGCGCCGGTACCTTCGTCGGATCGCCAAGGTCACCCATTCCCTGCCCCCGGATCGGAGATTCCGCCAAACGCTTTTAGGGCATAATTTGATCGCCGCCCATCGTTTTTCCGCGAGCGTGCTCCAGACTTTCCCCGATGGCCCCACGTTGCTAGAGCGCCCACAACATTTCGCAGATTGCGAAATCCCAGTGAAAAATTCCGCCAGCGCGGACCCGGAAAGGCAGCTCATGACCGCCGTCGGCAACAACAGCCTCAACACCCGCTCCACCCTCACCGCCGCCGGCAAGACCTACGCCTACTACTCCCTCGAGAAAGCCGCCGCCGCCCTCGGCGACGTCTCGCGCCTCCCCTTCAGCATGAAGGTCCTGCTCGAGAACCTCCTCCGCTTCGAGGACGGCAAGACCGTCACCCGGGCCGACATCCAGGCGCTGGTCGACTGGCAGAAGGAGCGCTCGTCGACCAAGGAGATCCAGTACCGCCCGGCCCGGGTGCTGATGCAGGACTTCACCGGCGTGCCGGCGGTCGTCGACCTCGCCGCGATGCGCGACGCCATGGCGCGGCTCGACGGCAACCCCACGCGGATCAACCCGCAGGTGCCGGTCCACCTCGTCATCGATCACAGCGTCATGGTCGACGCGTTCGGGACGCCGCAGAGCTTCGCCGAGAACGTCGCCCTCGAATATCACCGCAACATGGAGCGCTACGAGTTCCTGAAATGGGGCTCGAAGGCGTTCGACAATTTCGAGGTGGTGCCGCCCGGCACCGGCATATGCCACCAGGTCAATCTCGAATATATCGCCCGCGGGATCTGGTCGTCGGCCGATCCGTCCGGCGAGCTCGTCGCCTATCCCGACACCCTCGTGGGAACCGACAGCCACACCACCATGGTCAACGGCCTCGGAGTCCTCGGCTGGGGAGTCGGCGGGATCGAGGCCGAGGCGGCGATGCTCGGCCAGCCGGTCTCGATGCTGATCCCCGAGGTGGTCGGCTTCCACCTCACCGGGTCGCTGCAGGAAGGGATCACCGCCACCGACCTCGTCCTCACCGTCACCCAGATGCTGCGAGCCCGAGGCGTGGTCGGCCGATTCGTCGAATTCTACGGCGAGGGCGTCTCGGCTTTGTCGGTCGCCGACCGGGCGACGATCGCCAACATGGCGCCCGAATATGGCGCCACCTGCGGCTTCTTCCCGGTCGACGGCAAGACCCTCGACTATATGCGCCTCACCGGCCGCTCGGAGGAGCAGATCGCCCTCACCGAGGCCTATGCCAGGGCGCAGGGCCTTTGGCTCGAGCCCGGCGCCTATCACGAGCCGCTCTTCACCGACACGCTCGAGCTCGACATGGACAGCGTCGAGCCCTCGCTCGCCGGCCCCAAAAGGCCTCAGGACAAGGTCGTGCTGTCGCGGGTGGACGAGGAGTTCATCGCCAATTTCACCAGGGAATATGGCCACGGCCTCGGCGAGCTCGAGCAGCGCCACCCGGTCGCGGGCGATCCGGACGTGCCCGACATCGGCCATGGCGACGTCGTCATCGCCGCCATCACCTCGTGCACCAACACCTCGAACCCGGCCGTGCTGATCGCCGCCGGCCTCGTCGCCCGCAAGGCGCGCGAGCGCGGGCTCGATTCCAAGCCCTGGGTGAAGACCTCGCTGGCGCCGGGCAGCCAGGTCGTCACCGACTATCTCGACCGCGCCGGCCTCTCCGAGGACCTGAACGCGATCGGCTTCGACCTGGTCGGCTACGGCTGCACCACCTGCATCGGCAATTCCGGGCCTCTGCCCGAGGCCATCTCCGCGGCGATCGCCAGGCACGACCTCGTCGCCGCCTCGGTCCTCTCGGGCAACCGCAATTTCGAGGGCCGGGTCAGCCCGGACGTGCGCGCCAATTATCTCGCCTCGCCGCCGCTCGTCGTCGCCTATGCGCTCAAGGGCACGGTCGCGGGCGACATGATCGAGGAGCCGCTTGGGCTTGGCTCGGACGGGCAGCCGGTCTTCTTGAAGGACGTCTGGCCGTCCAACGACGAGGTCCGCCGGCTGATCGACGCCCACGTCCATGGCGACATGTTCCGGGCCCGCTACGCCGACGTCTACAAGGGCGACGACAAGTGGCGCTCGATCCCCGTCGCCGGGGGCGAGACCTACGCCTGGTCGGCGGGCTCGACCTACATCCAGAACCCGCCCTATTTCGAGGGCATGACGATGACGGCGATCCCGCCGTCCGACATCGCGGACGCGCGGCCCCTGGCGATTTTCGGCGATTCGATCACCACCGACCACATCTCGCCGGCGGGGGCGATCAAGGTCGATTCGCCCGCCGGCACCTATCTCGCCGGGCGCCAGGTCGCCCGGGGCGACTTCAACTCCTACGGCGCCCGCCGCGGCAATCACGAGGTGATGATGCGCGGCACCTTTGCCAACATTCGGATCAAGAACCGAATGATTCCAGGCACCGAAGGCGGGCTCACCCGCCACATCCCGACCGGCGAGATCCTGCCCATCTACGACGCCGCGATGCGCTACAAGGAGGCCGGAACCCCGCTCGTCGTGATCGCCGGCAAGGAATATGGCACCGGCTCGTCGCGCGACTGGGCCGCCAAGGGCACCAACCTGCTCGGGGTCCGCGCCGTCATCGCCGAAACCTACGAGCGCATCCACCGCTCCAACCTCGTCGGGATGGGAGTCGTGCCCCTGCAGTTCGTCGGCGACGTGCCGATCTTCGAGGGCACCGAGACCTTCACCATCACCGGAATCGCGAACCTGCAGCCGCGCCAGGAGATCGAGGTCCGAGTGACCCGGGCGGACGGCTCGGCCTTCGCCTTCACCGCGCGGGTTCGGATCGACACGCTCAACGAGCTCGAATATTTCCGGGCCGGCGGAATCCTCCACTACGTGCTGAGGAAGCTGGCGGCCTGAGCGGGAAGGGAGGAGGCGATGATCGCATGGCTGCTGGCGGCCCTGGCTCCGGCGAAGCCGGGCTATGAGCCGCCGCCGCAGGTCTTCTACCCGCAGGCGGTCGCCTGCGCGGTCTCGGCCCGGCTCGCCGCCGGCAGGAATACGGAGGGCGACGGGTTCGGCGAGCTGATGACCTGGGGAATGATTCTCGCCGACGTCGGCCGCAAGGCGGGGCGGACCAGGGAACAGGTCGACAGCGGCGACCTCGTCGCCGCCGAGCCTTTCTACAGGCGCCTCAAGGAGAGGAAGCCCAGGGCCTTCGCCGCCCACCGCGCCTATTGCAAGGCGCTGCTCGACGCGGAGCGGCCCTAGCCGCCGGACACAGGGCCGAGGCTGAACTTCGGCGGCGGCAGGTCGTCCGCGCAGCCCGTATCGATCCGGTCGGCGCGTCCCGCTTCCACCATCGCGGTCATCATCCCGGCGACGCAGGCCGCGGCGGCCCCGAGCGCGTGGCCGTTGTGGCGGATGATCACCCGCCGGCCGCGCTTCAGGGTGCGCGCCGCTTTCGCCGACCAGTCCGGAGGAGTGACCGGGTCGAGCTCGCCGGAGATCAGGAGGACGGGCACGTCCGCCCGCACCGGGCGGTGGAAACCGGATGCGGTCCTCGGCACCGGCCATTCGGCGCAGGCGGCGCTCTGCTGCCGGGCCCGGTAGGCCCCCGCGAAGGTGCCGGCCCCGAGCCGCTCCGCCGCCTTGGCCGCGCCCGGACTCATGAAGTCGGCGCAGGTCACGGAGAGGAACATGCCCAGGCTGACGCCCTCGCGCGACCAGAAGCGGCCGAGCCGGTCGGCGCGGTCCTTCCAGAATCCGAAATCGCCGCGCGCCGCCTCGGCCAGCGCGCCGAACAGCCGGCCCGCCGTCGCCGGCGTGTAGAGCTCCATCCGGACCAGCTCCCCGAACAGGCCGGGGTCCAGGCCCGCCGCCGGCGCGCGCGCCTGCGCTTTCGCCAGGTCCCCCGCCGGGTCCGGATAGGCGCGGGCGCAGTCGGGCTGCTCCCGGCACAGCGCCGCGTAGCGCTCGGACGCGCGCTGGGCGAAGGGGCCGTAGCTGGCGGGAGCGTCATTGTCGGCGGAGACGACCCCGCTCAGAGTCGCGGTCCTCACCGAACGGGGGCGAAGCCGCATATATTCGAGCGCGACCCGGGTGCCGTAGGAGGTGCCGTAGAGATTGACCGGCCCCAGGCCGAAGCGTCGACGAATCGACTCGAGGTCGGCGACGATCCGCCGAGTGGTGTAGGCCGACAGCCGCACCCGTGGCTCCAGGGCGGCGCGGCAGGCGCGGACGGCGGCGATCGGGAGGAAATCCCGAGGCGCCTCGCCCGCCGCACAGTGGAGCGAATCGGAGCGCCCAGTGCCCCGCATGTCGATCAGATAGATGTCGCGCTTTGTCCGCAGCGGCGCGAAGGCGCGGGCGTAGAAGTCCGACTGCGGGGTCGCCGCCTGGCCCGGCCCGCCCTGGAGCACGAAGACGGGGTCGGCCGCCCGCTCCGGGCCGATGGCTCGGAGCACCAGCAGGTCGAGCCTGACGAGCCGCCGCGACCCGTCGCCTTCGGGCACCTCGACGATTCCGCATTCGGCGCGGCCGATCTCCGGGGCGCTGCAGTCGTGCAGCCGGGGCGGGGCGGCGACGGCCGCGGCGAGCGTTGCGGTCAGAAGGAGCATATCGCCTCAGCGCTGTATGAGCAGAGCAACACACTAGCCGTGCGCGGGTTCCATCCCGCTGGACAGGGAGCCGCGGATATGGCTTCGGTTGGCGATGCTCGTCGACCTCAGCCACCGCATCGAGGACGGCATGGTCACCTACAAGGGCCTGCCGGCGCCGCACATCTGCGACTTCTGGAGGCGCGAGGACACGGCCGGCAGTTACGACGACGGCTCGACCTTCCAGATCGGCCGGATCGACATGGTCGCCAATACCGGCACCTATCTCGACACGCCCTTCCACCGCTACGCCGAGGGCGACGATCTCGCCGAGGTCGCGCTCGACCGGCTCGCCGCGCTCGACGGCCTGTGCGTCCGGGCCGAGGGGATGGAAGTCGGAGCGGACGGGTTCGAACGGCTCGACGTCGCCGGCAAGGCGGTGCTGATCCACACCGGCTGGGACCGGCACTGGCGAACCGACGCTTATCAATCGAACCACCCCTTTCTAGCGGAAGAGGCCGCCCGGCTGCTGGCCGAGCGAGGCGCCGCCCTGATCGGGATCGACAGCTACAATATCGACGACACGCGCGCCCGCCGCCGCCCGGTCCACACCGTCCTGCTCGGCGCCGGCGTCCTGATCTGCGAGCATATGACGAGGCTCGGGGAGCTTCCGCCGAGCGGCTTCCGCTTCACCGCCGCGCCGCCCAAGGTCGCCGGCATGGGGACCTTTCCCGTGCGCGCCTTCGCCCAGCTCGGCTGAACTCTCCGCGGCATCCATTCAGCAGGCCGACAGTTTCGCCGCCGTATCGACGAGGCTCCCGTCCCGCAGGGGAGTCCCCGCCATGCTCCACCCCGTCTTCGCCTTCCTGGCCCTGGCCGCCGCCGCTCCGGCCCCGCCGCTCAACCCGCAGATCGACTATCCCGGCTACCGCTCGCTGATCGAGGAGGTCCAGCCCTACCGGCGGGCTCGGCTGGTCGACTGGGCGGCCTTCGCCGCCGCCGCTGCGGAGCCGGACGCGCTGATCCTCGACGCGCGCTCCGCCGAGCAGTTCGCCGCCGGCCATATCGAAGGGGCCGTCAACTTGCCGCTGCCCGAGTTCAGCGACGAGCGGCTCGCCGAGGTGATCGGCCGGGCCGGCCGGCCGATCCTGATCTACTGCAACAACAATTTCCGCGACGACCGCCCGCCGGTGATGCTGAAGAGCGGACGGCTCGCCCTCAACCTCTCCACCTTCACCCACCTCTACGGCTACGGCTATCGCAACGTCCGCGAGCTCAACGACGTTCTCGCCATGGACGATCCCAAGGTCCGCTGGGTTACGGGCGCAACGCAGCCGCGAGCCAGGGCGGGACGATAGCGCCGCCGAGATCGTCGACCCGCCGATGCTCCACGGCGAGGCCCAACTCCGGATAGTGGGCCCGGGTCCGCTCGCCGGGCGAGTCGGCGGGGACGACGACGAGCCGCCGGTTGACCTTCGAGCGGTAGTTCATCCGCGCCGTATTCTCCTGGCCGACGTAGCAGCCCTTGGTGAAGCTCACCCCGTTGAGCTCGGCGGCGTTGCATTCGAGCCAGAGGGTCTTGTCCGAGCCCAGCTCCGCCCGACCCTCGGCCACGCCCAGCCCGAGCCGGTGCTCGAGCCAGCCTTGCGCGGCTTCGCCGGGGGGAGCCAGCCAGCGACGGCCGAGATCGGTAAGGCGGGGATCCACCGTGCTTCCCGGCGAAGGCCGGGACCCAGTCGCGCCGACCGTCCGGACCCCGGCCTGCGCCGGGGAGCAGAGCTGCCAATGGACCGCCAGCCCTTCGACGGGGTCGATCGCGATCTTCCGCCTGAGCCGATAGAGCGCCAGTCGTTTCGCCAGATCACCGGCCGCCTCGGCCTCGCAGTCGATCAGGACATCGTCGCCATCCGCCCACAGGATGAAGTCGAACAAGACCTTGCCCTGCGGAGTCAGCAGCCCCGCCCAGAGCGGCCGCTCCGGAGCGAGCAGGGCGACGTCGTTCGTCACCAGGCCCTGCAGGAAGCCGCGCACGTCCTCGCCGGAAAGCCGGAGGAGGGCTCGGTGGATGAGGGTGGTCGCCGCCATCCCCCCTTGATAGGGACGCACGGACCGAAACCCAAGGCGACATGACCGACCCGACCCGCCTGATCCTGCGCCGCCCCGACGATTGGCACGTCCATCTTCGCGACGGCGCCATGCTCGAATCGGTGGCGCCGTACACCGCCCGCCAGTTCGGCCGGGCGATCGTCATGCCGAACCTCCAGATTCCGGTCACGACCGCCGCGATGGCGGAGGCGTATCGCGAGCGGATCCTCGCCGCGGCGCCCGGCCTGACGCCGCTGATGACCTGCTACCTCACCGACGATTCCGATCCCGCCGAGCTGACCGGCGGGTTCGAGCGCGGCGCCTGGGCCGCCGCCAAGCTCTATCCGGCGCACGCGACCACCAACAGCGCCCACGGCGTGACCGACATCGCGAACATCTATCCGGTGCTGGAGGCGATGCAGAGCGCGGGAATGCCGCTGCTGATCCACGGCGAGGTCACCGATGCCGATGTGGATGTGTTCGACCGCGAACGGGTGTTCATCGACCGCATCTTCTCGATCCTCGCCCGCGATTTCCCCGGGCTGAAGATGGTGTTCGAGCATATCACCACCTCGGAGGCCGTGGATTTCGTGCTGGCCGGCGGCGCCAGTCTCGCGGCGACGATCACGCCGCAGCATCTGATCATAAACCGCAACGCCCTGTTCGCCGGCGGCCTCAGGCCGCACGCTTATTGTCTTCCCGTCGCCAAGCGCGAGGCGCACCGGCTCGCCGTCCGAAGGGCCGCGACTTCGGGCTCGGCCAAATTCTTCCTGGGCACCGACAGCGCGCCGCATTCGGTGGATCGCAAGGAATCCGGCTGCGGCTGCGCCGGCATCTTCAACGCGCCCTTCGCGCTGGAAAGCTATGCGACAGTGTTCGAGGAGGAAGGCGCGCTCGACCGGCTCGAGGCCTTCGCTTCGGAAAACGGGCCGCGCTTCTACGGGCTGCCGCTCAACGAGGACCAGATCGTGCTGGAGCGGGCCGAGGTGACCGTGCCCGAGTCGCTTCGGGCGGCCGATACCCGGGTGGTGCCTTTCCATGCCGGGGAGACGCTGCGCTGGCGGTTCGCGGGCGCGGCCTAAATCCTCCTCTCCCTGTCGGGGAGAGGAAAGCCGGCGCGCAGCGCCGGCGAGGTGAGGGCCCAACGTAGGTGACTGTCACCTACATCATTCCCTCACCCCTGACCCCTCTCCCCTAAAGGGAGAGGGGAGATGCGCTTACTGGATCGGCTGCAGGTTGACCGCGGCGGTCTTGCCGCGGCGGTCGATCTCGAGCTCGAACTCGACCCGGTCGCCCTCGTTGAGGCTGACCAGGCCGGCCCGCTCGACGGCCGAGATGTGGACGAAGGCGTCCGGCTGTCCGTCGTCGCGGCTGATGAAGCCGAAGCCCTTCATCGCGTTGAAGAACTTGACCGTGCCCTGGGCCTTCTCGCCGGTCAGCTGGCGCTGGGGCCCGCCGCCGCCGCCGCCCGGGCGGTCGCCATAGCCGCCGCGGTCCTCGCGCGGGGCCCGCTCCTGCACCGGCATCGGCTCGCCCTCGATCTTGAGGTCGGTCGCCGACACCCGGCCGCCGCGGTCGACGAGCGTGAAGCCGAGCGGCTGGCCGTCGGCGAGGCCGGTGAGGCCCGCCTGCTCGACCGCCGAGATGTGAACGAACACATCCTCGCCGCCGTCGTCACGGACGATGAAGCCGAAGCCCTTTTGGGCGTTGAAGAATTTGACGACGCCCTTGCCCTCGCCGACGACCTGCGGCGGCATTCCGCCGCCGCCGCCGCCGCCGCCGCGGAAACCGCCGCCGCCGCCGCCGCCGCCGAAGCCGCCACCGCCGCCGCCGCGGACACCGCCGCCGCCGCCGCCGTAGCCGCCGCCACCACCGCCGCCGCCGAAGCGATCGCCGCCGCCGCGATACCCGCCGCCGCCGCCGCCCGGACCGGCGCCGAAGCCGCCGCGATCCTCAAATCCCCCGAAACTCTCGTCGCCGAAACCTTCGCGCTTGTCTCTGCCGCGCCCGCCGCGCTCGCCGCGGCGCCCTCTGTCGAAACCCATGCCCGTCGTTACTTTCCGCGCCCCTTGCCTTCACGTGCAAACCACCGCGCGGGGCTGTCGCGCCACGGTCTTCGTACGCCCCCTGTATGGCGCACTGCCTGCCCCTATAACTCAAAAGCCTGGCCCCCGCGAGTCGCTTTTCCGTACGGGCGCGAGAGGGCGTCAGTGCTTGCGGGCGAGCTTGTGGTGGACGGCGACGATGACCGCTCCGATAGCCAGCCCGACCAGTCCCGAGCCCAGCGCTCCGACCGCCCAGGCGGCGGCTGCGCCGAGCGCGGGCAGGGCATGGGCGGCCGCCTCGCCGGCCTCGTGGATGAGGTGCGCGGGAGCGGCGACTCCGAAGACTTCCAGCCCGTGGACGATGATTCCGCCGCCGACCCAGATCATCGCGGCGATTCCGATCATCGAGAGCGCCGCCATCACCCTGGGCATGGCGTGGACGAGGGCCCGGCCGAGCGCCCGGGTTCCGCGGTTGCGCCGCTCGGCCAGGTGAAGGCCGATGTCGTCCATCTTCACGATCAGCCCGACCAGACCGTAGACCCCGACGGTGATCGCGACCGCGACCAGGGCGAGGATCATCGCCCGAGTCCAGAACGGCTCGCCGGACACTTCGGCGAGGGCGATCGCCATGATCTCGGCCGAGAGGATGAAGTCGGTCCGGACCGCGCCCGAGACCATCTCGCGCTCATGATCGGCGCTGCCCAGCTCGGCGCAATCCTCGGCCAGCGTTTGCTCCGGCCCGGCAAGCTCCTCCCACACCTTCTCGGCGCCTTCGAAGCACAGATAGGCGGCGCCCAGCATCAGCAGCGGCGTGATCGCCCAGGGGAGGAGCGCGCTCAGCGCCAGCGCGGCCGGCAGCAGGATGAGCAGCTTGTTCCTCAGCGAGCCCTTCGCGATTCGGGCGATGATCGGAAGCTCGCGATCGGGTGTGAAGCCGGTGACGTAGCGCGGGGTGACCGCGGTGTCGTCGATCACCACCCCCGCCGCCTTGGCCCCGGCGCGGCCGGCGGCGGCGCCGACGTCGTCGATCGAGGCGGCGGCGAGCTTGGCGATGGCGGCGACGTCGTCGAGGAGGGCGGCGAGACCGGACGGCATGGATGCCCCTGTGGCGGGGCCGGGCCCAGGGATCAAGCCCGGTGCGTCGTGTCGAATGAGCCGTCATCCCAGCGAAGGCCGGGATCCCAGGGGGTGAAAGGCTCAGCGCTTTTCCCCCGCCGGGGCCCCCGCCTTCGCTGGGTCGACGGGGAGGCTGGTCCTGGCCGTTCCGTTCGGGCATGGGCCCCCGCCATGGAGTCCATCGCCACCCTGCTCACCGATCCCGCGGCCTGGGCCGCGCTCGTCACCCTGCTGGTGATGGAGATCGTGCTCGGCATCGACAATCTCATCTTCATCTCGATCCTGTCGAACAAGCTGCCCGAGGCGCAGCGCCAGCGCGTCCGCCGCCTCGGCATCGGCCTCGCCCTCGTCATGCGCCTCGCCCTCCTCTCGACCATCGCCTGGCTGGTCGGGCTCAAGGCCCCGGTCTTCGATCTCGGCATCGCGGGCCCGCTCGACGCCCACGGCACGCCTTCGTTCGAGACCGCTTTCTCGTGGCGCGACCTCATCCTCATCGCCGGCGGCCTCTTCCTGCTGTGGAAGGCGACCAAGGAGATCCACCACAACGTCCAGCCCGGCGACGAGGACGACGTCTTCGACACGACCTCGCACGCGATGCTCGGCGCCGGCGCGGCGATCGTCCAGATCATCCTCCTCGACATCGTCTTCTCGGTCGATTCGATCCTGACCGCGGTCGGGATGACCGACCATCTGCCGATCATGGTCGTCGCCGTCGTCGTCGCCGTCGCGGTGATGCTGTTCGCCGCCGATCCGCTCGCCAACTTCATCAACCGCAACCCGACCGTGGTGATGCTCGCCCTGGGCTTCCTGCTGATGATCGGCGCCGTCCTCATCGCCGACGGCTTCGGGGTCCATGTCCCCAAGGGCTATATCTACGCGGCCATGGCCTTCTCGGCCGGAGTCGAATCGCTCAACATCATCGCCAGGCGGCGCAGCAAGAAGCGGGAGTAGTCGCCATTGCGAGGAGCGAAGCGACGCGGCAATCCAGCGGGCCTCGGAAGCCGTACTGGATTGCTTCGCTTCGCTCGCAATGACGGAGGCAGGGCGCCGGGAGATTGAGCGCCAAGCCGCTTGCGCCTATGCGATGGCCATGACCGTCCATTTCCACGAAGAGGACCTGCCCGAGGGCGTCCTCGCCCCCGGCGCCGTCGCCGTCGACACCGAGGCGATGGGGCTCCTTCCGGGCCGCGACCGCCTCTGTCTCGTCCAGATCTCCGACGGAGGCGGCGACGAGCATCTCGTCCGGTTCAATCCGGGCAGCGATTATGCCGCGCCCAACCTCAAGGCCGTGCTCGCCGATCCCGGGCGGCTCAAGCTCTACCATTTCGCCCGCTTCGACCTCGCCATCATGCAGGCCTATCTCGGGGTGATGGCGGGGCCCGTCTATTGCACCAAGACCGCCTCGCGCCTGATCCGCACCTATACCGACCGCCACGGCCTCAAGGAGCTGATCAAGGAGCTCCTCCAGATCGACATCTCCAAGCAGCAGCAGACCTCCGACTGGGGCGCTCCCGATCTGTCCGACGCCCAGAAGGATTATGCCGCCTCCGACGTGCGCTATCTCCACGCGATGAAGGAGAAGCTCGACGAGCGGCTCGAGCGCGAAGGGCGGACGGCGCTGGCCCGGGCCTGCTTCGACTTCCTGCCGCACCGGGCCCTGCTCGACCTCGCCGGCTGGGCCGAGGTCGACATCTTCGCCCATGTCTGAACCGACCGAGGGCCGCTGGGCGGCGAAGCGCGGCTGGGCGCGGCCCGGAGGCCCCCACGACTGGCTGATGCGCTTCCTCAAGATCGTTCTTCCCGCCGGGGTCGGACTGCTGCTCGCCTATCTCCTGCTGTCGCCTCTCTCCAAGGAGAAGGAGATCAGCTTCCTGCTCGACAAGAACAAGGTCGACCAGGCGCGCGAGCGGATGAAGATGCAGTCGGCCGAATATCGCGGCCTCGACGATCAGGGCCGGCCCTTCACCATCCAGGCCGCGCAGGCGGTCCAGGCCAAGTCGAGCGTCCCGATCGTCGACATCGGCGGGATGGCCGCGCAGATCCAGCTCAAGGAGGGCCCGGCGCGAATCACAGCCGACCGCGCCCGCTACAATATCGAGACTCAGAAGGTCGACGTGCTCGGCCCTATCCTCTTCACCGCCGCCGACGGCTATCGTCTCGAGACCCGCGACGTCGCCCTCGATCTCAACAAGCACGTCGCTGTCAGCGGCGGCGGGGTCGAGGGCCGGATGCGGCTCGGCCGGTTCACGGCCGGCGGGATGAACGTCGATCTGCCGCAGCGCCGGGTCGTGCTCACCGGCCGCCCCCGCTTGCATATCGAGCAGGGCGCGCTCAGATGAGCGGCATGAAGCGCCTCGTCCCCGTCCTGCTCCTCGCCGCGCTCGGCCTCGGGCCCGCCCTGGGCCAGACCTCGGCCCTCAAGGGCCACAACAGCAACGCGCCGGTCGACGTCGCCGCCGACCGGATCGAGGTCCAGGACCGCGCCGATCGCGCCATCTTCTCCGGCAACGTCGTCGTCCGCCAGGGCGAGCTGACGCTCACCGCCGCGCGGCTCACCGTCGCTTATTCGGGCGGCGGCGGAGTCGAGCTGCGCCGGATCGACGCGACCGGCGGAGTCCTGGTCAAGAGCCCGTCCGAGACGGCCCGGGGTGACGTCGGAATCTACGATCTGGAGCGGCGCATCATCACCCTGATCGGCGACGTCAGCCTGGTCCAGAAGGACGCGAAGGTGAACGGCGGCCGGCTGACCATCGACCTCGACAGCGGCCGGGCGGTGATGGACGGCGGCGGCCCGCCCGGCACCACCAGCCAGGGCGGCCGGGTCACCGGCACCTTCACCGTGCCCCAGAAGAAGGGCGGCTGAGCGCTCACCCGTCATCCCGGCGAAAGCCGGGACCCAGGAACAGAGGCGTTTCCGAACCCGTCCGCGTGCCTGGGCCCCGGCCTTCGCCGGGATGACGAATATCGGTCACACAAGCTCTTTTTCGTGCATGCACGAAGCCTGCCAGTTTACCCCTCAACCCGCATCGCCTAAGTCTCGGCGCGCATGAACGACGCCGCCACCCTTCCCCGAGCGAACGAAGCCGACGTCTTCGCCGGACTGGCGCGGGGCCTTTCGGTCATGTCGATCGCCAAATCCTACGACCGCAAGACGGTGCTGAAGGACGTCTCGCTCCACGTCGAGCGCGGCGAGGTGGTCGGCCTGCTCGGACCGAACGGCGCCGGCAAGACCACCTGCTTCTATTCGATCATGGGCCTGGTGAAGCCCGACAAGGGCTGCATCCTGCTCGACGGCCAGGACATCACCGGGCTGCCGATGTACCGCCGGGCCGTGCTCGGCCTGGGCTACCTGCCGCAGGAGACGTCGATCTTCCGCGGCCTCACCGTCGCCCAGAACATCTCGGCCGTGCTCGAGGTGGCGGTGCGCGACAAGGCGGCTCGGCTCGAGCGGCTCGAGCAACTGCTTGCCGAGTTCCACATCGCCCATCTTCGCGACGCGCCCGCCATGGCGCTCTCCGGCGGCGAGCGGCGGCGCTGCGAGATCGCTCGGGCGCTGGCCGGCGAGCCCACCTTCATGCTCCTCGACGAGCCCTTCGCCGGGATCGACCCTATTTCCATCTCGGACATCCGCGACCTCGTCATCGAGCTCAAGAAGCGCGACATCGGAGTCCTCATCACTGACCACAACGTCCGCGAGACGCTCGAAATCGTCGACCGCGCCTGCATCATCTACGACGGTCAGGTCCTCTTCGCCGGAAGCCCCGCCGAGCTGGTCGCCGACCCGGACGTCCGCCGCCTCTACCTCGGCGAGAGCTTCGAGCTGTAGCCATGCCGTTAAACCCCGTCATTGCGAGGAGCGCAGCGACGAAGCAACCTAGGTGCCTCCGTCCGCGCGGCCTGGATTGCTTCGCTTCGCTCGCAATGACGGAATGAGCATCGCCCCCCGCCTCGACCTTCGCCAGAGCCAGTCGCTGGTGATGACGCCGCAGCTGCAGCAGGCGATCCGGCTGCTCGCCTTGTCCAACGTCGAGGTCGAAAGCTTCATCGCCGAGGAGCTCGAGCGCAATCCCCTGCTCGACGGCGGCGCCGGCGAGGAGGTTCCGGCCGAGGCGGCGGCGCCGGAAATTCCGGAGGAGGCCCCCGGCGCCGATTCCTTCGCCTCGGGCGACGCGCCGCTCGACCTCGACGTCAACGACGAGAATCTGCACCAGGACAGCGCCTCCGACCGGGCGCTCGACGGCGGCCTCGGCATGGAAGGCCTGGGCGGCGGCGGCTGGGACGGGGAAGGCGCCGATTTCGATTCGTTCGCAGCCGAAGGCCAGTCGCTCCACGACTATCTCCTCGCCCAGGCCGGCGAGCGCCTGTCCGGCGCCGACCTCGCCATCGCCGGCCAGATCATCGAGCAGGTCGACGAGACCGGCTATCTGCTCGCCACCACGCTCGATCTGGCGGGCCGCCTCGGCGCCCCGCTCGCCGAGGTCGAGCGGGTCCTCGCCATCGTCCAGACCTTCGATCCCTCGGGCGTCGCGGCCCGAAGCCTCGCCGAATGCCTCGCCATCCAGGCCAGGGAAGCCGACCGCTACG
>DASVVX010000144.1:0-22906 GCA_036386295.1 Allosphingosinicella sp.
CGGCTTCGACGCGGCGGACGACTGGATCGCCGAGCGCGCCGGGCCGCGGACGGTGGTGGTGACCGGCGACATCCTGCTCGCCGACCGCTGCCTCAAGGCCGGCGCCGCCGTGATCGCCCCGAACGGCCGGCCCTTCACCGCGGCCTCGATCGGAGCGGCGGTGGCGACCCGTGCGATCATGGCCGACCTGCGAGCCGGGATGGACGGGCCCGGCGGCGGCCCGGCGCCCTTCGCCAAAGCCGACCGCTCGCGTTTCCTCTCCGCGCTGGACGAGGCGCTGGTTCGGCTCAGGCGGAGCTGAGCGCCGCCCGCAGGTGCGCCTCCAGCTCCTCGGCGTTCCGCTCCCAGCGCAAAAGGCGCCCGTTCGAGCGGGGCGACCAGCTCGACCTCCACGCCGGGACGAGAATTGAGCTCGAGGAGCTGGCGCTCGACGAAACTGCCCAGATTGGGCGGAGCGAATCCGGAAAGCGGCTGGAGCGGGCGAGGATTCGAAGCACGGGCGGTCGGCGGTGCCGGCTCAGCGCCTCCGCTCCATCGCTCCATAGCCATGGCGGACCGTCACCGGCTCGATACAGTCGCCGGCCTTGTTGAGGACGGTGAGGGTGAGGCTGCCCGAAGGCAGCTCGCCGAGGCGCTTCGGCCTGGCGGCCTCAGGGGATTGAGCGTCGCGCACTCTCATGTCGTCCGCGCAGATGCGGGCCGAAGCGGCGGCTTTCGCGGCCGGCCGGGCGGACGGCGCTTCGGCCGAAGAGGCGGCCGGAAGCGCCAGGACGAGCGCGACGAGTGCAAAGCGCATGACGTCTCCTTTCGAGCGGCTATGGTAGCGCTTTCCAGGGACCGGCGGGAGGGGGAGATGGCCGAGCGAATTGCGACTTGCCGCTGCGGAGCGCTCAAGGCGAGAGCGCGGGGCGAGCCGGCGCGGATCTCGGTCTGCCACTGTCTCCCCTGCAAGGCGCGCAGCGGCAGCGCCTTCTCATGGAACGCCACCTATGAGGAGGCGCAGGTCGAGACCGAGGGCGAGTCGAGCCGCTGGACCCGGGTGACGGAAGGCGGCCGCTGGTGCATCTATCATTTCTGCCCGACCTGCGGCTCGACCGCCTGGTACCGGATCGAGGCGCGGCCCGGCATGGTGACGATCCCCGCCGGCAATTTCGCCGATCCGGGCTTCGGCGAGCCGAGCGTGTCGTGGTTCGTTGCGCGCCAGTGCCCATGGGTGCGGATCGAGACCGAAGGGCCCCTCCACGAGGGTTAGGGACACGAGGATCGGCTGAGGTGGACTTGCCCCCCTGCCCTCCCTAGATGCGCGGGCGATGAAGCGGCACTTCCTCAAGATGCACGGCCTCGGCAACGACTTCGCGATCTTCGATGCGCGCGAGGCGGCGCTGGAGATGGATCCGGAGCGCGCCCGGGCGCTCGCCGACCGGCGGACGGGGATCGGCTGCGACCAGCTGATCCTGCTCGAGCCGAGCCGGGTCGCCGACGTCAGGATGCGGATCTGGAACAACGACGGCGGCGAGGTCGAGGCCTGCGGCAATGCGTCGCGCTGCGTGGCCCTCCTGCTCGGCGGCGAGACCCGGATCGAGACCGCCGGCGGAATCCTCGCCGCCTCCGCGAATGGCGCCGGGGCGACCGTGGACATGGGCGACCCCCGTTTCGCCTGGGACGAGATCCCGCTGGCCTATCCGATGGACACCGCGGCGATGCCGGTCGGCTGGGAGGAGCTGCGCGAGCCCTTCGCGGTCAACGTCGGCAATCCGCACGTCGTCTTCTTCGTCGAGGATGCCCGGGCCGTGGACCTGGAGGCGCTGGGCCCTTCGATCGAGCGCGATCCGCTGTTTCCGGAGCGCGTCAACGTCAATGTGGCTTCGATCGAGCAGGGCACGATCCGGCTGCGGGTGTGGGAGCGCGGAGTCGGCCTCACCCAGGCCTGCGGGACCGGCGCCTGCGCGACCGCCGTCGCGGCGATCAGCCGAAGGCTGGCATCGAGCCCGGTCCAGGTCCGACTTCCCGGCGGCACGCTCGCGGTCGAATGGGCGCCGGGCGGAACGATGCGGATGACCGGCCCGGCGGCCCGCGTCTTCGAAGGCGAGGTCGAGTGGTGAGCGGCCCGCAGGTGATCACTCTGGGCTGCCGGCTGAACGCGGCCGAGAGCGAGGCGATGCGCGCCCTCGCCGGCGCCGAGGACGACCTCATCATCGTCAACAGCTGCGCGGTGACCAACGAGGCGGTCCGCCAGACCCGCCAGGCGATCCGCCGCGCCAAGCGCGCCCGGCCCTCGGCCCGGGTGGTGGTGACCGGCTGCGCCGCCCAGGTCGAGCCCGGCAGCTTCGCGGCGATGCCGGAGGTCGACCGGGTGGTGGGCAATGCGGACAAGTTCGATCTCTCGTCGTTCCAGCGCAGGCTGGAACCCCAGGGGATGGAAGGCACGGCGGCTGGTCTCACTGGGGCCCCAGCCTTCGCTGGGGCGACGGTCACGGTCTCCGACATCTTCGCCGTGCGCGAGACCGCGCCGCACCTCGTCGCCGGCTTCGCCGAGCGCGCGCGCGCCTTCGTCGAGGTCCAGAACGGCTGCGACCATCGCTGCACCTTCTGCATCATCCCCTACGGCCGCGGGAACAGCCGATCGGTGCCCGCCGGCCTCGTCGTCGAGCGGGTGAAGGCGCTCGCCGCCGAAGGCTTCCGGGAAGTCGTCCTGACCGGCGTCGACGTCACCAGCTACGGCCCCGACCTGCCGGGATCGCCGACTCTGGGCAAGCTGATCGAGCGTATCCTGAAGCATGTGCCGGAGCTGCCGCGTCTTCGCCTCTCGTCGCTCGACTGCATCGAGATCGACGAGCGGCTGGAGGAGATCATCGCCGACGAGCCGCGCTTCATGCCGCACCTCCACATGAGCTTCCAGGCCGGCGACGACATGGTGCTGAAGCGGATGAAGCGGCGGCACAGCCGCGCCCAGGCGGTAGCGACGGTCGAGCGCCTCAAGTCGAACAGGCCGGATCTGGCGATCGGCGCCGACCTCATCGCCGGCTTCCCCACCGAGACGGACGAGATGCACGAGAACAGCCTCGCCCTGGTCGAGGAATGCGACATCGTCATGGGCCACATCTTCCCCTTCTCGCCGAAGCGCGGAACGCCGGCGGCGCGGATGCCGCCGGTGGATCCGGCGGTGGTGAAGGAAAGGGCGAGGCGCCTGCGCGAGGCCTGCGCGAGGCGCAGGGCGGCGTGGCTCGAGCGGCTGGTCGGGACGACCCAGCGCGTCCTCGTCGAGAAAGACGGCATGGGCCACGCGGAGAATTTCGCGCCGGTGACGGTTCGTCGTCCCCGCGAAGGCGGGGACCCCAGCGAGAACTCGCACTGGGACCCCAGCCTTCGCTGGGGTGACGGGGAGATCGTCGACCTGCTCATCACCGCCGTCGAAGCCGACACCCTCGTCGGGATCCCCGCATGAGCGAGGCGACCTGGCTCGACCGGCTTCAGTCCGGCTTCAGGAAGACTTCGGAGCGGCTCGGCGACAATCTCACCGGCCTGTTCACCAAGGCGGCGCTCGACGAGGAGACGCTTGACGAGATCGAGGAGGCGCTGATCGCCTCGGACCTCGGGCCCTCGACCGCCGCCAAGATCCGCGCCCGCCTCGCCGGCGAACGGTTCGAACGGGGCCTCAGCGAATATGCGGTGCGCGAGATCGTCGCCGATGAGCTCGAGAAGATCCTCGCCCCGGTCGCGGTGCCTCTCCAGATCGACGCCTTCCCGAGGCCGCAGGTGATCCTCGTCGTCGGCGTCAACGGCTCGGGCAAGACCACGACCATCGCCAAGCTCGGCCATCTCCTTCTCGAGCAGGATTACGGAGTCCTCCTCGCCGCCGGCGACACCTTCCGGGCGGCCGCGATCGAGCAGCTGAAGATCTGGGCGGATCGGATCGGGGTCCCGGTGATCGCCGGCCCCGAGGGCGGCGACAGCTCCGCGATCGTCTTCGACGGGGTCAAGAAGGGAACCGCCGAGGGCATCGACACGCTGATCGTCGACACCGCCGGCCGGCTCCAGAACAAGAAGGTGCTGATGGACGAGCTCGCCAAGATCCGGCGGGTGCTCGGCCGCCTCAACCCGGAGGCGCCGCACAACGTCGTGCTGGTGCTCGACGCGACGACCGGGCAGAACGCATTGAGCCAGATCGAGGTGTTCAGGGAAGTGGCCGGAGTGACCGGCCTCGTCATGACCAAGCTCGACGGCACCGCGCGGGGCGGAGTCCTCGTCGCCGCGGCGGAGCGTTACAAGCTTCCGATCCACGCGATCGGAATTGGCGAGGGCCTCGACGACCTGCGGCCGTTCGACGCCCGCGAGACGGCGCGCGCGATCGCGGGACTGGGAAGAGAGTGAGCGTGGAAGCGGAAAAGAAGGAGCCGTCGGTCCTCGGCCGGCTGATGATCGACCTCGGGCCCCTGCTCGTCTTCTTCCTCGTCAACTTCCTGGCGCCGGTCCCCGACGTCCTCAAGATCTTCTACGCGACCGGCGCCTTCATGGCCGCGATGATCGTCGCGATGATGTTCTCCTACCTGCGCTACCGCCACATCTCGCCTCTGCTCTGGTTCTCGGGAATCATGGTGGTGATCCTCGGCGGAGTGACGATCTGGCTCCACAACGACGTCTTCATCAAGATGAAGCCGACCGTCTATTACGTCTTCATCGCCAGCCTGCTCGGCTTCGGCCTCGCGACGGGACGCAATCTCCTGAAAATGGTGCTCGGCGCCGCCTATCCGGGCCTGTCGGAGCAGGGCTGGAAGCTGCTCACGCGCAACTGGGCGGTCTTCTTCCTGGTCATGGCCCTGGTCAACGAGCTGGTCTGGCGCAACAGCACCACCAGCTTCTGGATCGGCTTCAAATTGTGGGGCTTCCTCCCCGCCACCTTCCTGTTCGCCATCGCCAACGTGCCGATGCTGATGAAGCACGGTATGCAGCTCGAGAAGGGCAAGGAAGAGCCGCCGGTGCCCCCCGTCCAATGAGCTCGAGCCCGTCATTGCGAGCGGAGCGAAGCAATCCAGGGCGGCGGCTGCAGGATATGCCGCAGCTGGATTGCTTCGTCGCTTCGCTCCTCGCAATGACGGGTCATGAACCCGATGCCTGATTCTCCCGTCGTTTCCATCCGGCGCCTGTCGAAGCGCTACGAAGGCGGCCACGAGGCGCTGAAGGACGTCAGCCTGGACATCGCTCGCGGCGAGATCTTCGCCCTGCTGGGCCCCAACGGCGCGGGGAAGACCACGCTGATCAGCATCGTCTGCGGAATCGTCACCGCGACCTCGGGCAAGGTCGCGGTCGACGGCCACGACATCGTCGGCGACTATCGCGCCGCCCGCTCGAGGATCGGCCTGGTGCCGCAGGAGCTCCACACCGACGCGTTCGAGAGCGTCTGGTCGACCGTGACCTTCAGCCGCGGCCTGTTCGGCAAGCCGCCCTCGCCCGCGCATGTCGAGAAGGTGCTGAGGGACCTGTCGCTGTGGGACAAGCGCAAGTCGAGGATCATGGAGCTTTCGGGCGGAATGAAGCGCCGCGTGATGATCGCCAAGGCGCTTTCGCACGAACCCGAAATCCTCTTCCTCGACGAGCCGACCGCCGGGGTCGACGTCGAGTTGCGCCGCGACATGTGGGCGCTGGTGAGGCGGCTGCGCGAGAGCGGAGTGACCATCATCCTCACCACCCATTATATCGAGGAAGCCGAGGAGATGGCCGACCGGGTCGGAGTCATTTCCCGCGGCGAGCTGATCGTCGTCGAGCAGAAGTCGATCCTGATGAAGAAGCTCGGCAAGAAGGAGCTGACCCTCAACCTCAGCGAGGTGATGGAGGAGATCCCGGCCGAGCTGGCGGAGTGGAACCTCACCCTCAAGGCGGACGGCCACGAGCTCGAATATGCGTTCGACGGCAATGCCGAGCGCACCGGAGTGCCGTCCCTGCTCTCGGCGATGCGCGACCTCGGCATCGGGTTCAAGGATCTCAACACGCGGCAGAGCTCGCTCGAGGACATCTTCGTCTCCCTCGTCCACGAGAGGGGCCGATGACCTTCAACCGCCACGGAATCTGGGCGATCTACCGCTTCGAGATGGCCCGGGCGCTGCGCACGCTGTGGCAGAGCCTGGTCACTCCGGTGATCACCACCTCGCTCTACTTCGTCGTGTTCGGGGCGGCGATCGGGTCGCGCATGACCGAGGTCCAGGACGTGCCCTACGGCGCGTTCATCGTCCCCGGCCTGATCATGCTGTCGCTGTTCACCCAGAGCATCTTCAACGCCTCCTTCGGGATCTTCTTCCCCAAGTTCACCGGCACGATCTACGAGATCCTCTCGGCGCCGATCTCGCCGCTCGAGATCGTCATCGGCTATGTCGGAGCGGCGGCGACCAAGTCGGTGGCATTGGGCCTCGTCATCCTCGCCACCGCCGCCTGCTTCGTGCCGATCCAGATCCTGCACCCGGCGTGGATGCTCGCCTTCCTTCTGCTGATCGCCTTCACCTTCAGCCTGTTCGGCTTCATCATCGGCATCTGGGGCAAGAATTTCGAGCAGATCCAGTTCGTGCCGATGCTGATCGTGACTCCGCTCACCTTCCTCGGCGGCGCCTTCTACTCGGTCGACATGCTCCCCGAGCCATGGCGCACGGCGACCTTGTTCAACCCGGTCGTCTATCTGATCAGCGGTTTCCGCTGGAGCTTCTACGGAGTCGGCGACGTGCCGGTGGCGATCAGCCTGGGCGCTACCCTCGGCTTCCTTCTGCTGTGCCTGGGCGTGGTCGCCTGGATCTTCCGGACCGGGTACCGGCTGAAGTCATGAATCCCTGCCCGGCAAAAGCCGGGGAGGAAATTGATTCTATTTCACCGAGAACCGGGCGAGATCGTCCTTGGGATCCCTCCAGCTCGGATTGAGCAGGCTCGCCTGGCGGTAATCCTCATAGGCGGCGCGGACCTGGCCGGTGAGTTCGTTGGCGACGGCGCGGCCGTAATAGGCGAGCTCGGGACGGCGGGTCCTCTTCTCGAGCGCCGTATCGAACAGCGGCCTCGCCTGCTGGGCGGCATCCGGAACGTGGAGCAGGGCGAAGCCCTTGTTGAGATAGGCTTCCGCTTCGTTCGGGTCGTGGTTGAGAGCGGCGTCGTAATCGGCGATCGCGTCGTCGAGATGGCCGAGCCGCGCCTTGAGGATGCCGCGATTGACCAGGGTGGCGACCCGCTCATAGTCGGACAGCCCTTCCTCGCGAATGGCCTCGTCGCAGGTGCGGATGATGCTCAGGTTCGGACTGGAGCGCGCCTCCGCCGCTTCGTAGCAGAGGCGGGCCGACGAGTTTCCGAGGACGGTGACGGCGCCGACAGCGGGCGTTGCGACGAGCAGGGCCGCGGCGGCGAAGAGGAATTTACTGCCCATGGCGAAACCTCCTTGCAAGGCGCCCTGCATAGCAGAATCGGGTGGGCCGCGCTATTGCCAGCCGTTGCTTGGTCGCACCGCGAGACATGTTCGTCGACGAGGTCCTAGGTCTGCAGCTGGTGGCGCTTCATCGCGTGGCGCAGCTGGTCGTAGCTGAGGCTCAGCGCCGCCGCCGCAGCGCGCTGGTTCCAGCGGCATTTCTCCAGCGCCGCGGCGAGGATCGCCTTCTCATATTCGGCGATGGCAAGCCGGAAATCGGCGCAGCTTTCCGGATCCCAGGCGTTCGCCGGCCGCATCGCCGTCGAGTCCGCCGCGGGCGGCAGGATCTCGACGGTCCCCGCCTGCTCCCTCGGCTGCGGCCGCCAGGGAGATTCGAACGGATCGAACTGGATCCGGTCGATCGGCCGCTCATGATCCTCCCAGCGGTAGACGGCGCGCTCGACGACGTTGCGCAATTCGCGCACGTTGCCGGGCCAGGTGTAGTTGAGCAATTTGTCCATCGCGCCGTTGCTGAAGCCGGGCCAGCTGGGCCATTCCAGCTCGAGCGCCATCCGCCGGGCGAAATGATCGGTGAGCACGGGGATGTCGCTGCTCCGATGGCGGAGCGGCGGCAGGGTGACGACCTCGAACGACAGCCGGTCGAGCAGGTCGGCTCGGAAACGGTTGCGCTCGGCGAGGCGAGGCAGGTCCTCGTTGGTCGCGGCGACGATGCGCACGTCGACGGTGACCGGCCGCGAGGCTCCGATCCGGGTCACCTCGCCATATTCGACGACCCTCAGAAGCCGCTCCTGCGCCGCCTGGCTCAGAGTCGCCAGCTCGTCGAGGAACAGGGTGCCGCCATGGGCCTCCTCGAAGCGGCCGGGCCTCGCCTTGGTCGCGCCGGTGAAGGCGCCCGCCTCGTGGCCGAACAATTCGGCCTCGATCAGAGTCTCGGGCAAGGCGGCGCAGTTCATCGCCACCAGCGGGCCGTCCCAGCGCGATGAAAGGTGGTGGAGACGCTCGGCGATCAGCTCCTTGCCGGTGCCGCGCTCGCCGATGACGAGGACGGGCCGGTCGAGCGGCGCGGCGCGGCTCGCCCGCTCCACCGCGTCGAGGAAGGAAGAGGATTGGCCGACCAATTGGGTATTGCGATCCATCCCCAACTATTGGGACGATTTCCCATGCTTTGGCAAGATAAAGATGGCCGGGCCGGGGTCGAAGCATCGGAAAAGCGCTGTTTTCTGCCACTTTGCGCATCTGGCACGGCCCTTGAAAGGAATGAGGCACAGCGCCTCGGGGCGCATCGAAATTCCAGGGAGGAAGAAATGATCGACATGAGCAAGCTGGGCCAGACCTTGGTTTCGACGGTGGCGGCGGCTTTGCTGACCGTGACCGCGGTGGGCGCCGCCGTCGGGCCGGCCCGGGCGGTGGAAACCGCTCCGGTCAGCCTTGTCGCGGCTCCTGTTTCGGGGCAGGCTTCGGCCTGACCCGCGGGCGGCGGCCCGGGGAGGTTGGTCCCCTCGCCTTCCCGGCCGTCGCCGTAACGTGCGTATCGCAAGGAGTGATTGAATGGGTATTTTCTCCCGCACCCGCGACATCGTCGCCGCCAATTTCGCAGACCTGCTCGACAAGGCGGAGGATCCGGCGAAGATGATCCGGATGATCATCCTCGAGATGGAGGAGACTCTCGTCGAGGTCCGGGCGAGCGCCGCGCGCACCATCGCGGACCAGAAGGAGATGCGGCGCCAGATCGCCCGGCTCGACAAGCTGCAGGAGAGCTGGACCGAAAAGGCCGAGCTGGCGCTGTCGAAGGACCGCGAGGATCTCGCCAAGGCGGCGCTCGTCGAGAAGCAGAAGGCGGCCGACATGGCCGAGGGCCTGAGGACCGAGATCGAGGTGCTCGACGACGCGCTGCGCGCATCCGAGGCCGACATCGCCAAGCTTCAGGGCAAGCTGCGCGAGGCGCGCACCCGCCAGAACGCGATCCAGACCCGGCTCGAGAGCGCCAACCAGCGCACCCGGCTGCGCGAAATGTATGCCGGCCCCAAGGTCGACGAGGCCTTCTCGCGCTTCGACGTGCTCGAGCGGCGCGCCGACCATGCCGAGGGCCGCGCCGACGCCCTGGCGCTGGGCGCTCCGCCCAAGACCCTGGACGAGGAGATCGCCGAGCTTCGCAACGCCGAGAAGGTCGATGCCGAGCTCGAGGCCCTCAAGGCCCGCCTAAGCGGCAAGAAGGAGGGCTGATCCGATGGAAGAGATCATTCTGCCGATCGTCATCGTGCCGATCCTGTTCATCGGCCTGCCCTGGCTGATCTTCCACTACATCACCCGCTGGAAGACGGCGGCGACGCTGACGACGGACGACGAGAAGCTGATGGAAGAGCTTTACGACCTCGCCAACCGCCTCGACAGCCGGATGTGCTCGATCGAGCGGATCATGACCGCCGAGAACCCCAATTGGCGGGCCGTCGCCTGCGACCCGGCCGCCACCGGCCTAGAGAACCTGACCGCCACCAACCAACCCGTGAGAAGGATCGGGCAATGAGCGCTCGCCACACCAAATTCTACCTCGACAAGCGCAACGGCAAGTTCATGGGCGTGTGCGCGGGCATCGCCGACTATACCGGCGTCGACGTCACTCTGGTGAGGATCGGCGCGGTCCTGCTCGCCGTCCTCGGGCAGGGCATCGGCATCATCGCCTATTTCGTGGTCGGCTGGATCGCGCCCAAGAAGCCGCGCGAGCTTCGCGACGAGACTCCCGAGCAGACCAAATTCTGGCAGGGCGTCCGGGCCTCGCCGGCGCGGACCGTCCGCGACGTCCGCTCGCGCTTCCGCGACATCGACCGCCGCCTCGCCGAGGTCGAGACCTACGTCACCAGTTCCAACAGCCGGCTCGCGCGCGAGATCGAGCAGCTTCGCTGACCCGGGAGGCAAGGGGGAAATGCACATGAATTTCGGAGTCCTGATCCCGATCGTCGCCATCCTCGCGACGGCCGCGGTGCTCCTCAAGCTGATCGCCTACTTGCAGTTCCGCCAGGTCGGCGGGGATGCTCCGGCCGGCGATCCGGGCGCGGCGCGAGAGAATGCCCTTCTTGCCCATGAGAATGAGGTTCTGAAGCGAACCGTCGAGCGGCTCGAGGGGCGGATGGCGGTGCTCGAGGCGATCGCCACCGATCCGGCCGAGCGCACGGCGCGCGAGATCGAAGCGCTGCGCTGACATCGACACAAGGGGAAAGAGGGAAAAATGGAAAAGATCGCAATGTTGTCGGACATGATGCCGACCATCGCCGTCATCGTCATGCTCGGGGTCGCGGGCTGGGTGATCACCACCTGGCTTCGGATCAAGCACGGCTTCCGCTCGAGAGCACCTGGGGCCAGGCCGTCTATCCCAAGACCGACCAGGAGGCGATGGAGCGGATCAAATTGCTCTCCGCCGAGAATGCCCAGCTTCGCGCCGAGCTCGGTTCGGTCAAGGACCGGCTCGCCAACGTCGAGCGGATCGTCACCGACGACAGCCACCGGCTGACGCAGGAAATCGAATCCCTGCGCCTGCCCAGGAACTAGGAGACAAGGATCGTGGCAAGCTGGATCTGGGTGCTGATACCTCTGGCGGCGATCCTCGCCGGGGTGATGAAGCGCTGGCTCGACATCAAGGAAAGGCAGATCGCGGCTGTGACCACCGAATCCGCCGAGAAAGCGGCGCAATATGCCGCCCACACCGACCGGCTCGAGCAGCGCGTGCGGGTGCTGGAGCGGATCGTCACCGACAAGGGCATCGACGTCGCCGACGAGATCGAGCGGCTGCGGGACCGGCCGAACTGAGGCTGCCGGCGAGCGAGGAGGAAAGACAATGAACCCATTCGAGATGGTCGCGGTCATCGTCGTGGCCGTCATGGTTGCGAGCGTGCTTCGCGCCAAATACGGCCACGGCCGACGCGGCCGGCACGGCGAGGACGAGGTCCGCGCGGTGGCCGAGAACAGCCGCCTCAAGGAGGAAGTGCAGTCGCTTCGCGACCGCCTCGCGGTGCTCGAGCGGATCACGATCGAGAAGGAGAGCAGCCTCGAGCGCGAGATCGAGAAGCTTCGCGACCGCTAGGACCGCCTCGATGAACGATCCCGCCCTCCTCGCCGCTCTGGCCGTCTCCGGCCTGCTCGCGGTCGGCCTCGCCAGCGCCGCCGGGCTGAGGGGCTGGACCGACTGGCTGGAGTTTCGGCGACTGCAGCTGGGTGGGCGCCCCGGCGGCCCGCCGCCGCGGATGGAGATCGCCGACCTGCGCGCCCGGGTGCGGCGCCTCGAAGCGATCGCCGACGGCGGCGAGATATAATTCCTCCCCGAGATTTCTCGGGGAGGGGGACCATGCGAAGCATGGTGGAGGGGTTCTGCCGGCGCCCGACGAGCCCCTCCACCGCGCTTCGCGCGGTCCCCCTCCCCCGGAAATCCGGGGGAGGAATTGAGGCTGCTATGGCTTTGCGCTCTGCATCCGCTCTGGTAGCGGCGGTCCATGTCCTCTCCTTCCCTCACCGAGGTCTATGACGATTACGAGCTGCTCGATGCGGACGACCGCTACCGGCTGCTGATCGACCTCGGCCGAGCGCTCGAGCCGATGCCCGACGCGCTCAAGACCGAAGCCACCCTGGTCCGGGGCTGCTCGGCCTCGGTCTGGCTCTATCCGGTCCCGCGCGAGGACGGCCGTCTCCACTTCCTGGCCGACAGCAACGCGGCGATCACCAAGGGCATCGTCGCGCTCGTCCTGCTCGCCGTCCAGGACAGGACGCCCGAGGAGATCCTCGCCGCCGACATCGAGGGCGCGCTCGAGCCGTTCGACCTCCGAAACCAGCTCAGCTCCAACCGCACCCAGGGAATCCCAAACATGATCGCCCTCGTCCGCGAGACCGCCGGGCGGCTGGCGGCGTGAGTCGGCCCGGCCTCGAAGGCGGCTTCGATCCGAAGCTGTTCACCGAATATGCCCGCCGGGTCGGCCATGGGGGAGCGCTCGGAATCCTCTATCTCGGCCATGGCGACGACTGGGTCGAGCTCGGCCTCGACTGGCAGGAGAAGCTGGTCGGAGTGCCGGAGACCGGGGTCCTCGCCTCCGGGCCGATCATCAGCCTGATGGACATGGCGGCGAGCATGGCGATCTGGGTCAAGCTCGGCCGTTTCCGCCACCAGGCGACTCTCGACATGCGGGTCGATTATCTGCGCCCCGCGGCGCCGGGGAAGCGGATCCACGGCCGCGGCGAATGCTACGGGACGACGAAGAGCGTCGGCTTCGTGCGCGGCATGGCGCACGACGGCGACCCGGCCGATCCGGTGGCGCATGTCACCGGGACCTTCATGTTCACGGCGTAGCCGCATCGCCCCCATCTTCGCGCAATCATATCAGCCGCTTGCAAATCGGTGTCCGACACCGAATTTCCCGGTTCCGCGGCGTTTCGCGCCGGCGCCGCTGCAAGAACTCATCTTTCGATTTTGCGAATCCTGAGCTTGCGGCCGGCAGGGCGCTCGTGCGAGCTTCACACAAGGGCATCCGAGGAGACGGCGAGATGAGATGGTTCGCGGGTTTGTGCGCCGCCGGGCTCGCTTTCTGGGCGGCCCAGGCACCGGCCGCGGCGGCCGGGATCACCTACGATTGCGACACGGCGGCCGATCATTTCTCGGAACTGGTCCTGCCCGCCCCCGGCGCTTCCTTCGTCGTCGCCGGAACCGTCCAACTCCGGGCGCTCGCGCGAAGCAAGACCTACGCTCCGATCGCCCGCCTCCAGATCGCGACATCGAGCGCGTCGGGGCAATCTCCGGAGGGGTTCGCCGGCTTCACCCTGACCGCGCTTCCGACCGATTCGAAGAAATCGACGTCCGAGGCGGTCCAGATGCTCGGCTACAACGCCAACGGCCGTGAGGATGAAACGGTGCCGCTCTCGGTCATGACCAGGCCCGGCACGGCTCAGCCGTTCAACCTGTCCTACGACGGCAGCCAGGTCGTCGTGAATCTCGGCAACGAAGCCAGGACCTTTCCCCTGAAGGCCGCCGAGCCGGTCGTGCGCATCCTGTGCTCGACGGGCGAGTTCCTGTTCACCGACCTGGTCATCAAGCCTCGCTGACCGCGACCGGCCCGCCGCGCCCGGAGCAGGGAAAGTCAGCTCCGCCGCTCCTCCGCCTTCCTCAGCACCTCATAGGCCGCCTGAACCGCCTGGAAGCGCTTCGCCGCCTCGGCGTCGCCGGGCGCCGCGTCGGGGTGGTTGGCCTTGGCGAGGCGGCGCCATGCGGCCTTGATCGCCTCGAAGGGGGCGTCGACCTCGACCTCTAGGGTCTCCAGCGCCCGCATTTCGTCGCGGCTCCGGCTGCCGTCGCCCGGGCCGCCCCAGCCGTAATGGCCGGCCTGGCGGTAGCCGTTGGCGCCGCGCCGCTCGTCGGCCTCGCGGGCGGCGGCCTCCTCGGCCGTCACGCCCTCGAAATAATTCCAGTTGCGATTGTATTCGGCGGCATGGGCCTCGCAGAAATACCAGCGCTCGGCGCTATGCGGCGATTTCGGCGCCGGCCGGTCGCCGGGCTCGCCGCAGCCCTCGCGGTCGCACAGGCGCACCTGGGTCGCCTCGCGCTTGGTGCCGTAGCCGCGCCAGCGCGGAAATCCCCAGTCGTTGGAGCGGGTCTGTCGAGCCATTATCGCTTCTTGTCCATTTCCGCCGCAAAAAGTGCCAGAGGATCTATAAGCCGGGTTCTGTCCACCCCGTAAAGGGCTGTGCGGCCATTCATCTGGGAGACGGATCGCTCCGTCCCTCAAGCAACCAACCCGGACCGCATAGGGCGGAACGAGCCCGCGCGGTCCCTATTCGGTCTTGCTCCCGGTGGGGTTTGCCGTGCCGGCCGCCGTTGCCGGGACCGCGGTGGGCTCTTACCCCACCCTTTCAACGTCGCAGGGCCGAAGCCTTTGCGACCTGCTTTCTGTGGCACTTTCCCTGGGGTCGCCCCCGCCGGACGTTATCCGGCACCGTCGTTCCATGGAGCCCGGACTTTCCTCGACCCGCTGGCGCGAGGCGCGGCCGCCCGATCCTCTGACCCAGGCTACTTAGGGTCCGTAGTCGGTATCGGCAATGGCCAGGATCGTCCGGAGAAGGACACCGGCGAGGAGGAGCGCGAAGGGCGGGCTGGTTGCCCGCACAAGCGCTCCGACGTAGCCGGTGCCCTTCTCCGGACGACCGCGAAGCGGCGGGGCGGAAAGGCGGCCATGGCGGCGTCGCTCGTCGGTCACGATGCATTTGGCATCGCTCCCTCGCTCGCTCCTAGCCCTGACCGCCTTTCCGCCCCGTCATGGCCGTTGCCGATACCGACTACGGACCCTTTGGAGGTGCGCTCCGGCTATCCAAGAGCAAACCGAGCAGGATCGCCCTCGTCTCGCCGTCGATGATTCCGTCGATGAGCTCGGGACGGAAGCGGCGCTGGAAGGCGCGCACCGCTGGCTTGGGCTGGTGGACGTCGTAGCCGTAGCGCTCGAGCGCGAGCAGGAAGCCGCCATCGGTCCAGAGCGGGTCGATCAGATTCTCGGTCGGCCTCGGCATGGCGACCCCGAGCTTCGCGAGCCGGGCCCAGTCGAACAATTCGCCCGGATCCTCCTTGCGCGCCGGAGCGACGTCGGAATGGCCGACGACATAGGGCGGACGGATCCGGTAGCGTCCGACGATGTCCGCGACGAGAGGGACGAGAGCGTCCATCTGCGCCTCCGCAAAGGGCCGGTAGCCGAATTCGTGGCCGGGATTGACGATCTCGATGCCGATGCTGGCGCCGTTGACGTCGGTGAGGCCCCGCCAATAGGCCCGGCCGGCGTGCCAGGCGCGCTTGTCCTCGTCGACCATGCGAAGCACTTCGCCGTCCTCGCCGACCAGATAATGGGCCGACACCTTGGATTGCGGATCCCTCAGCCGGGCGATCGCCGAGTGGCCGTCGGCCATTCCCGTGTAATGGAGGACCAGCATCGAGACGGGCAGCGAACGCTCATCGAAATTGGGCGAGGGCGCGTCCACGATGCCGTCCATCGCCCCTTCCCGCGCTAAAATCCGTTCGGCGTCAAGAGGCGGCCCGGCGAGACTCCTGGAGCGCCGGCGCGCGCAGGTAGAGGCCCCGGCAATGCGGATCCGAGACGAAAGCGTCGGTCTGGCCGATCACCGTCTCGCCGGCGCCGAGCATCAGGACCGCGTCGTCGGCCGCGGCGGCGGCGAGGCGAACGAAGGCGGTTCGGCGCACCTCGGCCGAAAAATAGAGGAGGACGTTCCGGCACAGCAGGATGTCGAACCGCGGCCCGGGCGCGGCTGGGCCGAGCAGGCTCGCCACCTCGAAGCGGACGGCGCGCCGAAGCTCGGGCGAGATCCGCCAGGCGGCGCCGGGAAGCTCCTCGAACCAGCGCATCATCTGGACGACCGAGAGGCCGCGCTGGACCTCGAATTGCGAATAGACTCCGCCGCGCGCCTGCTCGACCGCGCCTCGGGCGACGTCGCTGCCGAAGATGTCGATCGTCCAGCCGCTCCAGCGCGGCTTTTGCTCGGCGAAGTGCATGGCGATCGAATAGGCTTCCTGGCCGGTCGAGCATCCGGCGCACCAGATGGCGAGGCGGCGCTCGCGGCGGCGCGCGGATTCGAGCCGCTGGAGAACGGGCCCGAGCAGCAGCTCGAACGCCTGGCGGTCGCGATAGAAGAAGGTCTCGTTGTTGAGGAGCGCCTCGACCACCGCGTCGGCGAGTCGCTCGTCGTGGCGGGCGACGAGCGCGGCGACGAGGCCGTCGAGCGAGGCGATTCCGCGCTCGCGCATCAGCGGGTGAAGCGCGGTCTCGATCCGCCAGCGCCGGCTCATCGTCAGCTGCTGCCCCGTTCGGGCCTCGAGCAGGCCGCCGAGGATTCGGCTCGCCGAATCGCTCACCGGCCGGTCTCCTCGGCTCGGGCGGCGATCCGGGCGGCGAGCTCGGCGGGCGGAAGCACGGCGCGCGCTAGCCCGGCCTCGGCGATCGCGCGCGGCATGCCCCAGACGGCGCAGCTCGCACGGTCCTGCGCCAGCATCGTGCCGCCGCGGGAAACCAGCTCGCGGCTGCCGACGAGCCCGTCCCGGCCCATTCCGCTCAGCAGGACTCCGAGCGCGGCGCGCCCGTAAGTGGCGGCGACCGAGTCGAGCATGACGTCGACCGACGGGACGCAGCCTCCGGAGGTGGTTTCACGGTCGAGTCGGACGAAGACCTTCGCCCCCTTCTGCTCGAGGCGGATATGGGCGTCGCCCGGCGCGAGCAGGATCTCTTCGGGCGCGAGCGCAAGCCCGTCCTCGGCGATTCGGACGACCCGGCCGGAAGCCGCTTCCAGCTGGCGCGCGAAGAAGGGCACGAACACGGCGGGGAGGTGCTGGGTGACCAGGATCGGAGCGCCGATCCGTGCCGGAAGCGCCCGCAGCAGAGCGGTGACGGCGTGGAGCCCACCGGTCGAGGCCCCGATCGCCACGCAGCCGAGCTTCGCTTCGCTCGAGCCCGGCGAGGGCGCGGTCGCGGTGGGCGCGTCGCGCCGGCCCATCCGGCGCAGGCGGTCGGCGAGGACTTCCGAAAAGCGGCCGCTGAAGGCCTCCGCGCCGGGCTTGGACAGGGTTTCGGCGGTGCCGGGCCCGAGCGCCTCGACCGCGGCCTCGGCGGCGCGGTCGCAAAAGGAGGAAACGATCAGCACCCGCGCACCGCGTCCCTGGCGGACGATCTCGGGCAGGGCCTCGATTCCGCTCTCGCCGGGCATCTCGACGTCGAGAAGGACGATGTCGACATCGGTCCGAGGCAGCAGGCGAAGCGCCTCGCCGGCATCGGAGGCGGTGGCGACGATCTCGAAATCGGCGAAGCCGGCGAGCATCCGCGAGAGCACCGCCCTCGCGACCTGCGAATCGTCGACGATCATCAGCCTCAGAGGCGGCGCGGCCGGAGCTTTCTCCCCCGCCGCGCGGGCGGCGGAAGCGCTCACGCGACCCCGACGATTTGCAGCTTGCTCTCGAGCGTCTCGCGGTCGAACGGCTTCATCACATATTCGTCGGCGCCGGCGTCGATCGCGGCGCGGATGTGAGCGGCGTCGTTCTCGGTCGTGCAGAAAACGACCTTGGGCTGATTCTCGAACTTCTTCTGGCGAAGGGTGCGGAGGAACTCCATCCCGCCCATCACGGGCATGTTCCAGTCGAGCAGGACGACGTCCGGCATTCGCGCCTCGCAGCGCACCAGCGCCTCGCGCCCGTCCTCCGCCTCGTCGACCGAGAAGTCGAGAGTCTCGAGAATGTGGCGGGCGACCTTTCGGATCACCTTGGAATCGTCGACGACAAGACAGCTCTTCATGCTTGCTCTCGCTCTACCCGGCGGCTTCAATCTAGCCGCAATAAGTTAACCGGCCGCTTAAAGGCCGACCCCATTCCCCGGCGGCGCGGCTTGGAAACCGGATCCCGGCCTCCGCCGGGAAGCTTGTTCAAGCCGCCTCCCGTGCCGGCCCGGCGACCAGCGCCTCGATGTCGGCCAGAAGCAGCAGGTCCCCCTCGGCTTCGACGGTCGCCCGGCCGATCCGCCGCCATCCCACGGCGAGCGAGGCCGCGGGCCTCTGGCGGTCGCCGCTCGCCTCGACCACATCTTCCACCGCTTCGACCAGAAGGGCGTAAGGATGCCCGTCGATCACCGCCATCACCGCCTCCGAATGACCGTGCGGGAGGCGCCGCGACGGATCGAGCGAGGCGAGGCAGTCGATCACCGTCAGCACCCGGCTGCGCAGCGCGGCGAGCCCGGCGACATGGCCGGCGGCGCCGGGAACGGAGGTCAGGGCATCGATCTCGACGACCGATTCGACCTCCGCCGCGGGCAGGGCGATCCGCTCGCCGCCGAGCCGGACGATGAGCAGCAGCTCAGCCACGCCGCCGCCTCCTCGTCCCGGAAGCCTCGCCCGCCAGAGCGGCGAGCAGGCCGTCGCGGTCGTAACGGTGGACGCTGTCGTCGCCTCCCTCGGCCGAAGCCCGCACCCGGACCAGGCGCGCGCCTTCGGGCGCCGGCGACTCGGCCTCGGCGGCGGCGATGACGACCGACGCCGATTCGCTTCCGGGCGCGCCGCTCGCGACGACCGTGTAGCCGGCGCTCTCGACGAGCGGGCGCAGGATCGCTTCCATGAACGGGTCGCCGGCGGGGATGGCGCAAATCGGCCGCGCCGACCCGGCCGAGCCGCCGCCGCCGTGGCGGGCGAACAGCCAGTGGAGATCGAGCAGCTCGGCCTGCTCCTCGCCGACCAGGACGATTCCACGCACCTCGCCGGGGAAAGCCGCGGGCATCAGCCCCGCCGGCATCGGGATAATGTCGACGACCTCGGCGAAGCCGTAGGCGATCTCGGTCATTCCGTCGCCGAGGCGGAGCAGGCGGATGGGATGGGCCGGCACGGTCTCGCCGCAACCCTCGAGCGGGAGCAGGACGTCGCCGAGGGCGACGTTGAGACGCCCGCCGCTCGACCGGATCGACTCGGCGCGGACATCCTCGATGCGCTGGACCGCGGCGACCGGGACCAGCCGCCGGTGCCCGTCGAGCGTCCGGAACAGGAGCGCCGGCGGGCCCTCGGCGGTTTCCGCCGCCGGAGCCGGAGCCGCATCGGGCAGCGGGCCCCGGCCGCCCAGCGACAGCCCCGCCCTGGCGGCGATGCCCGGCGGGTCGAGCAGGAGCACGGGCTTGCCGTCGTCGGCGATCGTGGTTCCGGCATAGAGGCCGACGGCCATCACCGCGGGCGCGGCGGGCTTGACGACCAGCTCCTCGTGATCGTGAATGTCGTCGACCGCCAGCGCGTAGAGGTCGGCCCCGGCGGGCTTGAGCAGGACGAGGCTCTGCGAGGCGGGATCGGCGGCGGCCTCGCGGCCGAGCGCGGCGCGAAGATAGACGAGCGGCAGACGGCGGCCGCGGACGGTGGCGACGGCCGCCCCGCCGACGCTCTCGACCCGAACCGCGCCGCCTTTCACCCGGACGATCTCCTCGATCGCCGAGCGGGGAATGGCGTAGACCTGGCCGGCGGCGACGACGGTGAGCGCCGGGATGATGGTGAGGGTGAGCGGCACCCTCAGAGTCAGGGCGACTCCCCTCCCCGTGCGGCTCTCGACCTCGACGAGACCGCCGATGCGCTCGATATTGGCGCGGACCACGTCCATTCCGACGCCCCGGCCGGACAGGTCGGTGACCGCCGCCGCGGTCGACAGGCCGGGCTCGAAGATCAGGGCGGTCTTCTGCGCTTCGCTGAGCCGCTCCGCCCGCTCGGGGGCGATCAGCTCGGCGGCGACCGCCCGGCGGACCAGCCTGTCGCCGTCGATGCCCCGGCCGTCGTCCGAGATTTCGAGCAATATCTGGTTGCCGGCCTGGCGCGCGCAGACCCTGAGGCAGCCGCTCTCGACCTTGCCGGCGCGCCGGCGCTCTTCCGGGCTCTCGATGCCGTGGTCGATGGCGTTGCGGACGATGTGGGTGAGCGGATCGCGGATCATCTCGATCATCTCGCGGTCGATCTCGACGTCGCCGCCGTCGATCTCGAGCCTCACCTGCTTGCCGGTCTGGCCCGAGATGTCGCGGACCATCCGCGGCAGCGGCGCGAAGAGGTTGTCGATCCTCTGCATCCGCGTGCGGGTGATTCCGTCGCGAAGGTCGGCGACGGTGGCGGAAACCCGCTCGAAGGCGGCTTCCATCTCCGCGTCGCCGCTCTCGCGGATCCGGCGGGAAAGTTCGTTGCGGGCCAGCACCAGGTCCGAGATCCCGCTCATCATCCGGTCGAGCAGCTCGACCGGCAGGCGGATGGTGCGGCTCGAGGCGCGCGCGGCGTGGCTCGCCGGCGCGGCTTCGTCCGCGGCCTCGGCGGGCGCTTCGGCGGAGAGGGCGTCGATCAGGGCGCTGTCGTCCTCGCTCGCCAGCGCCTCGCCGGTCTCGAGCGCTTCGACGAGCTCGCCGAGTCGGTCGATGACCGCGAGAACGGCGCTGACCAGCCGAGCGTCGGCGACCCGGGCGCCCGAGCGGACGGCGCCGAGCGCGTCCTCGGCGGCGTGGCTGAGAGCGCCGATCCGCGGCAGGTCGAAGAAGCCGCTGTTGCCCTTGACGGTGTGGACGAAGCGGAAGATCTCGTCGAGCCGCGCGCGATCGCCGGGCATCGCCTCCCAGGCGACGATCTCCCCCGAGAGCGCCTCGAGCATCTCCCGCGTCTCGGCGATGAAATCGTTGATCAGGTCGTCCATGGGCCCTTCCGCGGGGAAAGGCTTAGGCGGGGTTGGTTAAGAAGGCGTTTACTTCCCCGAGCGCAAGGCGGGCCCCGGCCCCCCCGTCACGCCAGCGAAGGCTGGCGTCCATGCCCCGTCAACTGGGTCCAAAGGCCGCCTGGACCCCAGCCTTCGCTGGGGCGACGCGATGGTCGACCGCGCGCCCGTCATGCCAGCGAAGGCTGGCATCCATGCTGAAATTACGGCAAAAACGATGAATGAGAGGCGGCTGGGTCTACATTATGACAAACGCCCCCTACGGCACGCTCTACGTCGGCGTGACGAGCCACCTGGCCGCCCGCGTCATCCAGCATCGGACCGGAAAGGGCTCCAAATTCTGCCGGAAATACGGGCTCACCCGTCTCGTCTATTGCGAGCCCTATGACAGCATCCAGGAGGCGATCGCGCGCGAGAAGGCGATGAAGGCGTGGCAAAGGCGGTGGAAGACCAGGCTGATCGAAGCGGCGAACCCGACGTGGGACGATCTGTTCGCGCATATCGTTCAGGCGAGCTTTTGACCGGCCGCGCCCGTCATGCCAGCGAAAGCTGGCATCCACGCAGACTCTGCGACTTGCCACGAAAACTGGCGTGGGCCCCAGCCTTCGCTGGGGCGACGCGATGGTCGACCGCGCGCCCGTCATGCCAGCGAAAGCTGGCATCCATGCCGACTCTGCGACTGTCACGAAAATGGGCATGGGCCCCAGCCTTCGCTGGGGCGACGGGAGGGACGACCGCGCGCCCGTCATGCCAGCGAAGGCTGGCATCCATGCAGACTCTGCGACTTGTCACGAAAACTGGGATGGGCCCAGCCTTCGCTGGAGCGACGGGAGGCGGAGCGGCCGTGCCCCGTCATGCCAGCGAAGGCTGGCATCCATGCAGACTCTGCGACTTGTCACGAAAACTGGCATGGGCCCCAGCCTTCGCTGGGGCGACGGATCAGGCGGCCGGGATGCTTGCGCCGATCAGAAGCACCCCCTCCTCCTGGTCGGCGACCTGGACCTCGCCGCCGCAATCCTGGAGCAGGCAGTGGACCAGCCAGGCGGCGGCGCCGCGCGGGGCGATCGACTCCTCGGCGAGGTCGCCGAGCAGGGCCCGCTTCAGCTCGGGATCGAGGACGATCCGGGGACCGTCGGCCCGCACGACGATGTCGATTCCGCCGCCATGCTTCTCGGCGCCGACGTCGAGCCGGCCGCCGCGCACCAGCGCGTCGCCGGCGATGAGGACGAGGTTGAGGAGCACCTTCAGCGCCGGCTTGCTCATCGTCGGCTCGTCGACCATCCAGCCGAGCTGGATCCGGCCGTCGCCTCCGAACAGGCCCTCGATCGCCACCCGCGCCTCGCGCGTGTCGACCTCGTCGCCGAAGCCGCCGGCGGCACCGAAGGCGAGTCGGAAGAATTTGAGCTTGTTGGCCGAGGCCCGGGCGCTCTCGCCGAGCAGGTCCATGCAGCGAGCGCGCATCTCCGGATCGTGCTCGTCGGCGAGAAGCTCGATGCCGTTGTTGAGGGCCCCGACGGGCGAGAGCAGGTCGTGGCACAGGCGCGAGCAGAGAAGCGAAGCAAATTCGTGGGATTTCATGGCGTTTGCAGCCCCTGTCGCGCCGGTTTCACCCCTATTGGCCGGATGGAAATCGAGTTGCAAGGGGACGGGCACGTCATCCCGGGGATTGAAATTCGCCCTTCCCCACCCACATCGGCTGCGAAATGACCCGGGGGGAGTCGACCATCAGCGCCACGATCGCCGCCGATGCCGCCGGCCAGCGTCTCGACCGGGCGCTCGCCGCCGCCGTGCCGACCCTGTCGCGCGAGCGGCTGAAGGCGCTGATCAGCAGCGGCCGGGTGACCGGCCCCGCCGGCCTCGTCCGCGATCCCGCCGCCAAGGCGATTGCCGGCGTGTATGAAGTCGTCGTTCCGGAGCCGGCGCCGGCCCATAACGAGGCGCAGGACATCGCGCTCGACATCGTCTTCGAGGACGATCACCTGCTCGTCGTCGACAAGCCGGCCGGGATGGTGGTCCATCCGGCGGCGGGCAATTTCGACGGGACGATGGTCAACGCCCTGCTCCACCATTGCGCCGGCCGGCTGTCCGGCATCGGCGGAGTGGCACGGCCCGGCATCGTCCACCGGATCGATAAGGGGACGTCCGGCCTCCTCGTCGTCGCCAAGACCGACCGCGCCCACGAAGGGCTGGCGGCGCAATTCGCCCGCCACAGCATCGACAGGGGCTACCGGGCGGTCGTCGCCGGCCTTCCGAGCCCGCTCGCCGGAACGATCGACGCTCCGCTCGCCCGC
>DASVVX010000145.1:0-21352 GCA_036386295.1 Allosphingosinicella sp.
CGGTGGAGGGTTCTTCGGGACTCAGCAAAGAACCCCTCCACCATGCTTCGCATGGTCCCCCTCCCCGCGAAATCGCGGGGAGGAATCTTGATCGGCTCATCCGATCAAAGAGCGCGAACTAATCAATTTGTCCAATCAGCGCCAGCCCCCATATGGGCGTCGGGGCAGTCATGCTGCACCGCAATATTCCAGAACAGACCCCAACAGGAGGCTCATCTACATGCTTACCGTCGGCGACAAGTTCCCCGCCCTCACCGTACCCGTCCAGCAGGGCGACGCCTTGCCCGCGGGCGAGACGCTCGATCTCGCCGAGACCAGCGGCAAGTGGAAGATCGTCTTCTTCTGGCCGAAGGACTTCACCTTCGTCTGCCCGACCGAGATCATCGGCTATGGCGAGCTGCTCGGCGATTTCGCCGATCGCGACGCGGTCCTGATCGGCGCCTCGACCGACAGCGACTTCGTCCACCACGCCTGGCGCAAGGCCGATCCGCGCCTCGCCGCCTGCGATTTCCCCTGGATCGCCGACAATAAGAAGGAGCTGGCCGAAGCGCTCGGGATCGTCGATCGCGACGCCGGGGTCGCTTATCGCGCCACGTTCGTAGTCGACCCCGACAACGTCATCCAGCACGTCACCGTCAACGGCCTCAACGTCGGGCGCAACCCGCAGGAAACCCTGCGCGTGCTCGACGCCCTGCAGACCGACGAGCTCTGCCCCTGCAACTGGCAGGAAGGCGAGGAGGTCCTGCGCCCGGCGGCTTAAGCCCCCCTGGGCCGCTTTGGCAGCAGACCTCGCGACGGGGGGCGCGGGAGCTTCGGTTCCCGCGCCCCTTTAGTTTTCTCTCCCCTCCCTGCACGCAGGGAGGGGCGGGGCTGGGTGCGTCTCCGAAAGAGGCACCGCCCTTCATCGACATACCCACCCTAACCCCTCCCTGCGTGCAGGGAGGGGGATCACAGCGGAGACAATCATGTCCCTCAAGCAATTCGCCGACGCCCTTCCGGATTACGCCAAGGACCTTCGGCTCAACATCTCCTCGCTGCTCAACGACCAGACGCTGGGCGACCAGCGCAAATACGGGCTCCTTCTCGCCTGCGCGCACGGCACCGGCTACAAGCCGATCGTCGCCGCCGCCGAAGCGGAGGCGGACGGAAAGCTGAGCGCCGACGCGGCCAACGCCGCCCGCGCCGCCGCCGCGGTGATGGCGATGAACAACGTCTATTACCGCTTCGTCCACCTCGCCTCGAACCCCGAATATGCCACTCTCCCGGCCCGGCTCCGGATGAACGTGATCGGCGCTCCCGGCATCGAGAAGGAGGATTTCGAGCTGTTCAGCCTCGCTGTCAGCGCGATGAACGGCTGCGGCATGTGCATCGACAGCCATGAGCGCGTCCTCCAGCAGCACAAGGTCAAGTCGGAGACGATCCAGACCGCTGTCCGGATCGCGGCGGTGGTGAAGGCGGTGGCGACGGTTCACGCCACGCTCTAGGCGTCGTCGCCACGGTCGTCGCCAGGTCGTTCCCAAAGCCGTCCGCAAAGCGGGCCCAGGCGTCACCCCGGATTGATCCGGCGTCCACCTTCTTCCGGGCGCCGGCTCGACAGGCGAAGGCGGATGCCGGATCGAGTCCGGCATGACGACCGTCGGGCGCGGCTCTCCGGCTCAGCCGCCGTTCGCCGCCAGCGTCGCCTGAACCTCGGCGTGGCGTTCGCGATCGAGCGGCCAGCGCGAGGCGACCCAGGCCGCGGCCAGCATCAGCACGACCGGAGCGATCACGAAGAGCAGGGTCATGCCCCAGATCGCGGATTCGGTGTTGGCGGCGCCGGGCCGGGGCTGGAAGCCGATCGCGCTCAGCACCGGATAGATGATCGCGACCGGCATGGCGTAGCTTATCTTCTGGGTGCTGGTGAGCAGGGCCTGGAGGAGGGCGTTGCGGTCGAGCCCGGTGTCGAGCCGGTCGACGTCGGCGGCGTCGTTGAGCATCGCCCTCAGCAGCGAGGGCGCGGCGATGTAGGGAAGGCCGACGATGGCCATGGCCGGGATCGCGCCCGCCATGCCCAGCGAGCGCGGCAGGAGGCTGAGGGCGAGCTGGAAGATGGCGTAGGCGAGCGCGGCCGCGGCCAGCGCGCGATGCTTGCCGATCCGCCTGGCGAGGCCGATCCAAAGGGGCGCGGCGGCGAAGCCGGCGACGAAATAGATGAGCAGGAGAAGGCTCGCCTCGCGCGCGGCGAAGCCGAGGCGATGCTCGAAATAGAAGAGGAACATGGCTCCGGTGATGCCGGGCGCGACGCTGGTCAGGATGTCGAGCAGGACGAGGCGCAGCAGAAGCGGGTTGCGAGCCAGCCCCCTGATCTCGGCCCAGCTGGCATGGGGACGTTCGCCGGCGCGCTCGCGCTCGCGCAGCGCCGAGGCCATCAGCAGCACGGTCAGCGGCGCCGTCACGATGATGAACCAGCCCATGGCGTGGATCCCGCCGGCGGGCGTGCCTCCTCCGACCAGCGGCGGAAGCAGCAGCACGAGGATCATCCCGAGCACCTGGGCCGCCATCCACCAGGAGAAGATGCGCGAGCGCTGGTGATAATCGTCGGAGAGGGTCGCCCCCCAGCCGAGCTGGGCGACGCAGGTCAGCGAATAGCCGAGATAGAGCAGCATGAGGAAGGCGAAGGCGGCCAGCGGGCTGATCCCGGGCTCCGCCATGAACACGCACCAGACGCCCGCGGCCAGGGTCAGCCCGCCGGCGACGAGCCACGGGCGGTAGCGGCCGAACCGGCTCCTGGTCCGGTCCATCCAGTGGCCGAGCAGCGGATCGAGCGGGAGGTCGATCGCTCGGACCAGGAAGAAGACGAGGCCGACGGCGGCGAGGTCGAGGCCGAGCGTGCCGGCATAATAAGGCGGCAGGTAGACGATCATCGGAAGCCCGACCGCGCCGATCGGGAGTCCGGGGCCGGCGAAGGCCGTCAGAGTTCGACGCCTGAGCACTTGCCTCTCCCCCTGCCGTTCGGACGCAGAACTATGCCGTAAGCGCTTGCGAGGCAATTGAACTCGCGAGCGCGCCTGTGTTAGCGCCGGTCAGCCCGGCGGACCTCGCCGGAGTGAGGAAGGGCGTGGGGCCGTGTCGCAGCCGGACATCGAGGGCGGCGGGTCCGAAAGGACGGCCGAGGCGGCGCTCCGGGCGAGCGAGGAGCGTCTCCGAGTCGCCCAGGCGGCCGGCGGGGTCGGCACGTTCGAATATATTCCCGAAGGCGAGCGGATGCTCGTCTCCCCCGAATTCTGCCGAATCTGGGGAGTCGAGATCGTCGAGGAGGCGCCGATCGGCTTCTTCATGTCCCTCATCCACCCCGACGACCATGACCGGGTCGAGGCCGCGCACGGCGAGGGCGCTCAGGACGCTCTCGGCCCGATCGAATATCGGATCATCCGTCCCGATACCGGCGAGGTCCGCTGGCTCGCCCGCCGAGGCGAGCCGATACGCGACCCGGCGACCGGTCTCGTCCGCTGGTACGGAGTGGTCTACGACATCAGCAACCGCAAGTCCGCCGAGGAGGCGCTGAAGGACCGCGAGGGCCAGCTCTCCGCCTTCATCGACCAGGCCACGGCCGGTTTCGCCCAGGTCGACCTCGACGGCCTCTTCACCCTCGTCAACGACCGCTTCTGCGAGATCGCCGGCCGCTCGCGCGAGGAGCTCCTGACCCTGAACCTGCTGGACATCACCCACCCCGACGACCGTCCGGCCAACGTGCCCAAGTTCGAGCGGGCGGTCGCCGACGGCACGCCCTACACCCACGAGAAGAGATATGTCAGGCCGGACGGCTCGATCGTCTGGGTCAACAATTCGGTCTCGGTGATCCGGCGCCCGTCGGGCGAGCCTTACGGCGTGCTGGCGGTGACGATCGACGTCACCGAGCGGCGGCTGGCGGAGGCCGCGGTCCGCGAGAACGAGGCCCGGCTTCGGGCGCTCACCGACAATCTGCCGGGCGGGATGGTCTATCAGGTCGCCACCGGTCGGACCGGGGAGGAGAGGCGCTTCCTGTTCGTGTCGCAGAGCTGCGAGAAGATGACCGGCTATCCGGCCGAAGCGATCCTCGCCGACGCCTCCGTCGCCTACGGGATGATCGATCCGGACGATGCGCCCGGCATCGCCGCGGCCGAGGAAGCGGCCATCGCGGAGGGCCGGTCGTTCGACGTCCAGTGCCGATTCCGCCGGGCGGACGGCGCCGGCCGCTGGGCCCGGATCATCTCCGCGCCCCGCGCGGCGCCCGACGGAACCACGGTCTGGGACGGGATCATGATCGACGTCACCGACCAGAAACGGGCCGAGGCGATGCTTCGCGACCTCAACGAGACGCTCGAGCAGAGGGTCGCGGAGCGCGCCCAGGAGCTCGCCCTCGCCCAGGAAGCGCTCCGCCAGGCGCAGAAGATGGAGGCGATGGGCCAGCTGACCGGCGGCGTCGCCCACGATTTCAACAATCTGCTCACGCCGATCATCGGCAGCCTCGACCTGCTCCATCGCAAGGCGCTGGGCGGCGAGCGGGAGCGGAGGCTGGTCGAGGGAGCGCTCCAGTCGGCCGAGCGCGCCAAGACGCTCGTCCAGCGGCTTCTCGCCTTCGCCCGGCGGCAGCCGCTGCAGGCCGGGCCGGTGGACGTCGCTGAGCTGATCCGCGGGATGATCGAGCTCGTCGCGAGCACGGCCGGGCCGCAGATCCGGATCGAGACCCGCCTGGACGAGCCGCTTCCCTATGCGCGCGCCGACTCCAACCAGCTCGAAATGGCCGTCCTCAACCTCGCGGTCAACGCTCGCGACGCGATGGCGGGGGGCGGCCTGCTTACCCTCTCGGCGACGGCGGAAACGCTCGACGGCGGCGGCCCCCAGGGCCTCGCCGCCGGGCGCTACGTGCGGCTCGCCGTCGGCGATTCCGGAATCGGCATGGACGAGGAGACGCTGCGGCGCTCGATAGAGCCCTTCTTCTCGACGAAGGGCGTCGGCCGGGGCACCGGCCTCGGCCTCTCGATGGTCCACGGCCTCGCCGCCCAGCTCGGCGGCGCCCTGACCCTCGAGAGCCGGCCGGGGGAGGGGACGACCGCCGCCCTGTGGCTGCCTGTCTCCGAGGAGGTTCTGGCCTCCGCCTCCGCCCGCCCCGGCGCCGGGGAGAGCGGGCGGGCAACCGCCGGAACGGTCCTGCTCGTCGACGACGAGGCGCTCGTCCGGGCGAGCACCGCCGACATGCTGGTCGATCTCGGCTACGAGGTGATCGAGGCGGAATCGGGCCAGGAGGCGCTCGCGCTGATCGCCAGCCGGCCGACGGATCTCGTCATCACCGATCATCTCATGCCCGGCCTTTCCGGAACCGAGCTCGCCCGGATCCTCGCCTCCGAGCGGCCGGGCCTCGCGGTGCTGATCGTCTCCGGCTACGCGGACCTCGACGGGCTGCCGCCCGATCTGCCGCGCCTGACCAAGCCCTTCCGCCAGTCCGACCTCGCCGAGCGGATCGCCGAGATGCGCGCCTCGCGCTGATACAATCCGCGACAATTCCACCGCCGGCGCGGGATGAAGGCGCGACACTGGCGGGCGAGGAACGGGGGCGCCGAAGCGGCGCAGGAGGAGATCGAGATGACGAGCAAGTTGAAGATGGGCCTGGCCGCGGCCGGCGGCGCCGCCGCGCTGCTGGCGGGCGGGGCGACCCTCTACGCGCAGGGAGCGCAGCTGCGCGGGCCGATGGCCAGGTTCGACTCCGACGCCAACGGCGCGATCACCCTCGCCGAGGCCCGGGCGGGCGCCGCCAGGATGTTCGCCGAGGCCGATTCGGATAAGGACGGCCGGGTCACAAGCGAGGAGATGCGCGCCTTCCACGGCAGGATGGGCGAGGCTCATCATCGCGGCCCCCACGGCGGCCGCGATGGCGGTCCGCCGCCGCACGCCGAGCGCAAGGGCGGCCCCGGCGGCCCGATGCACCTCGACTCGGACGGCGACGGCTCCCTCACCCTCGCGGAGGCGCAGAGCGGCATCGAGCGCCATTTCGGCGCGATCGATTCGAACCGCGACGGCTCGGTCGGCGAAGCCGAGCTGCGCGCCGCGCACGAGGCCCATCGCGCGCGGCGGTAGCCGCAACCGGGGACGGCCGCTGGCGGCTGTCCCCGGCCCGCCCTAACGTGCCGCCATGGCGACCGCCGAAGAGCCTCACATCCTGCTGGTCGACGACGAAAGGTCGATCCGCGACCCGCTCGCCCAGTATCTGGCGAGAAACGGCCTGCGCGTGTCGAAGGCGAAGGACGCCGCCGAGGCCCGGCAGGTCCTCGCCGCCTATGCGATCGACCTCATCCTGCTCGACGTGATGATGCCCGGCGAGGACGGCCTCGCCTTGTGCGCCCACGTCCGCGCGACGAGCGGAATCCCGGTGATATTGGTCACCGCGCGCGCCGAGGAGACCGACCGCGTCGTCGGACTCGAGATCGGCGCCGACGACTATGTCACCAAGCCCTTCAGCCCCCGCGAACTCCTCGCCCGGATCAAGTCGGTGCTTCGCCGGGCCGGCGAGCGGCCGTCGCGGCTTCGCGCCGCCGACGCCGACGCTTATGCCTTCGGCCCCTGGGTGCTGCGCACCGGCGAGCGCGAGCTGATCGATTCGGAAGGGGTGGCGGTGCCGCTGTCGACCGGCGAATATAATCTGCTTCTGGCCCTGGTCACCCACGCCCGCCGGGTGCTGACCCGCGAGCAATTGCTCGACCTCGCCCAGGGCCGCGAGCTCGCCGCGTTCGAGCGCAGCGTCGACAACATGGTGAGCCGGCTAAGGCGCAAGATCGAGGCGGACCCGAAGCAGCCGACCCTGCTCAGGACGGTGCGCGGCGGCGGCTACATGCTCGCCGCCGAAGTGCGCCGGCCGTGAGCCGTCGCTCCGGCGTCCTGGCGAGGGAACACAGGCCGTGAGGCGCTGGCTGCCGTCGAGCCTGCTCGGCCAGATGCTGCTTCTGATCGGCGCCGCCCTGCTCGTCGCGCAGGGGGTCAACCTCGCCTTCATCCTCAACGAGCAGCAGAAACTGAGCCTGGCGCGGAGCGAGGGGCCGGCGATCGGGCGCTTCACCCAGGCGGCGGCCGTGGTCGCCTCGACCCGGCCCGAGGGACGTGCCCTCCTGCTCGGCGCGCACCGAGTCGGCCCGGGAGCCGATTACCGGCTGGTCGACCGGAGCGCGATCGACCGGCAGGGCCTGGCGCGCGACGCCGAGATCGAGAAGCGCCTCGCCGCGGCTCTCGAGGAGGCCGGGGTCACGGTGCGGGCAGTACGGGGCGCCGCCCGCCCCGGGCCGGCGCCGCCGGGCCCCCATCCGCCGGGGCACGTCCGTCACTATCGGACGGTGCTTCTCGCCGCGCAACTCGACGATGGGACCTGGCTCGACGCTCGCCTCCACGCGCCGGGGCCCGACCCGTGGCTGATCCACCGCCTGCTGCTGGCGACCTTCGCGCTGTTCCTGCTCGTCTTCGGGGCGGCCTGGTGGATCGCCCGGCGGCTGGCGCGGCCGTTGCGGGACCTCACCCGGGCGGCGGAGGGCTTCGAGGGACGGCGGCCGGCCGAGCCGGTCGTGCCCCGAGGGCCGTCGGACCTGCGCCGCGCGGTCGAGGCGTTCAACGCGATGAACCGGCGCACGCTCGCCTTGCTCGACGAGAAGGACCGGATGCTCGGGGCGATCGGCCACGACCTGCGGACTCCGCTCGCGTCGCTTCGAATCCGCGTCGAAAATATGGAGCCGGAGGAGGAGCGGGAGCGGCTGGTCGCGACGGTCGAGGAGATGGCGGCGACGCTCGAGGACATCCTCACCCTCGCCCGCACCGGCCGGGCGCGCGAGCCGGTCCGGCCGGTCGATCTCGCCGCGCTCGCCGATGCGCTGGTGGAGGAATATCGCGAGCTGGGGGCGGCGGCGTCGTTCGAGCCGTCGCCGCGGGCGGTGCTCGCGGTCCAGCCCAACCTGCTTCGCCGGGCGCTGCGCAACCTGATCGACAACGCGGTGGCCTACGGCGGCGGCGCTTCGGTGTCGGTCGCGGAGAAAGCGGGGGAGATCGAGCTGAAGGTCGAGGACGAAGGCCCGGGCATTCCCGAGGGGCGCCTCGCCGAGGTGCTCGAGCCCTTCCGCCGCCTCGAAGGCTCGCGCAACCGCGAAAGCGGCGGCGCCGGCCTCGGCCTCGCCATCGCTTCGGCGGTCGCGCAGGCGCATGGCGGCCGGCTCGACCTGGCCAACCTCGCCGACGGAGGGTTGCGGGCGAGCCTGCTGCTGCCGAAATCCGCTACGCGCTTTTGACCTGGAGGAAGCGTTCGGGCGGGCGGTGGTCGCGGATGAAGTCGATGAAGGCGCGAAGCTTGGGCAGCATCTGGGTGCGGCTCGGATAGTAAAGATAGGCGCCGGGCGACCAGGCGGCATGCTCGTCGAGGGCCAGCTCGAGGCGGCCGGAGTCGAGATGCTCGCGGACCAGCGGCTCGGCGAGGTAGGCGAGGCCGACTCCGCGCAGCGCCGCCGCCTTGGCGACGTCGAGATCGTTCACGATCAGAGGGCCTTCCACGCTCATCTCGAGCGGCTGGCCGGCGACGTCGAAATGCCAGCGGAAGATCGCGCCGGTGCTCGGCGCCCGGGCCCGGATGCAGCGGTGACGGCGAAGGTCGGCCGGCGCGGACGGCCGGCCGTGCCGGGCGAAATATTCGGGCGAACCGGCGACCACCAGCCGGAAGGGCGGCGTCAGGCGGATTCCGATCATGTCCGCCTCGAGATAGTCGCCCATCCGGATTCCGGCGTCGAAGCCGCGCTCGACCAGGTCGATCAGCTCGTCCTCGCCGCAAATCTCGACCTCGACCTCGGGATAAGCCGAGGCGAAGCCCTCGATCACCGGCTCGATCAGGAAAGGGATGGCGGCCCGGGGGACGTTGAGGCGGAGAAGCCCGGCCGGCCGCTCGCCGAAGCTTCGCGCGGCCTCGAACGCGGCGGTGAGGCCGGCGAAGGCGGGCTGGGCGTGCTCGAGGAAGCGCTCGCCGGCCTCGGTGAGGCCGACGCTTCGGGTGGTGCGGGTGAGCAGGGGCACGCCGACCCGGCCCTCGAGCGCCCGGATCGTCTGGCTGATCGCCGAGGGCGAGACCCCGAGATCGTCGGCCGCGGCGCGGAAGCTCCGGCGCTCGGCGACGCGCAGGAACGCCTCGACCCCGTCGAGCTGGTTCCGCGCGATTGTGTATTCCTGCTTCATGGCCCATCGAGATTATAACGGATTATAAAATAAATCCAGCGGGCCTATCTCCGTCCCACAATCAGGGAAGGATTTCCGACATGCGCAATCTCATCGTCACCCTCGCCGGCCTCGTCCTCACCGGCACGATCGCCTTCAACGCCGCTTCCGCCTCGGCCGCCGCCGATCCGCGCTGCGAGGCGATGCCGCAGCAGGTCCGCGGAGCGCTCGCCGGAGCCGAGCCTTCGGTCGCCAGGAACGCCGCCCGCCGCCTTCGGACCGGCGAGGCGCTGTGCCGCGCCAACAACCAGCGCGCCGCCGCCAAGGAGTTCCAGGTGGCGCTCAAGCTGCTCGGCGCCAACGGCGCCGGAACGACGATGGCGGGGAAGTAGAGAATAGCCCTCTCCCCGCAGGGGAGAGGGAGGGGCCCGCGAAGCGGGAGGGTGAGGGTCTGTAGAGGACCGGAAAGCCCTCACCTCCCACCGCTTCGCGGCGGGCCCCTCCTCTCCCCTACAGGGAGAGGGAAAGCTAGAGATCCGCCTCGATCTCGCAGACCAGGCCGGCCGGGCGGAAGTGCAGGTCGGCCTTGCCCCCCTCTTCGGCGGCCAGGGCCCGCTCGATCATTCGGGTGCCGAAGCCGCGGCGGCGGGGCAGCTCGATCCTCGGCCCGCCGCTTTCCTCCCAGCGCAGCGACAGGCGATCCGATTCGCTCGTCCAGGCCAGGGTCACCCGTCCCGAGGCGACCGTCAGCGCACCATATTTGATCGCATTGGTGCACAGCTCGTGAAGCGCCAGGGCGAGGGTGACGGCGAGCTTGGGGGGCAGCTGCACCGGCGGGCCCTCGATCGCCACCCGCTCGCCGCATTGGGTCGACACCACGGCGACGACGAGGTCGCGAAGCTGCGCGCCCTCCCAATTCTTTCGGGTCAGCAGATCGTGCGCCGCGGCCAGCGCCGCGAGGCGCCCCTCGAAGCTGCTTCGAACGTCGAGCGACACGCCGCCGCCCCGGAAGCTCTGCTGAGCCAGGCCCTGGACGATGGCCAGCGTGTTCTTGACCCGGTGGTTGAGCTCGTCGACCATCAGCCGCAGATGCCGCTCGCTGTCGCGAAGCTCGGCTTCGGCGCGGCGGCTCTCGGTGACGTCGACCGCCATCCCGACATAGCCCTGCACCGAGCCGCTCGAGTCGACCCGCGGCGCGCAGCTGGCGTGGATCCAGAGCCACTGGCCGTCGCTGCGCTGGAACCGCGCCTCCCAGCCGTAGGGCGAGCCGGTCTTCCAGGCTTCGGAGCGAAGCTCGAGGATGGCGGGGATGTCGTCCTCGTGAACGAAGCCGATCCAGCTGTGGCCGAGCAGCTGCTCGACCGGCCGCCGGGCGAATTCGCTATAGGCGCGGTTGGCGAATTCCACGCCGTCGGGCCCCGTCACCCAGACCGGGGCCGGAGCGCAGTCGGCGATCGTGCGGAAGCGGGCCTCGCTCTCGGCGAGGGCGAGTTCGGCGGCATGGCGCGCGCTGTCGTCGCGAAGCGTGAGGATCGCGCCCTGCTGGGCTCCGGCCGAATCGTAGAAGGGCCGGGCGTTGCCGATCGCGACCACGTCGCGGCCGTCCGGGCGGCGGATTCGCCAGCGCGCCTCGCTCACCGTCTCGCCCCGCGCCGCCCGAGCCAGCGGCAGCTCGGCGGGGGGATAAGGCTCTCCCGACAGAGTGAACAGGCCGTAGGCCTGGCTATAGGCTTCCGGCCCGATCCCGAGCGTGCGGACGCCATGGAGGCGGACGGCCGCGTCGTTGACGAAGACGATGCTGCCGTCGCGGTCGGCGACGATGACTCCGTCGGGTATCTGCTCGAGCACCGCCGCCGCGCCGAGCCGGTCGAGGGTCTCGCCCGCATCCGGCCTTGCCAGCGTCTCCTGCGTGGGCGGCATCGCTTTCCCCGATTTTCCCGGGCGATAGCGCAAAGGCGGCGGCCCGGCCAGCCCGCCCGGGCGTCCCAATAAGGGAGGGTCGCGCCAAGGGTCTTAGCCGAGCGCGGGACGCGTGCTATCGCGGTTCCGATGCTGCCCCGACCGCTCCTCGCCGCTCTCCTGCCGCTCGTTCTCGCCGCCTGCGGGAGCGAGACGGCGCCGACTCCGCCGGCGGCGCCCGGCAAGGCGGCGGTCGCGGGTCCGCCGGTCCGGGTCAGCGCCGACATCGCCGCTTTCTACCGCGAGCGGGGCAACCGGCCGCTCTGGGTCACCCGCTCGGGGCCGAGGCCGGAGGCGCTTCGGCTCGCCGGCGAGATCGCGCGCGCCGGGAACCACGGCCTCGATCCGGACCGCTATGGCGCGGCCGATCTCGCGGCCGCCCTGGAGACGGCCGCCTCGGGCGGCGCCGCCGCCCGGGCCCGGGCCGAGCTGCTGCTGTCGCGCGCCTATCCGGCCTTCGTGCGCGACCTCAAGGTCCCTGCCGCCGGCGTGCGGGGAATGACCTGGGTCGACGAGGAGCTCGCGCCGAAGCCGCCGGAGCCGCGGGCGCTGCTCGAGGCCGCCGCGGCCGCGCCCGATCTGGGCAAGCATCTCGACGAGACCCTGGCGGTCAATCCGCTCTACGCGGCACTGAGCCGCGGCTATGCCCGCCGCCGCACCGCCGGGCCCCGGCTCGCCGCGGCGGAGGACGCGGTGATCCGGGCCAATCTCGATCGCGCTCGCCTCATCCCGGCGCGGCCCGGCCGCTACGTCATCGTCGACTCGGGCTCGGCGCGCCTGTGGATGATCGACGGCGACAAGGTCGACGGGCCGATGCGGGTGATCGTCGGCAAGCCCCATATGCAGACCCCGGCGATGGCGGGCCTGATCCGCTACGTCACCCTCAACCCGTGGTGGAACGTGCCGCCCGACCTCGCCCGGGAGCGGGCGAAGCGGGTGCTCAAATCGGGCCCGGCGGTGCTTCAGCGCGAGCGGATGGAATTGCTTTCGGACTGGAGCGACCGGGCCCGGGTGATCCCGGCCTCGAAGGTCGACTGGCGGGCGGTGGCGAGCGGCCGGACGACGCTGAGGATGCGCCAGCGGCCCGGCGGCGGCAACGTGATGGGCGCGGTCAAGTTCATGCTTCCCAACCGGCTCGGAATCTACCTTCACGATTTCCCGGACAAGAGCCTCTTCGCCCGCGCCGACCGGCGTTTGAGCTCGGGCTGCGTCCGGCTCGCCGACGCGCCGCGGCTGGCGCGCTTCCTGTTCGGCGGAGCGGCGCCGCGCCCGGCCGGGCCGGCGCCCGAGCAGAGGGTCGACCTGCCCGAGCCGGTGCCGGTCTACATCACCTATCTGACCGCACTGCCCGATCCGGCGAGAGGAGTGTCGGTGCAGCGCGACGTCTATGCGCGCGACGCCCGGCGAACGTCGCGGCGGGTGGCGTGAGCGGCGGGCTTCACCGGCCGCCCGGTCTGGGCTATCGCGCGGCGATGCGTAGATCCGGACCGGTCCTGTTCGCCCTTCTCCTGCTCGCCGGCTGCGCCGGCTATGCGGCCGATTACTGGAAACCCAAGGGCAGCCTGATCGCGCCGCAGCTGCCGCGCTACGGGATCAGCGCCGAGGCCAGCACCTGCGTCGGCGAGCGGCTGACCAAGAATCTCAGCGTCTGGCAGCTGCGCCAGCTCGCCGACATCGCCCGCCGGCTCGTGCCCCGGCAGGGCGGGGCGCTGGCGCCGCGCGACCTCGGCTATGTCGCCGGCCTGGTCCAGGATCCCAAGGTCGGGCCAGAGGTCGCGGCCACGCTCGAGGCGTGCAACGTCAACCGCGCCGCCGGGGCGGCCCCGACCGCGACCACCGACCCGGCGACACCCCAGCCGGGCCTCGTTCCCGGAGCGACCGCGCCGCAGCCCCTGCGCTGGATCGACCTGGGCGCCGCCGAGACCGGCCAGCGGATCGCGGTCGACATCTCGACCGTGGTGATGAACGCCCAGAAGCGGGAGGGCTGGTTCCGCCTCTCCAATCCCGGCGAGACGGCGCCGAGCGCCGACGCCTATCGGCTGAGCGTCGACTGCCCCGGCAAGACGATCACTCCCACCGCGGCGCGCAAATACGATTCCGACGGAAAGGTCGCGCAGCAGGAGGATTATACCGCCGCCTGGCAGCAGCCGCTTCCGATCGAGGCGGGGACGGTGATGGAGATCGCCTGGAAGCGGCTCTGCGAATAGGGCCGATGGCCGCCCTCGCTATTGGCGGGCGGACCTGCTACGGCTGCGTAATCACCTGACCGAGCCCGCAAGCCGCGCGTGACAGGGAGACCCAGTGCTCCCGCTTGCCGTCGCGAAAGTAGCGCCTCATGGAAGAAGCATATCAGGCGGCGGACGTCCGCCATTACACCCAGCTGGAGACGGGTGCGCGGTGGCTTGCGTCGCGCTCGGCGCCGGGGGAGGAAAGGGACGGGCATCTCGCCCAGGCCGACCGCTATTCCCGGCTTCGCTCAGACTCGGAGGGCTGCTGAGATGGCCGCCCTTCCGAACCGGCCGACGACGGTCGAGCGCGCCTTCGAGCTGGCCGGCTCGGGCGACTGCGCCAACCTCCCGGCGATCGCCGCGGCGCTCAAGGGCGAGCGGCACGAATCGGTCGACGCCCATCTCGCCGGCCCGTCGATCCGCAAGGACCTGAGGCGGGTCTGGGAGGCCGCGGCGCGCTAGGCGCGGCCGGCCGCGCCCGCCCTTGTTGCCTGCGCTCGCCGGAGGTGCGAAGCAGGGGGCCAGGGCCCAATTCCTCATCGCCCTCGCCCTGGCCGCCGCCGATCCGCCGCCTCGGCGGAGGCGCCGGACTTCGTCAAGCCCGGCAAGGCGGAGATCGAGGGCTGGTGCCGCGAGACGATGATGTCGCCGGGGGCGCCGCTGCTCCATCCGGAGCGGGCCGGGAGCAAGGGAGGGAAGCCATGATCACCGTCACCGCGTTCAAGTCGGTGCCGCCCTTCGCGCAGGGGCTGGTGCGCGACCTCAGGGTGCGCTGGGCGCTCGAGGAGGCCGGGCTTCGCTACGCGGTCAAGCTGCTCGGCGACGGCGACAAGGACGGGGCCGACTATCGCTCGTGGCAGCCGTTCGGGCAGGTTCCGGCCTATGAGGAGAACGGGCTGAGGCTGTTCGAATCGGGGGCGATCGTCCTTCGCATCGCCGAGCGCAGCGAGACCCTGCTCCCCGGCGACCCGGCGGCGAGGGCGCGGGCGGTGGAATGGCTGTTCGCGGCGCTCAACACGATCGAGCCGGCGATCCAGACGGTGGCGGCGATCGACCTGTTCTTCCGCGGCGAGGAATGGGCGAAGCTGCGCCGTCCCAGCGCGGAGGCGGCGGCGAGGAAGCGGCTCGCCGAGCTGGCCGCGGCGCTCGGCGACAAGGCCTATCTCGACGGCCCGCGCTTCACCGCCGGCGACCTGATGATGGCGACGGTGCTGAGGATCCTTCGCCATACCGACCTGGTCGCCGAACAGCCGGCGCTGGCCGACTGGCTCGAACGCTGCGAGGAGCGGCCGGCCTTCCGGCGGGCGCTGGCCGGGCAGATGGCCGACTTCGAGCCCGCCGCGGCCTAGGGCGGGGACGTCCATCGATACGCCGCTTCGACTTCGCTTAGCGGCTACTCAGGATGAGCGGGTTGGCACGATGGCCGACTCGCGGGCGCCGATGCGGGCCCTGGAACGCGGCTTTTCCGCTTTCCGGGCAGATTTCCTAACTCCCAGCCGATGCGGGATCGGGGCGTAAGCGGTTGATTGCCAAGGGAAAAGGCATGAAGAAAATAGGATTTGACGAGATGATAGTTCCTATGTTCTAACTATGTTCCCTCGCTTCCTCGGAGCATAGGAAAGATGGCCCTTCCCGAATACAGCTTCCGAGCCGCCCAGGCATCGGCCGTCGCCGCCTCGGACAAGGCGCTGAGGATCACCGACCGGGCCGGCTCGATCTGGCGCCGAGCCGCCTCGAAGCCGGCCCATGCGGCGCGGCTCCGCTCCCTCGACCGCTTCCTGCCCGACGGACTCGCCAGCAGCGCCGACGGCGGCTGGTGGGAGCTCGAGCCCGGCGTGCAGATCGTCACCCCGGCGATGTTCGGCTGCGGCCCGTCGGTCGCCGACAACGCGCCCGGCCTCAGCGACTTCTACGCCTATCTCGAGAGGTTCGGCTGCGCCGCCAGCCATGACGGCCTCTATCCGGTGCGAAGCCAGGTCGTCATGGGCACCGGGGCCGCCGAAGCCGGCCCTGGCGGCAGCGACCGCGCGCTCATCCTCGGGCGCCTCACGCTCGACGTTACCGCCCCGATCGCCGGCGCCGTCGTCACCAGCAGGATGAAGCGCTCGGCCAGGATCGAGGGCATGGCGATCGGCGGCGGCGGCGGCTCGCTCGCCTATGCCGACAAATTGTTCGACATCGGCCTGCTCGTCGAGGGCTCGGCGCGGAGGCAGACGATCGGTCATCTGGAGGTCGGCCACGCCAGGCTGTTCGGGGTCTTCCTGCGCGGCCGCGGCGCCGGCAGCGCCGCCTTCGGCCACGCTTTCGGGACCGCCCGGATCCACGGCTGCGGCTCGGGCTGCGCGGACAGCGGCTCGAGGCCGGCTCCGGCGGGCGCCTTCCTCCGGGCGGACTACAGCATGATCGTCCCGGGCGGCGCCTCCGGAGCCTTCTACCAGACCAGCACCTTCCAGCTGAAGCCCGGCTCCGCGCTTCCGCCGCCGGCGATCGAGGCCTACGGCCTGCCGAGCTTCGTGAGGGTCGGCGGCGAGGAGTTTCCCGTCGTCTTCTACGACCGGAGCGCGAACCGAGTCACGGTCTGGGGCTGGGCCCCGCCCGGCACTGCTTCCACCGACGGCTCGATCGACTTCGTGTTCGGCGGCGGCTGGGCCTCGGCGGGCGGCGACTCCGGAACCCGGGTCGGCCACCTCGCCCTCACCGCCAACGCGATCGGCCACCAGAACGGCGCCCTCCATCCGGCCGCCGTCGCGGCGACGATGAAGCACAATTACATCGGCCAGACGGTCGGCTCGAGCCCGACCGGTGCGAGCGTCGGAGGCGCCACCTTCGGCCGGTTCGAAGGCAACAACGCCGACATCTGGTTCCTCGCCAGCCCCGAATCGAAGGACGTCGATTACCGGGTGGTCGCCGACCGGGCGCCCGGCCCGGCCAGGGTGCGCTTCCACAGCGGCCGCCGAAGCGACGGCTCGAAGGTCCATTCCGGCAGCCCCAGGGGCCTGACCCTGAGCTATCGCCGCGGGACGGCCGCTTTGCCCTCCGGCCCGGAGTGGAGCGCGACCGGGACGTCGGCGCGCCCGAGCAACGGAGCCGAGCGGGAAGCCCGCAGATCCCAGCCGATTTGAGCGAAGCTCAGCGGGTCGCCGGCGGGAAACGTGCCAAGCAGCGCCTGCTCGGCCGCCGAAGAGGCCGGCGGCGACCGGATCGATGCGCACCCGCCGATGCGCAAGCCGACGGTCTTCCGGGCTATCCGGTCGAGATCCGCTGACCGCCGGCTTTCTTCATTTCCCGGTCCGGCGCTGCCGCTCCGGTCAGCGGCCCGCCTGGTTGCGGGTATATTCGTCCTCGGTTGTCGGCGGCGCCTTGCCGGCATCGGAGGAATTGGCGGGGGCCGCGCCCGGCTCGGCGGGCGCCGGCGGCAGATAGCCGTCGGGATGGGAGACGGCGTCGGGCGGCGGCACCGGCTGGTCGTCGGCGGCGTTGGCCGGCGCGCCGGCCGGGACCGGCTCCGGCAGGGCGGCGTTGCCGGCCGCGTTGGCCTCGGCCGCGGCCGCCCCGTTGTCGACCGCCGCCTGTTGCGGGCTCGAGCAGGCGGCGAGCAGAAGGACCGGCAAAGCGGCCAGGGCGGATGCGGGCTTGGGCATGGCGTCTTCCTCGTTGGTACCGGCCGCAACTCCTCCACCGTGACGGACTCGGCCGATCACGTCGCCCCGGGATTTCTCCGAGGTGCCTCACGCCGGGGATCGGTGCAAGCTCGCCCGCTTGCCCGCGCGCCGTTCGTGCCCATCCATGCCGGCATGACTGCGTCTGGACAAATCCGGAGCCATTCGCCAGCTTGCCGACGGGGCCGTGGGGAAGCAGTTCGATGACGACATTGATCGTGGACGGTTCGAATCTATGCTTGGCGGGTCTTAAGGAAAAATGGCAAATACGGACGCTCGGCGCTCTGCTGCCCGGCCTTCGATCGCTACTTGCCCATGATATCCCGGCGCACGTGATATTCGACGCCTCGTTCAGGCATCGGATCGATAGACAATCGCGCGCGGCTGCCGAGTTCGAGGCGCTGCTCAAGCGTGACGACAAATTCCAGGAAGCTCCGGCCGGGACGGAGGCGGACGCGTTCATCCTGCAGCTGGCAGCGTTGCGCGGCTTCGGCGTTCTGTCGAACGACATCTTCAGGGACTACGTGACGTGGAAGGGTAAGGGGAAGGACAAGGCCGCGAGCTTCGCTGGCAAGCCCGTGCAACTCCATTCCTTCATGTTCGTCGACGGATGCTTCATGATCCCCTCGCTGGGCATCAGCTATCTTCTCGACGGCGTCGAGCTGAACGTCGACGAGATCATCGCGGCGCGTCGTCTCTGCGCTTCACCCGCCGTGCAGGGTGCGCCCGGGGCGGCGACCAAGCCAAAGGGCGAAGCCCGGGCCGCGGCGCCCAAGGCCGCGCCGTCGCCCGGACGGCAACATCCGCCCGGCGAGCTCGACTCGATGATCGAGCTCAGCCCGCTGATGTTGCGCGCCGGCGACCTGTTCGAATCGTATCGGAGGCTGACTGGAAAACCCTGGAAGTCGCGCGGCGCGACGAAAACCGCGGAGGAGTTCGCCGAGGAATGTTTTACCCGGCCCGTCCGTTATCGCGACGTGGAGGGGCGCAAAAAGAACGACGGCTATTTCTTCGACTCCACCTGTGCGGATGCCCAACATGATTCGGTTCGGGAATATGTGAGGTCGAAAAGCCCGGAGATCGTTCCACTGCTTGCGTCGGCCCGCACGCGGCTCGTGCCGATCCTCGATCTGATCCACGACGAAGCGCTCGCCGGCGGCTTCACGCTGGAGCAGGTCTGCGCCCGCGCCGACGCGCTCAACATCCCTTATTACGAGCGTTATCTGCGCGCCGCCCTCTATGCCTTGATCGCGGTCAACGGCGTGCTCGGGGAGAATGAAAACCAGACCAAGATCTCCAACATCCTGAGGGGCAGGATGAGGGTCAATCCGGACGAAAGCAGCTCCGACAGATTGAACTTTCTTCAGCGCGGCATCCTGTACCTGCTTTCCGACAAGGACAATGCCCTGCCCGACCTGATCGTCTCGGAGATGGGCTGGATGCTGCAGTTGCCGCGCAAGCCGAAGATCTACGAGACGATCGTCAGCGGCCATCTGCACTGGCTCACCCAAATCTCCGCCTGACCACGGGGTGTGACCGGAAGGGTCGGCCTCACTCCACCGTGACGCTCTTCGCCAGATTGCGGGGCTGGTCGACGTCCGTGCCCTTGGCGACGGCGACGTGGTAGGCGAGGAGCTGGACCGGGATGGCGTAGACGAGCGGGGCGATGAGGGGGTGGACCCTGGGCATCTCGATCGTCGCCAGCAGGCGATCGTCGGCGGCGGCGGCGAGGCCTTCGGCGTCGGAGATGAGGACGACCCTGCCGCCGCGGGCCTGGACCTCCTGCATGTTGCTCACCGTCTTCTCGAAGAGCGGACCGGAGGGCGCCAGCACGATCACCGGGACGTTGTCGTCGATAAGCGCGATCGGGCCGTGCTTCATCTCGCCGGCGGCATAGCCCTCGGCGTGGATGTAGCTGATCTCCTTCAGCTTGAGAGCGCCCTCCATGGCGAGCGGATAGTCGGCGCCGCGGCCGAGGTAGAGGACGTCGCGCGCCGCCGCGATCAGCGGCGCCATGGCGGCGATCTCCTCGTCGTGGTTGAGCGCCGCGTTCATCGCGGCCGGGGCCTCGGAGAGATGGTCGACGATCTCGCGCTCCTCCTCCTCGCTCATCCGGCCCTTGTCGCGGGCGAACTTCGCCGCCAGCGCGGCGAGCACGGCGAGCTGGCACGTAAAAGCCTTGGTCGAGGCGACCCCGATCTCCGGGCCGGCATGGGTGGGCAGGAGCAGGTCGGCCTCGCGCGCCATCGAGCTGGTCGGAACGTTGACGACGACGGCGATTCGCTGGCCTTCGGCGCGGGCGTGGCGGACCGCGGCGAGGGTGTCGGCGGTCTCGCCCGACTGCGAGATGAAGAGGGCGAGGCCGCCCGGCTCGAGCACCGGCTCGCGGTAGCGGAACTCCGAGGCGACATCGAGGTCGACGGGGACCCGCGCGAAGCGCTCGAACCAATATTTGGCGACCATCCCGGCGTAGAAGCTGGTCCCGCAGGCGACGATCGTGACCCGGGGCACGGCGGCGAAATCCTCGTCCATCGCCGGAAGCGCGATCTTGCGCTCGAACGGTCGAAGGTAGGAGGAGAGGGTCTGGGCGACCACGATCGGCTGCTCGAATATCTCCTTCTGCATGAAATGGGCGTGGTTGCCCTTGTCGGCGGCGGCGTCGGAGGCGCCGGAAGTGACCGTCTCGCGCTCGACCGGCTCGTTGGCGCGGTTGAAGATGCTGGCGCCGTCGTGCCCGATGATCGCCCAGTCGCCTTCCTCGAGATAGGCGATGCGCTGGGTGAGGCCGGCGAGGGCGAGGGCGTCGGAGCCGAGATAGGTCTCGCCCTCGCCATAGCCGACGGTGAGCGGGGCGCCCATCCGGGCTCCGATCAGCATGTCGGGATGGTCGCGGAAGAGGATGGTGATGGCGAAGGCGCCGTGCAGGCGGGGGAGGACTGCGGCGACCGCTTCCCGCGGCGATTTGCCCTGGCCGAGCTGGTGGTCGATCAGATGGGCGACGACCTCGCTGTCGGTCTCCGACTGGAAGGTCCGGCCCGCCGCCTGCATCTCCTCGCGCAAGGGGCGGAAATTCTCGATGATTCCGTTGTGGACCAGCGCCACCCCGCCGACGATGTGGGGATGGGCGTTTCCGACGGTGGGTGCGCCGTGGGTCGCCCAGCGGGTGTGGGCGATCCCGATCGTCCCCGCGAGGGGGGAGGCGGCGAGCTCGGCGGCGAGATTGTCGAGCTTGCCCTCGGCGCGGCGGCGCTCGAGCCGGCCGTCGAGGATCGTGCAGATGCCGGCGGAGTCATAGCCGCGATATTCGAGGCGCCTGAGGCCCTGCATGAGCCGGTCGGAAACTTCCGAACGCCCGACGATGCCGATGATTCCGCACATGTGACCCGTTACTCTCCGTCATTCCCGCGAAAGCGGGAATCCATGCTGATTCTGTAGCGGCACGGATCCCGAATGGACTCCCGCTTTCGCGGGAGTGACGAAATAGCTCAACCCGCTTTCTTTTTTGCCAACATGGCCTCGCGGAAGCGTTTTGCCCAGCCGGGTCGCCCGTCCTGTCTCTCGCGCGCCACAGCGAGGGCGTCGGCTTCCACGTCATGAGTGATCACCGATCCCGCCCCGACGATCGCTCCGGCGCCGATTGTGACCGGGGCGACGAGCGCCGAGTTGGAGCCGATGAAGGCGCCCTCGCCGATAACCGTGCCGTATTTGAAGAAGCCGTCGTAATTGCAGGTGATCGTGCCGGCCCCGACATTGGCCCCGGCGCCGACTTCGGCGTCGCCGAGATAGCTGAGGTGGCTGGCCTTGGCGCCCGGCCCGAGCCGAGCCTTCTTGGTCTCGACGAAATTGCCGATCTTCGCCTTCTCGCCGATCTCGGTGCCGGGGCGCAGCCGCGCGTAGGGGCCGATCTCGGCGCCCGGGCCGACGATCGCGCCCTCGATATGGCTGAAGGCCCGGATCCGGGCGCCGTCGGCGACGCTCACTCCGGGGCCGAAGAAGACGTTGGGCTCGACCGTGACGTCGCGGCCGAGCCGGGTGTCGAAGGCGAACCAGACCGTCTCGGGCGCGATCAGGGTGGCGCCCTCGGCCATCGCCTCGGCGCGGCGGCGCTCCTGCCAGGCGGCCTCGGCGGCGGCGAACTCGCCGCGGCTGTTGGGCCCGATCGCCTCGGCCGCCTCGCATTCGACGAGCAGCGCCGGACGGCCGTCGGCCGCCGCCAGGCTGACGATGTCGGGAAGGTAATATTCGGCCTGGACATTGTCGTTGCCGACCCGGGCGAGGAGCGGCCAAAGGTCCGCGGCCCGGACGGCGAAGATGTTG
>DASVVX010000146.1:0-3418 GCA_036386295.1 Allosphingosinicella sp.
CGTTCCGGCGATGCTGTGCGGCAGGTGTTCCAACACGTCTTCCAGATTTCGCTTATCGACTAATGCGCCACATGCGCAGCGGAAGAAATGCAGCCATTCAACGGGGTGCCCGGGCTGCGCGGACCGCGTCTCGTTCATCGCTCGCGGGTCTGCTCGGGCATGGCGCACACGTACCACGCCTGCGGAGCGGAAACCGTCGGCCTTCTGGTCGCGGCAGCGAGGGGCGCCCGCCACTGCGCGTGGACACAGGCTGCGGCCTCGAGAGCCGTCGCCGATCCGTCCGGCGGGCCCGGCCGGACGGATCGGCCGCGCCGCCCCGGCGAGGCTTGGCGATTCTTGACAATGGCAAAGAGCCGCCAAGTCCGACTCGGCAGGAACAAGATAATCTCTTGTTTAGAACATGTCAAGAACGTTTAGCGAACGAGAACGACGCGCTCCTACCGGAGCGCCCACTGGGCCCCCGCCCGCTCCGCGCTCCCCGCCGGAAGCAGCCTCACCCGCCGGTTCGGGAAGTCCACCGAGACCCGCTCGAACAGCCTCAGCGCGTCCATCCCGAGCAGAAGCGCCGGCCGCCTGGTCAGCCCGAGCTTCCGGAACGGATGGACGTCGGCGAAGGCCACCGGCATGTTGTTGATGTCGACCCCGCCGAGGCGGATCTTCCTCATCATCGACTGGTCGGCCGGCATCCGCCCGCCGGTCACGCTCTGGAGCTCGATCGGCCAGGTCGCGAGCGCCTTGCCGCGCTTCTCGAGCTTTCGCCTCAGCACCGAATTGGCGACCGTCGTCTCGGCGCCGGTGTCGAGGATCACCCAGACCTTCTCGCCGTCGACGGCGGCGTCGACCATGACGAGGTGGCCCATCCGGTTTCTGGCGGTGATGACGATCGTGTCGTCCGGCCAGGCCTCCTCGCGCTTGCGCGACAGGCTGACCGTCATCTGCCGGCGGGCGAAGTCGAACGAGACCCGCTGGGTCTGGAGCGAATCGACTCCCAATATGCCCTCCGCGCCGATGTGGCGCCGCTCGAGCGCCGGGGCGTTGATGCCTCGGATGCTCCGGCCGCCGACCTCGAGCGCGGGGATAAGCACCGTCTGGATCCGGCTGACCTCGGTCATCGAGTGAAGCCGGGCGCGGGCGCCGTGGCCGAGCCGCAGGTCCTGGGCCAACTCCTCGGCGATCGAGGTCCGCTCGGCGCCGGTGTCGACGATGAAGGCATAGGGGCCGCGGCCGCCGATGCTGACCGGCACCGTCATCCGGTCGGACCGGTCCGGCTCGAGGTCGAGCACCGTCGCCGCGGAGTCCGGCACGATCGCGGCGGCGGTTTGCGGCTGGCCGGCGAGCGGCGGGGCGCCGGCGAGCGCGGCGAGGATCGGCAAAGCGGCGAGCCCAAGCTTCATGGACGCATCTCCCTCGCCCCGACCATAGCAGCTGCCGCCGCCAAGTCGAAGCGCGCGCTGCGAAAGGTCCGGTTGGAGCGACGGGACCTGCCTAAATTCCTCCCCGGCATTTGCCGGGGAGGGGGACCGCGCGAAGCGCGGTGGTGGGGTTCTTCGGGCCTTGGAAAGGACCCCTCCACCAGGCTTCGCCTGGTCCCCCTCCCCGCGAAATCGCGGGGAGGAATTTCAAACCAAATCCATCGCCCGCGAGCGCAGCCGCCCGGCGGCGGCGGCGTGGATGGCAGGCGTGGCGACCAGCACTCCGAACGCCTCGCCGCGGGCGCTGTTGAAGGCGAGCGGCTGGCCGAGCGCTCCGGTGACCGTCGCGCCCGCCTCGGCGGCGATCAGGGCGGCGGCGGCGATGTCCCATTCGAAGCCCCAGCGAAGGGTCGCGACGAGGTCGGCCTCGCCGGCCGCGACCATCGCGATCCTGAGCGCGATCGAATTGGGCCTGGCCACCGCGACGAGGTCGAGATCGGCGTCGGGAAGCTGCTCGGCCGGCACCCGCGCGCCGGCGAGCTGCTCGCGCCCGCTGACCCGGAGACGTTCGCCGTTGCGCCAGGCCCCGAGGCCCCGAGCCGCCGTCCAATGCTCGCCTCGGGCCGGAGCGTCGAGCACTCCGACCAGCGGCACCCGTTCCTCGACCAGGGCGACCGAGACGCACCAGCCGGGGCGGGAGCGCAGATAGTCGCGGGTGCCGTCGATCGGATCGACCACCCACAGCCGCCGCCGCTCCATCCGGTCGGAGCGGTCGAGCGATTCCTCGGACAGCCAGCCGGCCTCCGGGTCGAGCTCGGTCAGCCGCCCGCGGAGGAAGGCGTCGACCTCGAGGTCGACGTCGCAGACCGGGCTTCCCGGCGACTTCTCCCAGCGGCCGAAATCGGTTCCGAAGCGCTCCGCGGCGATCGCGCCCGCCTCGCGGACGATGGCGGAGACCGACTCAAGCACCGGCGACCGTCATCCCGTCGATCCTCAGCGTCGGGACGTTGACCGCCTGGCGAAGCTCGAGATCGTCGGCCGCCTCGAGACGGGCGAACATGTCGAGCAGATTGCCGGCGATGGTGATCTCGGCGACCGGAGCGCCGAGCTCGCCGTCCTCGACGACGAAGCCCGAGGCGCCCCGGCTGTAGTCGCCGGTCACCGGGTTGACGCCCTGGCCGATCAGCTGGGTGACGTAGACGCCGCGCCGGACCTCGCCGATCAGCTGGCCCCGGGTGAGGGCGCCGGGCTCCATATGGACGTTGGTCGCTCCGACGCCCGGCCCGCCCGAGCCGCCGCGCACCGCGTGTCCGGTCGGCGCCCGGCCGAGCTGCCGGGCCGAGGCGCTGTCGAGCAGCCAGCCGGTCAGCCGGCCGGCCTCGACGATGTTCGACGGCCTCGTCGCAAGCCCCTCGCCGTCGAACGGCTTGGAGCGAAGGCCGCGGCGGCGGTGGGGGTCGTCGCGCAGGGTCACGCCCGGTCCGAACACCGCCTCCCCCTCCCTGTCGAGCAGGAAGCTGGTGCGCCGGGTGATCGACGGGCCGCCGATCGCGGCGAGGAGGTGGCCGATCAGCGAGTCGCCGACCCTCGGGTCGAACAGCACCGGCATCGTCCCGCTCGCCAGCTTGACCGGCCGGAGCCGAGCCACCGCCCGCTCCGCCGCCCTCCGCCCGATCGTCGAACCGTCCTCCAGCTGGGTGTAATGGCGGGTGGAATGCCACGCATAATCGCGCTGCATCTCGCCCCCCGAACCCGCGATCAGGCTCGCCGAGCAGGAATAGCCGCTGGTCGAATAGCCGCGGCAGAAGCCGTGGCTGGTGGCGAGCGCAATGACCGTCCGCCCCGCATTGGCCCCCGCGCCCTCGCTGTTGGTGATGCCGGCGATGGCCCGTCCCGCCTCCTCGGTGGCCAGGGCGCGTTCCTTGAGCTCGACCGGCGAGGGATCGGCGCCGTCGTCGCCCTCGACGTCGGGCCCGCTGTCCTTCAGCAGCCGCTCCTCCGGCGCC
>DASVVX010000147.1:0-18283 GCA_036386295.1 Allosphingosinicella sp.
CGCCGTGCACCGGAAGAAGTTTGGATCACGGCTCACCGAGACGGATAAGGAGTTCATCCGTCGCGCCGAAGCGGCGACCGGCACCTGCGCTGCGCTCGTCGGGAGAACTCGCCGAGCGTAATTCGATTTCGCTCGCGCTCGGCGGTGCCCGCACATGATCAACACATATGAGTCAGGCGTTCTGGAGGGAGTAGAGGGCTGGCACGAACTTCGCCTCAACCTTGATCCCGAGGAGGAAAGTGACTGTCTCCACGGAATCCTAGAGGCCTTCCGTAACGCCGGCGGCGTCTACTACATCCTTGAGGGTGCTTACCTCGATCGGGATTACGTACGTGCCTATGCCGCGTTCCATCACCGGGTTTATGCCGCACCAGGCAAGCACTGCAAGCGCCTGCACGTCTTCAGCCGAGATCTGACTGATCTCGAAGACTTGGCGCCGGGGGAGCTTGCATCCGCCCTAGAAGCCGCCGGGGCGGATACATATCTAGGCTTCTTAGTGTTGCGTCCCGTGGTGCGGGCACCCGTAAGCTGGGCCGTTGTAGCCGTGCCGACAGGGCTTTCGGAGCCCTGCGAACTACTCGTGGCTTCAGAATATTCAGTTCACCTGCTGGGCGCGGAGCTGAAGGTCACGGGGGCGGCTACGACGGAACAGGACGGGCGGACCGGCTCCTGCGCTCAGGCTGTGATCTGGGGTCTCGCTAGGCACTTCCATAACCGCCACAAGGGACCTTGGCTCTCCATCATCGACGTCAATGCTGCGGCTTTGACTCCGACCGACGTGGACATTGCCGCCATGCTCCCGGCCGGGTCACGCCGACTTACTGCCGACGCAATGGTCAGAGCGTTGAAGGGATTGGGCTACCACCCTCTCGTGTACCGGCCGAGGGACGATGGCGACTGGTACGAGCCAACTCATCGTATCGTTGGTCGGTATCTCGACTCCGGTATCCCCGTCATCATCGGGCTTGACGACGACGATGGGGAACACGCCGTGCTGGCCGTGGGCACGGTCGGACACCGTCCGCCGCAAAGGGAACAGAGCATCACCGATCCCCCTCCGGATGCCTCGGCCGCAGCGGGGGTAGAGACGTTGCCCGAGCTCGATCTTGGGCCCAACGTGTGGGACTACGCCACCTACCTGCTGGTGAACGATGACCAATCAGGGCCATATCGGCGCCTCGCCATCGGTCGTGCAGACTGTGCCGAGGAGGGTGACGGCTCCTGCCTTGAAGATGCAACTTTCATTCTGCCGGTCCTGCCCGAGACCGTCTTCATGCCTGCCGAAGGCGCAGAGACCGTTGCTCGCCGAATTGTCGCCTTCATGATTGAGAGCCGAGGGCAGCTGGCCGTGGCGGACGGCGAGGACGAGGATGAGGACGAGGACGAGGACGAGGACGAGGAGGAGAGAATCTCCGACGACAAGTTCTTCGCCGATGATGCCGAACTGGTGGCTCGAACCTACCTCAGCAATGGCTGGAAGCACGCGTGGCGGGCGCTGCGCAATGGCGTGCCAGATGAGCTGAAGGAGGCCATGGTACGCATAGGCTTTCCCAAATGGGTCTGGGTGACGGAATTCTCATTGCGAGAGGATATCGAGCCGACGAAGCGGGAGCGGAGGGTGCGGGCGCATACCGTCGTGGACCCGACGAGCAGTCATCTTTTGGATGCACTCGACAGCGCGATCGCCGCACATGTGCCCGGCCATATGCTGACCGTTGAATATGATCAGGATAAGCCCGGAGCCCCGCCGTTCACTGCCATGCAGGCGACGGTGGGTACTCCGCAACTCTACTACGCCAAAGCACGAGGAGGGCGGAAGTTTTCGGAATGATGCTGCTCCCGCGATACCGCAACGAAGTGTCGCAGACGAGCCCTTCTTCCAGATCTGGGGGTATTTCTGGGGGCACAAACTCGTGACAGTCCCGCAAGAATCAGCAGAAATGGTGGACTATCGCGGCCCTAAGATTCCGCCCCTGGGCACCATCCCCCGCCTCGTCGCGACGTTGCCGGTCGATCGCGCCGGGCGCGGGCATCCGACGATCGAGGCCTGTCGCGGCCGATCCGCCGTCATCGAGTGTCGAGGCCAAATGACCATGGACGCGGGACCGGATACAGTCGGGGCGCGCTCGCTGCCCGGGGCGGAGGCCGACTGACATGTCCTATGCCGTCAAGGAAATCTTCTACACCCTGCAGGGCGAAGGCCGGAATGCCGGCAGGGCGGCGGTGTTCTGCCGCTTCGCGGGCTGCAATCTCTGGTCCGGCCGAGAGAAGGACCGGACGACGGCGATCTGCACCTTTTGCGACACCGACTTCGTCGGGACGAACGGTCCCGACGGCGGACGGTTCGCCGACGCCGCCGCGCTGGCCGCGAGGATCGGCCGGTGCTGGCGCGGCGGCGTCGGCGCCGATCGACTGGTCGTGCTGACGGGGGGCGAGCCCCTGCTCCAGGTCGATCGGCCCTTGATCGAAGCGCTTCACGCACTCGGGTTCGAGATCGCGATCGAGACGAACGGGACGATCGCCCCGCCCGAGGGCATCGACTGGGTCAGCGTCAGCCCCAAGGCCGGGACGCCGCTCGCCGTCGCGCGCGGCGACGAGCTGAAGCTGGTCTATCCGCAAAAGGGCGCGGAGCCCCACCTCTACGCCGATCTCGCCTTCGATCATTTCCTCCTCCAGCCCATGGATGGTCCCGACCTGGCCGCGAACATGGCCGCCGCGGTCGATTTCTGTCTCGCCAATCCGCGCTGGCGGCTGAGTCTGCAAACCCACAAGCAGCTGGGAATCCGCTGATGGTCGAAGTCGGCGGGCAAATCCGCTTGGAGGCCGCCCATCCGCAGGCGCTGGTCCTGTTTTCGGGCGGCCAGGATTCGACCACCTGCCTCGCCTGGGCCCTCGAACGGTTCGAGCGGGTCGAAACCGTCGGATTCGACTATGGCCAGCGCCACCGCGTCGAGCTCGAGGCGCGTCCCGCGATTCTCGCCGAACTGCGCCGCAAGTTTCCGCGCTGGGCCGACAAGCTTGGGGAGGACCACCTTCTCGACATGCCGATCCTCGGGCAGGTCAGCGAGACCTCCCTCACTCGAAATGTCGCGATCGCGATGGAGGAGACCGGCCTTCCGAACACCTTCGTGCCGGGCCGCAACCTCATATTCCTGACCTTTGCGGCCGCGCTCGCCTATCGGCGCAGCGCCAGGCATCTGGTCACCGGCGTCTGCGAGACGGACTATTCGGGTTACCCCGATTGCCGGGACGACTCGATCAAGGCCATGCAGCTGGCCCTGAACCTCGGAATGGACTCGCGCTTCGTCATTCACACGCCGCTGATGTGGATCGACAAGGCGAAGACCTGGTCGCTGGCCCGCGAGCTCGGCGGACAGCCCCTCGTCGATCTCGTCCGGAAAGAGAGCCACAGCTGCTACGAAGGGGACCGCAGCCGCCTTCACGACTGGGGCCATGGCTGCGGCAGATGCCCGGCGTGCGAGCTGCGACGCGGCGGGTACGAACGGTTCATCGAAAGCGGCGAGGCGGAATGACCGCGACCGATTCGAAGCTGGCGCGCCGCGGGCGCGGTTTCCAGGCTGATTGAGCGAGGCTCGTTCTTTTTCGGCCCGCGGCGCTGGCGGGAACTTCCTCAGGCCTTATTCATCTCATCTGCGTTGCAAATCCGCACTCCGTTTTCCGAGGGAAGTCGTACGAGCCAGGCCCATCTCAACGCCGTCGGCACCGCCGTTCCCGCGCACGACGTCCACGCCGCCTTCATCCGCTGGGCCGAGAGCCGGCTGGGGGAGCCGCGGCTGCGGGCGCTGTTCGCGCGGATGGCGGCCCGCTCCGGCATCGGCCATCGCTGGTCGGTCCTCCCGGCGGCCGACGAGGGCGGCTCACCGGTCGACAAGGGCGGCTTCTACCACGGCGCCCTGCCGACGACGGGAGCCCGGATGGAGGTCTATGCCCGCGAGGCGCCGAAGCTGGCGCTGGCCGCGATCGGTCGGCTCGAGGCGGCGGCCCTGGTCGGGATCACCCATCTGATCGTCGCCAGCTGCACCGGCTTCGTCGCGCCGGGCATCGACCAGATCATCGCCGCCGAACTGGGCCTCGGCGGGCATGTCGAGCGGACCCTGGTTGGCTTCATGGGCTGCTACGCGGCGGTCTCCTCGCTGCGGCTCGCCCATCACATCGTCCGTTCCGAGCCCGAGGCCCGGGTGCTGGTGGTGACGGTCGAGCTGTCCAGCCTCCACCTCCAATATGAGGAGGATGTCGAGCGGCTGCTCGCGGCTCTGCAGTTCGGCGACGGCGCCACCGCCTCGCTGGTGACGGCCGAGCCGAGCGGCTTCGCCCTGTCGCGCCCGTTCGCCGCGACGCTGCCCGATTCGGACGCGCTGATCCGCTGGAGGATCGGCGATCACGGCTTCGTCATGGACCTGTCCGGCGAGGTGCCGGGCCGGATCGGCGAGGCGCTCCGCGACGAGGGCGTGCGCAACGCGATGCTCGGCAACGAGGCGCCCGAGGCGTTCGATTGCTGGGCGGTCCATGCCGGCGGCCGCTCCGTCCTCGACGCCGTCGAGCACGGGCTCGACCTGCCGCCCGAAGCGCTGGCCGAGTCCCGCGACGTGCTGGCCCGCTTCGGCAACATGTCCTCCTCGACCCTGCCCTTCGTGCTCGAGCGGCTGCTGGCGAATCCGGAGCGGCGCCGAGGTGTCGCCCTCGCCTTCGGACCGGGGCTGGCCGCGGAAGGGTTCCATTTCGAACGGGCGGCATGAGATCGCTGAAGGCCCGGACCCGCGACGACGAGCAGATGGACGATCCGTCGCTCAATCCCCAGGTCTATGACGCGGTGCTCCAGGGGCTGGGCCGGGTCAACCGGTGGACCCTCGCGGCGCGCCCGACCCTGGACTTCCTGAAGCGCGGGACCGGCGGCCGGAGCCGGTTCACGCTGCTCGACGTCGGCTCCGGCGAGGGCGGCATGCTTCGCTCGATCGCGTCATGGGCGAGGAAGCGCGGGCTGGCTGCCGAGCTGACCGGGATCGACCTCAATCCGAAGAGCGAAAAGACGGCCCGGGCGAGGACTCCGGCGGACATGCCGATCGTCTATCGGACCGGCGACTATCGCGATCTCGGCCGGTTCGACTTCGTCGTCAGCAGCCTCGTCGCCCACCATATGAGCGACGCTCAGCTGCTCGATTTCCTGCGCTGGATGGAGTCGAATTCGGACCGCGGCTGGTTCGTCAACGACCTCCACCGCCATGCCTTCGCCTATCACGGCTTCCCGCTGCTCGCGGCGCTGCTCGCGGTCCACCGAATCGTCCGGGAGGACGGCCGGCTCTCCATCGCCCGATCGTTCCGGCCCGAAGACTGGCGGTCGATCCTCGCCGAGGCCGGGGTCGAGGAAGGAGTCCGGGTGAAGCGCTACTTCCCGTTCCGGCTGTGCGTCGAGCGGCTGCGCTGATCGTCGGCGGCGGGCCCGCCGGCTCGGCCGCGGCGATCGCGCTCGCCCGGACCGGGATCGAGGCCGAGCTGGTCGAGCGCACCGACGCCGCCCACGACGTCGTTTGCGGCGGCTTTCTCGGCTGGGACGCGCTTGCGGCGCTGGATCGGCTGGGGATCGACCCCGCGGCGCTCGGCGCCCGTCCGATTCGGCGGCTGCGGCTGATCTCGGCGAAGCGGAGCCTCGAGGCGGCCCTTCCGAAAACGGCCGCGGGCCTCTCCCGCCGTGCCCTCGACGAGGCGCTGCTCGCCGAGGCGCAGGCCGCCGGCGCCAGGGTGAGTCGGGGACGCGCGGTGCGCGCGGCGACTCTCGAGGCGCGCCGGATCCGGCTCGACGACGACGAGGAGATCGAGGCGCACGCCCTGGTCCTCGCCACGGGCAAGCACGAGCTTCGCGGGGCGAGCCGCCCGGTCGACATCTCGACGAGGCCGCTCGGGCTTCGGACGGCGCTGGCGGCGAGCCCGGCCCTGGCGCGGACGCTGGACGGGACGATCGAGCTCCACCTCTACGACGGCGGCTATGCCGGGCTCCTGATGCAGGAGGACGGAAGCGCCAATCTCTGCCTTTCGGCCTCGCGCGAGCGGCTGAAGGCGGCGGGCGGGATCGAGCCGCTGATCGCCCGGCTCGCCGATGAGCTCCCCGCCTTCGCGGCGCGCCTGAGCCAAGGCGAGCCGGGGGAGTGGAGCGCAATTTCGGGAGTCCCCTATGGCTGGCGCGCACGGGAGACGGTCCCGGGCGTCTACCGGGTCGGCGACCAGGCGTCGATCATCGCGTCCCTGGCCGGCGACGGAATCGCCGTCGCGCTGGAGAGCGGCGCGGCCGCGGCTCGCGCGATCGCCGCCGGCCGGGCGGCATCGACGTTCCAGAGCGACTGGGCGCGGCGGGCGCGGCGGCCGGTCGGACTGGCCGAGCTGCTTCGGCGGTCGGCCGAGCACGGCCCGGCGCGCGGCGCGATGATGGGGCTGCTCGGCTGGTTCCCGTCGCTGGCGCCGCTGGCGGCGAGGCTGACGAGGATCGGTTAGCTCCTGCCTCCCCCGCTTCGCGCGGGGAGGATGAGCCTAATATTGCTTCCGATACCTGACGTTGACGTTGTTGCCGCCGCCCGACGTGCCGACCTGGGAGAGGATGCTCAGCGCCTTGGACAGGGCGATCTCGATCTGGGTCGCGGTGAAGCCGCGGGCGTCGGTGATGATCTCGAGATAGATGTCGTCCGAGAGGTAGAAGCCGGCGGCGATGGCGGTGCCGCGGCCGGTGGTGTCGTCGGCGCCGAGAATCCGGAGGCGATCGAAGCCGCCGGCCGAGCGCAGCTTGCCGAGCGGATTGAGGCCGCCGCCGCCGCCGCGCAGCGAGTTCAGCGAAGTGGCGAGCTGCACCGCCTGGATGGCGGAAATCTCCGTCACCGAGCCGCCGAACAGGATCCGCGCCATGATCTCGTCTTGCGGCAGGCCCGGATTGGAGGTGAAGGCGATCTGCGGATTGTTGGCGCTGCCCGAGACGACGATGTTGACGGTGACGTCCTTCACGTCGGCGCTGGCGACGATGTCGAGACGCGGGTTGGGAGGCCGCGCGCCGGTAAAGGCGATATGGCCGCGGGTGACGTCGAAGCGCTGGCCCGAGAAGCTGTAGGTGCCGCGAATCAGGTCGGCCTCGCCGACGATCGAGGGAGTCGCCGTCGTTCCCTGGACGCGCAGGTCGGCGCTCCATTCGGATTCGAGGCCCATGCCGGCGATGAACAGCCGGTTGTCGGCGCGCAGGCGCAGGTCGAGCTTCCAGATGCTCGGCGCCGCGTCAGCCTGCCGGGTGGCGGCGTTGACGGTCGGCAGCGGCTCGCCCTTGCGGCGCACGCCGGCCAGCTCGACGATCTGGGCCGCGCCCTGGCGGATGATCTGGTAGCGCACCTCGGGCAGAATCAGGTCGCCGGAGATGAGGGCGCCGCCGGCTCGGCTGTTGGTGATGGCGAGGTCGCCGCTCAGGGTCGCGCCGATATTGTCGCTTCGGGCGAGCTGCGCCTCGTCGAGCTTCAGGCGGATGTCGATCGGATAGCCGGCCGCCGAGGCGAAGCCGACCGTTCCGGTGCCGGCGATCGTCCCCCGGCCGGCTCGGCCGGAGAGCTGGCTGATCTGGAGCTCGGAGCTGGTGAAGCGGCCCTGGAGTGCGAGCTGGCTGATCCGGGTGCCGTAGGTTTCATGGACGAAGGTCAGGTTGTTCGCCCGGACGATGCCGGTGAGCTGCGGGCTCTGGACCCGGCCGGTGAAGTCGGCGGCGACCCCGATCGGCCCGGACAGCTGCATGTCGGCGACTCCGGTCAGCGACCACAGGACCTCCGCCGGCCCGTTATAGCGAATCCCGCCGCCGAGCGGGGCGGCGAGCAGGCGGGTCGTCCAGCCGCCGGCGCCCGGCCCGACCGGCTGGAGGCGGAATTGCGCCCGGCCGATGACGCTGCCGTCGCGGCGGAACACCGAGGCGAGGGTGCCGCCCTCCGGCCGGAGCTGGCCGGCAAGCGCGATGTCGACGGGCGGCGAGCGGACCGCGATCCCGGTCCGGGTGAAGCCGGCGATGGTCAGGCGCGCGTCGGCGCGCGGGAAGGAATCGCCGCCGACCTGGGCAAAGTCGATGCTTCCGGTTGCCTTGCCGCCGAGGCCGAGGCCGGGCGAGAAGACGTTGAGGATCGAGATGTCGAAATCCTTCAGCCGCGACTGGACGACGAGCCCGTTGCCGTAGCGGCCGGCGAGCTGGACGTTGCCTTGCGGCAGCACGAGCTCGGTCGGCGCCAGCTGCCAGCCGCCGGCGACCTTGCTGATCTCGGCCGGGCGGGCGAGGCGGAAGGGGATGTTGCGCACCTGTCCCTGGGCCGCGGCGCGGATATGGTCCGGAGTCAGGACCGAGTTGATCGCGACCCGGAAGGGCACTCCGCTGGTGCCCTCGGCGAAGAGCTGGGCGGCGCCGTTGCCGCCGCGATAATCGACCTTGGCCCGCGCCCGGGCGAGGAAGAAATTGTTGGCCCGGACCCCGGCGAGCTGGGCGTCGCCGACGATGCGCGGGGCGTCGGGGTAGAGGATCACCGTCGCCCGGACGAGGCCGCGCTGGATCAGGATCGGGCTCTCGCCGGGTATCTGGGCGCCGCTGGCGACGGCGTCGATATCGGCCTGCTGGTAGCGGCCGGCGGCGGCGAGCCGGACGGTGCCCTGAAGCCCCTGCCCGGTCATGGCGAGCGTTCCGACGAACGGCCCCGCCGCGGTCCGCGTCACCCGCCCGGTGAAGGTCATTCCCGCGAAGAGCAGGCGTCGCACCTCGATAGTCATCGGCCCGCGGCCGGAAAGGATGGTGACGTCGGCCTCGAACGGTCCGTAGGCGGATTGGCCGGTCGCGACGATCGCATAGCCGCCGGGGACCGAGCGCACCGTCGCGCTGACGTCGCGGAGGCCGATCCCGAAGCCCGGATTGGCGACCTTGAGCGCGATCTGGGGCCGGGTGGCGGTGCCGGTCACGACCACCGCCACCGCGCCATAGGCGCGCGAGACGCCGGCGGCTCGGATGCTGATCCGGCCGTCGGGCCAGATCGTTCCTCCGCCCGAGGTGATGCGCAGCCCCGGCGAGCTCAGTCGGACTCCGTCGAGCGTGATCACGCCGGCGGGGGTCATCGCGACGTTGGCGGCGGCGGTGGCGTTGCCCTCGAGCAGTCCGGCCGCGGTGGCGTTGTCGATCCGTCTCGTGCGCACCGCGACCTTGCCCTTGAGGCCGAAGCCGTTGGCGGCGGTGAACACGTCCATGTGGGTGGTGAGATCGAGCAGGCCGACCCCTTCCATGAAGTAATTGTTCACCGTGCCCTGGATTCCGGTCCGGTACTGCCCGCTGGCGAAGTCTCCGGCGACGGCGACGGTGGCGTTGAGCCGGTCCGAGCGGACCTTGAGGTTGTCGGAGACGAGCCGGCTACCGCTGATGTGGATCGTCCCGGTCGCGCCGACATTGGTGAGCAGCGCGCCGAGCGAGGGGTCGAGGCCGCTGACGCGGCGGGCGCGGGCCTGGATCGGGATGCTGATCCGGTCGGCGTCGACCTTGGCCCGGCCGCGCGCCTGGAGGAGCTCGATCGTCGTCTCGTTGAAGCTCAGCGACCGGGCGCGCAGGTCGTAGGCGACGAACGGGGTCGCGAAGGCGCCGTTGAGGACCATCGCGATTCGAACGTCGATGCCGTCGATATTGGGACCGATCGCCTTCGGGCGGGACAGCCGCGCGGCTACTTTGAAATCCTGGAACTGGTTTCGGCCGAGGTCGACGAGCCCGTCGGCGACGACCGCCAGGGCGGCCGAGTTCAGCCGGAGCTTCGTGTCGGCGCGGCGCTGGTCGAGCTTGGTCTCCAGATTCACCTGGACGACCGGCGAGAGCAGCGCCTTCGCCGGCCCCGCCGCCATCAGCATGCCGGGATTGACCGGCCCGGAGACGGTGAAGGTGCCGTCCCGGGCGTCGACGGCGAGGTCGGCGAAGGCCTTGCCGCCGAGCTGAGCCCTGGCCCGGCCCTTCCAGCTCGCCCAGGTGCCGTTGCCGCCGATCGAGGCGACCAGCGGCTGATTGAGGCCAGCGAGCTTGGCGACGAAGCCGTTGGCGGGCGCCTCGACGCGCACCCCCATGGCCAGCTTGTTCTCCTCGGGCACCGCGTCGAGACGGAGCGCGAGCTTGTCGCCGCCGGGCAATCCGGGCGCGGCGATCGCGTTGCTGTCGAGCGCGAGCTGGGCTCGTCCCTTGTCGATCCGGGCGCTGCCCGACAGGCTGAGCAGGTGGCGGTAGCCGGTGACCGGAGGGTCGATCAGCATCCGCTCGACCTCGAGCTTGCCGATGTCGACGTCGATGTCGGGGAGCAGGGGCGCATTGGGATCGCCGGGCTTGAGCTGGGGCAGGCGGTAGAGGCGGGCGGCCGGGATCTCGAGCCGCTTGATGTCGATCCGGTTGCGGAAATAGGCGAGCGGCCGCCAGTCGACCGTCGCCTGCCGAGCGGCGAAGAAGGTGCCCTTGGGGTCCTTCAGGGCGATGTCGTGGAGGATGAGCTCGCCGAACAGCGAGCCCTCGATCCGGCCGACGTCGATGTCGAGGCCCGAGGCCGTCTCGAGCTCGTTGATCTGCTTGACGACGTAGCGGTGGCCGAGCGAGGAGTTCAGCCAGACGAAGAAGAGGCCGATCGCGACGACGAGCCCGATTAGGCCGATTCCGGTCCACTTCGCGGCGGTGCGGGCGCGCTGGCGGCCGCGCGGCAGGTGGGGGGCGGGTTCGGCCGCGGTCGCCATCTAGAAGGCCTGGCCGATCGAGACGTAGACGGCGAAGCGCGATTCGCCCTTGCGGCGGCCGATCGGCATCGCGACGTCGGCGCGCATCGGCCCGAAATTGGTGTAGAGCCGACCGCCGACTCCGACCCCGAAGCGCATGTCGGAGAGGCGGGGGCTCTGGCTCTCATAGACCTGGCCGGCGTCGACGAAGCCGACCACGCCGTAATTGCCGAACCGGTAGCGGCCTTCCAGCGCGAACTCGACCATGCTCCGGCCGCCGGTCGGGATCAATTTGGTCGGATCGTCCTTCTCCTCGGGATCGGTCGGATCGAAATCGGGGTTCGCGACCTCGATTTTCGGCCCCAGCTCCTGGAAGCCGAAGCCGCGGACGGAACCGCCCCCGCCCGCATAGAGCCGCCTCGACGGCGCCAGCTCTGAGAGCGCAGCGCCGTAGATCGAGCCGACCCGGGCTCGGCCGGCGACGACGATATTGTCCTTGACCGGATAATAGACGCTGCCGTCGAGGATGTTGCGGATATAGGGCTGGCCCGGCTCGCGGAGCGACGTCTCCGGATTGACGAAGGCCTTGAGCCGGAAGCCCCGGGTCGGGTCGAGCAGGCTGTTCGACCGGTCGTAGCCGACCTGGCCGCTGATCCCGGCGAGGAAGAAGGCGTCCTTGATCGAGAGCGGCGGGAATCCGGTCTGGGCCTCGTTGGTCGCGATCAGCTCGGCGCCCAGCGCATAGGTCCACACCTTCTGCCAGATCGGGGTCGATTCGCGGGCGACCTGCCCCCGCAGTCGGGTCGTATAGCCCTTGAAGGCGGGGAGGTCGCGGCGGCCCGCCTCCGCCTGGACGAAGATGCTCCGGTCCCGCTTCTTCCAGTTGTTGCGGCGCAGGGTGACCCCCACCAGCTGTTCCTGGGTGCCGAGGATCGCGTGGGCCCGAAGCGATCCCTCCGGCGGGAAGAGGTTGCGGTGCTCCCAGGTCGCCTCCGCGCGAAAGCCCTCGCCGGTCGAGTAGCCGAGCGTCCCGGCGAGCGAGCGCGCCGGTCCCGCGTCCTGGACCACCTTGATGTTCACATATTCGGTGCCGTCCTCGGCCTTCTCGCCGGTGGCGACCGGCTCGGCGGAGACGGTCGTGAAGAGATTGGTGGCGATCATCGCCTCCCGGAGGTCGTCGACCTTGCGGCTGTCGTAGAGGTCGCCGCGCTTGAAGCGCGACAGCACTCCGACGTGCTTCGCCCCGAAGGCGAGGTCGCCCTCGGTGGTGAATCCGGCGAAGCGCGAGCGGTTGCCCGGATCGACGGGGAGGGTGTAGTCGCCGTGCCGCGTTTCCGGGTCGAGCAGGATGTCGCGCAGGCCGACCTCGGCGAACGGATAGCCCTGCTGCGGAAGCCGAAGCCTCACGTTCGCCTCGGCCGCCTCGACGTTCGCGGCGACGATCGGATCCTCGGTCTTGAGCTTGAGAGCTTCGCGGGCGAGATCGGGCGGCTCGGTCTGCGGGCCGGCGATCGCGATATTGCCGAACAGGTAGCGCGGGCCCGGCACGGCGCTCACCACGACGCGCATCTGTCCGGGCTGGTCGGGAAGCTGCTCGATCGTCGAGAGCGCGGTGGCGTCGTAATAACCTTCCGAGCGGAGCAGCCGGACGGCGAGCAGCTCGTCCTCCTTGGCGCGGGCGGAAATCTGGGCGCCGTTGGTCGCCTCGCCGTCGGCGTCCTCGAGCGCCGAGAGGTCGCGGAACCGGGCTTCGAGCGCGACTTCGTCGAGGCCTTCGACGACGAGCGTGTAGCGGACCGGCTCGACCTTCTCCTCGTCATCCTCGCCGTCGGGGGCGGGCGGGGGGGTGCGGACGTCGAACTCGGAAATGGGCGTGAGCGGACGCTCGAGCTCCGGATCGGGGACGGCCGCGTCGGGAATCAGCTCACCCTCGGGCGTCACCGCCGGCGGCGGACCGGTGAAATCCTCGAGCGGCTCGAGCGGCTTGCCGAGCTCGGGGTCGAGCGACGGAAGCTCCTTCTCGAACTGGCTGTCGGGAACGATCGGCTCGTCGGACGGAGGCGCCTGCGCCGGGTCCGGCTGCGCGGACGCAGCCGTGGCCAGCGCCAAGGCGCCGGCGGCGACCGCACCCAACAATATCCCGGCCTTCGTCAATTCGCCCGCTGCTCCCGAGGTCGAACCCGGTTCCTTACGCCGAAAACCGTTCAACTGGAAAAGCTTGCATTTGTTCCGGAGGCGTAAGGGCCGCGCGATGTGGCCTGCTGGCCACGTTATAGGTTGGCTCGCCGCAAGACCGAAAGGGGGCATGGCGGATTTCGACTGTCCGAAACCGGACGAAGTGAACGACTTGGACACGGGAGAAGGGAGGTTGGGTGGGTGGCGCTGGCGGGGTAAACTTCCCGACCAACATCGGAGTCGACATCCGCTTAGCGCGGCGTCGCGGAATTAAAGCCAGGCGATGTCAAAGAGCCGTGGCGGCGAACATAGCATGAACATCACGCTTGGTCAAGGGATGGCTGCTGCCGCCGGCGCGGGGAGCAAATTCTAAGTCTTGGGCAGGACCGGCGCGGCGCCGTCGCCGATGATGGCGAAGCCGGCCCAGTAATAAGGGTGGGACGTCTCCGGGCTCGACATCAGCCGCTCCTGCGCCTGGCGGAGGGCAGTGGCGGTCGGAGTTCCGGCGGGGGCGGTGAAGAGGCCGGAGACGAGGCGGTTGGTCGCGTCGTAATCGTCGGGCACCGGCCAGTGGCTCGCGACCACCGAGCGGGCGCCGGCGCCGACGAAGGCTCGGACGAGGCCGTCGAGGGCGACATCGCCGCCGCCGCGAAGCCCGGCTTCGCGGGTGGCGGCGGCGCTCGCCCGGCCGGCGGTGTCGCAGGCCGAGAGGATGACGAGGTCGGCGTCGAGGCGCAGGTCGTAAATCTCGGAAAAGCTTAGCAGACCGTCGGAATCGCCAGAATCGTGCCGCGCAAAGGAGGTCATCAGGGCCGGACGGGCCGGACATTCGGGCCGCGGCGCCGTGACGAGGCCGTGGGTGGCGAAATGGAGGATCCGGAATTGCGAATAATCGCCGGTCGCCTTGATCGCAGCGTCGCTGAACGCCTCGCCGGTGACGATCTCGGCGCCGGGGCCGACAGCCCGCGCGGCGGTGCGCAGCTCGGCGGCGGAGATGGGCCTGGCCCATTGGCTGAGCGGCCAGCCGCACCCGGCCGCTTCGCCGAGCAGGCCGCGGACTGCCGCGCGCTCGACCTCCGGGGCCGCCGGCACCGCATTCTCGCCGAGGCCGAGATAGGGCCTGGGAGCGCGCGAGGCGGCGGCCCGGCGGACGTCGCGGAAGGCCCGGGCCGAAACGGCGGTGCTGACGTCGCGGTCGCGGCCGAGCCAGCGCAGCGAGGTGAAGTCGAAGCCGTCGCCGCCTTCCCGCCGGGCCTTGGCGAGATAGAGCTCGATCCCCACGCTCTCGGTGATCAGCAGGTTCGGCGGCAGCCGGAGCATCGCCCCGTCCGGCTCGAAGATGAGATGGGTGATGGAGCGCATCTCGTCGCGGGCGGGGCCGAAGAGCTGCAGGTAGAGGCCGAACGCCCGCTCGACGTCGAACGGATAGGTGAGGATCCGGCCGTTCTCCTCGACGGCGATCGTCGCCCTCAGACCGTCGACCTGCTGCTCGAGCTGGGCCGGGCTGGCGCCGATCTTCCAGGCCTTGGCCGAGGCCGACGTCGCCAGCACGGCATAAGCGTCGTCGCCGACAACGATCATCTTGTAATAGGCCTCGCCGGGCCGGAGGGCCTGCTGAAGCTCGGCAAGCTCCATCAGCCCGCCGGACAGGACCCGGTAGCGCGGGAAATCGGCGAGCCTCGACTGGACCGCGACCTGATCCCGCTGGAGCCCGGCGAGCCGCGCGCGCAGCTCCGCGAGGCGCGCGGAATCGGCCGCGGCCGGCTCGGGGAGGGCGGCGAGTCGGGCGATCTCGACCCGCAGCCGCTCGATCGAGCGGCCGAGATCGAGCGACTGGCGGAACATCCGCGCCGCCTCGTCGCTGCCGCCGCTCAATTCGCGCGCCAGCACCGCCTGGGTCTGGGCGACCCCGGGCCGGACGAGGAGCTGGCTCGCCTTGAACATCTCGGCCGCGGTCGCCGGATCGGAGCCCTCGCGCTCGAGCAGCGCGAAATAGGGGCCGAGCGTCCGGTGCAGGGTCGGCGAGGGGCTGCCGCCCTGCCCGTTGGCCTCGACGAGGCGCCGGTAGAGGTCTCGAGCCTCACCCTCGCGGCCGCTTCGCGCATAATAAGCGGCGAGCCGGCTCCGGGCTCCGAGCAGGGCCGCCGAGCCCGGATAGGCGCTTTCGAGAAGCGCGATGGCGGAGAGGTGCTGTCGCTCGGCCTCGCCGCCGTCGCCGCGCGCCTCCGCCAGGGCGGCGAGCTCGCCGAGGATCTGCGCCCGAATCCACAAGGTCGAGACGACCCGGCCGCCCCGGACCGACGCCAGCCGCGCCTGCGAATCCCAGAGCGCGGCCGACGCCGGCCCGGCCTGTCCGGCGAGGCGAAGCAGGGTTCCGCGCAACTGCTGGGCCTGGGCATCGAGGATCGCCGAGCGCTCCTCGGGCAGGAGCGCGCCGCCGGCGCCGCCGAGCTGGCGCAGCGCCGGCGATTCGGCGTTGACCCGGGCCGCGGTCCGGGCGTCGATCGCGGTCGCCGCGCTCGGCAGGGGCGAAGCGGCCGAGGGCGGCAGGGGCCGGTCGAGCTCGGCCAGCGCCGCCTCCGGGCTGCCGCGGTTGAGAAGGTCGATGGCGCGATAGTTGCGAAGCATCCGGGCGACGACCATGTCGCCTCCGCCGGCCTCCGCCGCTCGGGCGAACAAGGCGTCGGCCTCGTCATATCGGCCGAGGTTGGATTGCTGGACCGCGTCGTTGACGAGCGCCTCCGCGCGGCCGGCCCCGGGGGCCTCGGCGGCGGTCAGGGCGGCGAAATATTCGGCGGCCTCGGCAAAGCCGCCGGCATTGTTGCGGCGATAGGCCTCGTCGCGCGCCCGCGCCGGATCGAGCGCTTCGGCGCGGGCGCGGGCGAAGGCGGCCGGATCCCCCGCTTCGGTCAGGGCGACGTCGACGTCGCCTGGCACCGGGCGATCGGCGGCGAGGGTCCTGAGGCCGATCCTAAGCGCGCTGTCGTAGCCGGCGAGCCCCTCGGCGACGAACAGGGTGTCGCCTCGGCGCCAGCTGTAGACCCGGTAGGCGAGGCCGTCGGCGAGCGTGCAGGCCTGCCTCGCGGCGGCGGCCACGGCCTCGACGTCGGTTCGGGCGGGGGCTCCGCATCGCGCCCGGCGCAGCCCGGCCAGTCGGGCGGCCGGATCGCCGCGCCGAAGCTTGAGCGCGTAGAGGCGCCCGACCGGCGCCGCGGCGTCGCGGCAGACGATCGCGTAGGCGCGGTCGAACATGTCCTCGAGAGCCCGGTCCCGGGCGGCCGATTCGGCCGTGCAGATCGCGCTTCCGCCCGACCCCAGGCGGAAGCTGTCCTGAAGGCTGATCCGGGGCTCGGCGCCGCGGCCGGCCGAAGCCGCGGCGAGCGCTGCCAGGAACGCGCCGAGGCGGAGGGCCGGCCGCCTCATCGCGGCTCCTCCTCGTCGTCCTCGTCGTCGCCGGACCAGAGGCTGCTGTCGCCGCCGCTGGCCACCGGCTCGTCGATCGGGCCGTCGGCGCCGAGGCTGACGTCGAGCACATTCTCCACTCGCCGGGCCTCGTTCGGAACCAGCGGCCCCAGGACCAAGGCGGCGCCGGTCGGCCGTCCGGTCCGCCCGGGCGGCTGCGGGGCCGGGACCGGCGGCGGCGGAGGCGCTGGCGGCGGCGGCGGGGCCGGCGGCGGAGGGGGCGGCGGCACCGGAGGCGGCGGCGGCGGCGGCGGATCCGGAGGGGGTGGCGGCGGCGACGGGGGGTCGGGAGCCGGCGGCGGAGGTACGGGCGGCGCGGGCGGCGGGGCCGGGCAGGCGCCGGTGTTGACGATGCAGAGGTTGACCTCCGAATCGTTGCTGTAGGTCGTCCCCGCGGCCTTGGTGAAATCGACCAGGGCGAAGAAATCGCTGCCGGTGACGAAGCTGCCGTCGGGGTTGCGCTTGCGCCCGAAGCCGACCGCGGCGATCGGAGTGGCGCCGCCGCGGATGGTGAGGCCGCCGGCGCCGACGGTGAGGCCGGCGAGCTCGTCGGCGGTGCCGCTGTTCTGGACGAACAGGTGGCTTCCGACGGTGAAGGCGATTCCGCCCGCGATCAGGCTGCCGGCCGGCTTCGCGGCCCCGCTGTTGACTCGAAGGGCGGCGTTTCGGCCGGGGAAATCGGGATCGGCGGCAAGCTGCCCGGTCAGGGCGAGGTCGGCGACGGTGATGGCCGGAGCGGTGAGGTCGATCCGGCCGGCGGGCGCTCCGAGGCCGTCGGTGATCGACACCGACCCGTTGAGCGTGACGACCTGGATTCGCTCGCCCGCCGTCACCACGAAGGAATCGGTCGCCGAGGCATTGCCATAGGCGATCTGGCTGTCGATCCGGACTCGTCCCGGAGTCTGGACCTCGAAGCGGCCCAGCCCGGCGCCGGCCTGGGTCCCGCTCAGCGCCATCTCGCGAAGGAAGATGTCGGCGGGCCGAGCCGGATCGGCGCCGATCGCGGGCGCCTGAATGAGGATGCTCCGGCTCGCGATCCTCCCCAGCTCGATCGTCTCCAGCTCGTAGCCGGGACTGATTCCGGTGCCGCCGACGATCGCGGGGCTGCCGTTGGGATCGATGATGAAGGTCGCCGACGCGGTGGCGCCGTTGCCGAGCGTCCCGGATGAGGCGATCCGGATATTCTTCGACGTGAGCTGCAGCGCGGCCGCCGCCACCGGCCCCTCGATGGCGATGAGGGAACCGGAGTTGAGGGTGAGGCCGTTCCCGCCGGAGGCATCGGTCAGTCGGATGTCGGCGCCCGAATCGATCGCCGCGGCGGTCGTGGCCGTGATCCGGCTGCCGGGATTTTGGGTGAAGGCGCCGAGGCTGGCGGCGGCGAGGCTCGGCGTCTGAACCGTGCTCGCGGCCGGATCGCGTCCGGCGTGGGAGACGGTGATGGCGCCGCGGGGGGCGGCCAGCTGGATCGATCCGCCACTGATCCTGCCCGACCCCGTCGCGGCGAGGACGAGATCGCCGCCGCTGGTCAGAACGGTGGCGCCGCCGGTGTCGATCGTGCCGTTGGCCGCGGTCACCGACGAGGACGGGTTGAGGGCCGGATTGCCGGTCGCGGCGGCCTGGACGTTGAGGCCGGCGAGGGCGATGCCGCCCTGATCGGCGGTGACGGCGAAGCGGCCGGCGGTGTTGGCGGCCGAGGAGTCGCCGAGGGCGTTGGCGGTGCCGGTCACCGCGCCCCCCGCCAGCGAGCCGGGGGCGGCCGCGAAGCCTGCCCGGGCCGCGCCGAGGACGATCCGGCCGCCCTGCGCCACCCCCTGCGCTCCGGCCGTGGGTGTCGCACCGCCGCCGGCGCCGCCCGCCCCGCCGAGGCCGTTGGCATTGAGGACGGCGCCGCCGGCGACGGTGACCGGGG
>DASVVX010000148.1:0-10874 GCA_036386295.1 Allosphingosinicella sp.
GCAGATCATCGTCGACCGGATGGACGTGATGGTCGCCGGCGGGGTCGAGAGCATCTCGATGGTCCAGACCGCGGAGATGCGGGTCGGCCCGGATCCGGAGCTTCTGTCGATGCACAACGGCGTCTACATGCCGATGATCCAGACCGCCGAGGTGGTCGGCAACCGCTACACGGTCAGCCGCGAGCGGCAGGACGCCTATGCGCTTCGCTCGCAGCAGCTCACCGCCAAGGCGCAGGCCGAGGGGCGCTTCGAAGACGAGATCGTTCCCGTCACGGCGAAGATGATGGTCAAGAACAAGGAGACCGGCGAGACTTCGATGCAGGAGGTCACCCTGACGAAGGACGAGGGCAACCGCCCGCAGACGACTCTCGAGGACCTCCAGAAGCTTCAGCCGGTCATGGGCCCGGAGGCGATGATCACCGCCGGCAACGCCAGCCAGCTCTCCGACGGCGCCTCCGCCTGCGTTCTGATGGAGGCGGGCCTGGCGGAGAGCCGCGGGCTGAAGCCGCTCGGCCGCTACGTGGGAATGGCGGTAGCGGGCACGGATCCCGACGAGATGGGCATCGGCCCCGTCTTCGCCGTTCCCAAGCTTCTCCAGCGCTTCGGCCTCTCGATCGACGATATCGGCCTGTGGGAGCTCAATGAGGCCTTCGCGGTCCAGGTCCTCTATTGCCAGGACCGGCTTGGAATCCCCGACGACCGGCTCAACGTCGACGGCGGCTCGATCTCGATCGGCCACCCTTATGGAATGTCGGGCGCCCGGATGACCGGGCACGCCCTGATCGAAGGCAAGCGCCGCGGGGTCCAGTGGGTCGTCGTGACGATGTGCGTCGGCGGCGGAATGGGCGCGGCCGGGCTGTTCGAGGTGCTTTAGGCGGTGCGGGCGTCGGCGTGACCGAGCCCGTTGGCTGTTTCGGCTGGGCGCTGTTGCCGTCCCGGCGCTTCGCCGATTTCCGGGGCCGGTCGAGGCGGACCGAGCTCGTCGCCTACTATTTGCTGTTCTGGGTGATCGGTCCGCTTGTCCTGTTCGCGCTGTTCCTGACGCGCCTCATGGCCGACATCGTGGGATGGCTGTTTCTTCTGGCGATGCTCTGCCCGGCTCCGGCTCTCGCCGTGCGCCGACTCCACGACACCGGCCGGAGCGGCCGGTGGCTGCTGCTTCTGGTCCCCGGCCTCATTCTAGACCTCTGGCGGGATTTCGTTCCCGCCGCCGTGCCCGACCCGGACGCCTTCGAGTTGCTGATCGCCCTCTCCGAGCTGGCCGGCTTAGGGCTCCTCATCCTTCTGCTCTGGAAAGACGATCCCGAGCCGAACCGTTACGGACCCAATCCGCGCTTCGACCCGCCCGAGCCGGAGGATCAGGCCTTGGCGTAGAGCGCCGCCTCGGCGGCGCGGCGCCGGGTCAGCCCGGGCAGGACCTTCTTGTTCGCCTTGTTCCACTTGGCGAACTCGGCCGCGGCGCCGACGAAGTCGCCGGCCTTGTGCTTCTTGAGCAGGGTGCTGGAGGCGAGGTTGGCCGGACCGACGTTGTAGGCGAAGCTCACCAGGGCGTCGAACTGGCGCTGGGTCGTCTTCGCGCCGCCGAGCAGCTTCGCCACCTTCTCGGCGAATTCGCCGAGGTGCGCGGTGAAGCGGTCGTCGCACTGCTTCTGGGTCCAGACGACGCCCTTCTTGATCTCGGGGCCGGTCGAGCCCCAGCCGATCGTCCAGGGATCGCCGCCGGTGCCGGGATCCGGATAGGCCTCGAAGCTGCCGTCGGGGCGCCGCTTGGCGCAGCCCTCGAACTCCTGGACCAATTTGATGCACGCTTGGCTCGGCTGCATGACATTCCCCGTTCCAGTCCGCCGCAATCCGGAAAGCGTATACCGGCAAATAGCCCTGTCAATGGCGCGACTGGCGCGCAACCCGCCGCCGCTTCCTCCGTTGTTCCCGCGAAACGAAGGAGGTTCGTCCATGCCCGTCTCCAACCTGACCCTGGTCGAGCGCATCGCCCGGGTGCTCGCCGGCCGCTATCACAGCAGCAACGCGGAGGGCGACGATCCGTCGGCCGGGCCGACCGTCGACGAGACCTGGCACGAATATGTTCCGGACGCGCTGTCGATCCTGCGTACGCTGCGCGAGCCGGACCAAGTGATGGCCGCGGCGGGCGATGCCGAAACCTGGGAACGGATGGTCGAGGCCGCGCTCAGCGTCGAGCGGGCGGTGGGCGGCGCCTAGCCTCCATCGTCATTGCGAGCGAAGCGAAGCAATCCAGCCAGCGGCGGCGCAGACTCGTAGATTGCTTCGTCGCTTCGCCCCTCCCAATGACGAAGTCACTCCGCATATTTCGGGCGGCCCGCGAACCCGCCGGCGGCGCGAAGCGCGTCGGCGTCCATCAGCTTGCCTTCCATCATCACCACCTGCGTGTGCCGGAGATCCCCGATCCGGGTCGAAGGATCGCCGTCGACCAGGACCAGGTCGGCCGCCTTGCCGACGGCGATCGAGCCGGTCTTCGAATCGGCGCCGACGAGGCGGGCGGGAACGATCGTCGCCGCGGCCAGCGCCTCGGCCGGCGTGAAGCCGGCATCCTCGACGTAGAGCTCCAGCTCGCGGACCAGCTCCATGCCGCTGCCGTCGGTGCCCGCGACGACCGGCACTCCGGCCTTGTGCATCGCCCCGACGAGGCCGGCGAGCTTCTTGTAGCTCGCCCGCCAGTCGGCCCGGGTCAGGCCCGCCGGGACGGCGAAGCCGCCCTGGCGGAAGCTGCGCTCGGTGGCCGGCGGAAGGGTGCCGAGGAAGGGGGCGTAAGCGGGCGAGAGATCGCCATTCTCCGGCACGAACAGGCTTTCCGCGACCACCAGCGTGGGGTCCGCCGCCGTCTTGTGCTTGACCATCGTGTCGATCAAAGTCCGGATCGCCTCGCCGTCCAGGTCGACGTCCTTGGCATAGCGGCCCGGTCCCTGGAAACGCTGGATGCCGTTCGAATTGGCGACCACCTCGTCGGGCATCGCCTGCATCATCATGAAGTAGATGTGGGTGATCTCGTCATAGCCGGCATCGATCGCCTCGACCGTCCGCATGCCGCGGGGCAGATGGCCATGGACGTGGAGCCCGAGCCTGTGCGCCTCCGCGGCTGCGGCTGGCAGCCAGGCCGGGTTGAACGTGCCGTAGAATTTGACCCCGGTCATGCCGTTCGCCTTGGCCTGGCGGACCTTGGCGATCGCTTCCTCCTGCGAGGTCGCGACCTCGGCGACCTGGGCGGTGTTCGGACCTTTCCCGTCGATCAGGGTCGAAGCGTAGACGTTGGGGCTGAGCAGGTCGCCCTTCGCCCGCCGCTCGCGCCGGGCCATCGTCAGCGCGGTGACGTTGCCTGGGTCGCGCGCCGAGGTGATCCCGAGCGAGAGGAGCATCGGGCCGCTGTCGTCATTGCCGAAATGCATGTGCGAGTCCCAAAGGCCGGGGACGAGCGTCTTCCCGCGGCCGTCGATGACCTGGCCGCCCGCCGGGACCTTGATCGCGGCGGCGGGTCCGACGGCGACGATCCGGTCCTTGTCGACCACCACCGTCTGGCCTTCGGCGAAGCGGCTGCCGTCGAGGAAGGCCCGGACGTTGGTGAACGCGACGGGCCGGGTCGGGACGGTCACCAGGCGACGCGCCAGCGCCGGCGACCGCGCGGCGAGCGCATCGTCCTGGGCCTTTTCGAGGATCGGCTGGGCGTCCTCATAGCCGACCGGGATGGTCGACAGGCCGCCGATCGAGGCGAAGAACTTGCCGTCCTCGGTCGCCCAGATCGGGATCGGCGAGTTGCTGATTCCGGTCAGGGCATAAGCGATCACCTTTTTCCGGTTCGAGCCGCTGCCGACGGTGGCCGTGGTCAGCGGCTCGAGCCGCGCCTTGCCCCCGGGGAGCAGGGCGAGACTGTGGTCCGGAGCGGCGATCAGCCGCTCGAGCACATCGTTGAAATTGCCGACGGTCGGCCCCGCCGCGAGATAGAAAGCCGGCGCCGCATAAGCCGCGCTGCCGGAGTCGATCGGCGACTTCCAGGTGGCATTGCCGCCGGCGACCGTGAAAGTCTCGCCGACGTCCCCCTGCGGGCTGGCTCCGCGAAGCTCATAGCGCGCGAGCATGCCGTCCGGGCCGTAGCGGCTGGCCTCGTCCACCTCCCAGACCTGGCCGCGAAGGACCAGGCTGGCGCGGCCCATATGCGTGCCGTCGGGTGCGGTCCATTCGCTCGCCTCGCCATGCTTGCCGGCGGTCGACATGATGACGTAGCGCCTCGCGTCGGCGGGCGGCTTGGCGAGCTGGTCGACCGGAACCTGAGCCCAGGAAGCGGCGGCGCTCAGCGCCAGCCCGATCGCCACCATCCACCGCATGCCTGGTCTCCCCCTTGTCCGTCCGCCAAGGCTAGGCGCGCGCGCCCCGGAGTCAATTGCCCGAAAATGCGAAAGGCCGCCCCTTGCGGGACGGCCTTTCCATTGTCAGCCGGAAATGCGGCCTGAGTCTTAGGCGCGGACCTCCGCGGAGGCTGCGCTCACCCGACCCGCCGCACGCGGCATTTGACAATGAGACATCAGACCACCTCCTTTCCGTTGTTGAACGATGGAGGGGAGATGGGAAGGGTCGGAGAAAGTTCAAGTGATGCAATAGCTTACCCTCTCCCTGAAGGGGAGAGGGACAGCCGCCGCGAAGCGGCGGCAGGGTGAGGGCCCAGGCGCATGTCACGAAGTGCCCTCACCCTCCCACCGCTTCGCGGCGGGCCCCTCCCTCCCCCTGCAGGGAGAGGGGGCTCAATAAGGCGGCCTGTCCTGCCCCGCCGGGCTCTTCGTGAACACCTCGCAGCCGTTCTCGGTGATCCCGACGCTGTGCTCGAACTGGGCAGAGAGCGAGCGGTCGCGCGTGACGGCGGTCCAGCCGTCCTCGAGCAGCTTCACGCCGGGCTTGCCGATGTTGATCATCGGCTCGATGGTGAAGAACATGCCGGGCCTCAGTTCCGGGCCGCTGCCCGGACGGCCGGCATGGACGACCTCGGGCGCGTCGTGGAACAGCCGGCCGAGGCCGTGGCCGCAGAAATCGCGGACGACCCCGTAGCGGTGCTTCTCGGCATGGGCCTGGATGGCGTGGCCGATGTCGCCCAGGAATTTGCCCGGCCGGGCCTGCTCGATCCCGAGCATCATGCATTCGTAGGTGATGTCGACGAGCCGGCGGGCGCGGATCGGGACGTCGCCCACCAGGAACATCCGGCTGGTGTCGCCATGCCAGCCGTCGAGGATGATGGTGACGTCGATGTTGACGATGTCGCCGTCCTTGAGCAGCCGGTCGCCCGGTATGCCGTGGCAGACGACGTGGTTGATCGAGGTGCAGCAGCTGCCCGTGAAGCCGCGATAGCCCAGCGTGGCCGGCACCCCGCCCCTCGCGATCATCTCGCGGTAGACGATGTCGTCGATCGCCTGGGTGGTCACTCCCGGAACGACGAGCGGCGCGAGGGTGTCGAGCACCTCCGCGGCGGCCCGGCCGGCGCGGCGCATGCCTTCGAAGGCCTCGGGCCCATGGAGCTTGATCGCCCCGCTGCGGCCGATCAATTCGGTGCCGCTGATCGCCTGATATTCGGTCATGGGATGGATATAGGGCCTGAAACCGTTCGCGACAAACACCGTTCGGCCTGGGCTTGTCCTTCAATGCGCCGGTTCGCCAGGCTCACCGGATGAGGGCCGACCTAAGGACCTGTCGGGGGGACAGGTGTGGCCCTCATTCAGGATGAGCGGTTGTGCAATTTCGCTCATCCTGAGTAGGGACTGAGCGAAGGCGAAGGCCGTATCGAAGGACCGACCATGACCGAGGAGCGAATCTGGACCGCCGGCCTGGTCGTGATCGGCGACGAGATCCTCTCGGGCCGAACCCAGGACCGCAACGTCGCCCAGATCGCCGGCTGGCTGAACCTGCAGGGCATCCGCCTGGCCGAGGTGCGGATCGTGCCGGACGTGACCGCGAAGATCGCCGCCGCGGTCAACGCGCTGAGGGCCGAGAACGACTATCTGTTCACCACCGGCGGGATCGGCCCGACCCACGACGACATCACCGTCGACGCCATCGCGGCGGCCCTCGGCGTGCCGGTCGTCGTCCATCCCAGGGCGCGCGCCATCCTCGAAGCCTATTACGCCAGCCGCGGCGGAATCAGCGAGGCGCGCCTCAGGATGGCGCGGGTGCCGGAGGGCGCCGAGCTCATCGAGAACAGGCTGTCCGGCGCCCCCGGGATCCGCCTCGGCAACATCTTCATCCTCGCCGGAGTGCCGCACATCGCAACGCTGATGCTCGAGGCGCTGGCGGGGACGATCGAAGGCGGCCGGCCGCTCCTCTCGCGCACGATCGGCAGCTGGACGGCGGAGAGCGAGGTGGCCGAGCTGCTCGCCGCCACGGAGCGCGCCCATCCCGGCTGCCAGATCGGCTCCTACCCCTTCTTCCGCGAAGGTCGGGTCGGCGCCAATTTCGTCATCCGATCGACCGACGAGGCTGTGCTTGCGCAGTGCGAGGCGGATCTCGTCGCCCGTCTCGAGGAAGCGGGACGGGAGGTCGTCGGCGAGGGGATTTGAGCGTGGGTGGCCCCGCCGGCCTCCCTTGCGCTCCATGAAAAGGCATCCGCCGGATGCCTTTTCATGGAGCGGGCGAAGGGAATCGAACCCTCGTCGTAAGCTTGGGAAGCTTCTGCTCTGCCATTGAGCTACGCCCGCTCGGGCCGCCGATATCTAGGAAAGGCCGCGGCGCTTGTCGAGACGCTAGCGTCGCCAGGGGGTGAAGGCGCCGAGGCGGCAGGTCGGCCCCGGGATGATTCGGCCCAGCTCGAGGGTGCGGAAATGATCGCCGCGGCAATATTGCGAGCCGTGGACGTCGACGATCAGGGTGCTCGCCGGCCCAAGGCCCGGGCAGGCGGCCTCGAGCCGGTTCACCCAGATCGTCCCGGCCTGGCTGTAGACGAGGCTCCTCGAATCGCGGGCGGTGAGGTTCGTCGCGGAGGAGGTGCCGACGCAATCGCGGGGCGCGCCGGGGTGGCGGCCGGCGAGCTCGCCCGAAAGGTCCGCCTCGCGCGCCGAGCCGGAGGCGCAGGCGGACGCCAGCAGCAGGAACGGCAGCAATCGCATCTCCGGTCCGAAACGCCCGGACGGCGCAACCGCTCCCTTCACTCGCAATGCTCCGCGGCAAAGGCGGCGGCGGCGCCGAACAGGCCGGGCTGCTGGTGGGTGATGATCCTCACCGGCATCTCGTCCATCATGCGCTCGAACCGGCCCTTGGCGATGAAGCGGTCGCGGAAGCCCGAGCGGGGCAGGTGGCCGGCGAGCCGAAGGCCGAGCCCTCCGCCGATCACCACCGCCCGGGCGCCCTGCGCAAGCGCGATGTCGCCGGCGACCGCGCCCAGGGACAGGCAGAAGCGGTCGAAGGCGGCGGCGGCGAGGCTGTCCTCGCCGGCCATGGCCGCCTGCCACAAGGCCTTTTCGTCCCGGAAACGCAGCTCGCGTCCCTCGATCGCGGCGAGGGCCTCGTAGAGGTTGGTCAGCCCCATGCCGGACGCGACGCGCTCGACCGAAACCCGTCGATGGCGCTGGCGCATCTGGGCAAGGATGCGATCCTCGAGCCCGTCGAGCGGCGCGAAGTCGATATGGCCGCCCTCCGTCTCGACGACATGATAACCGTCGCTCCGGCGAAGCAGCAGGGCGACCCCGAGGCCTGTGCCGGGGCCGACGACGCTGATCACGCCCTCGCCGGGAAGCGGCCGGTCGGGTCCGCACAAATGGCCGAAATGCTCGTCGCCCAGCTGCGCCACGGCATGGGCGACGGCGCCGAAATCGTTGACCAGGCTGAACCGCTCGACCCCGAGCTTCTCCGGGATCAGGCCGGGCCGGATCACCCACGGATTGTTGGTCAGCTTCAGCACCTCGCCCTGGACCGGCCCGGCCACCGCGATCGCGGCGGCCGGCGGCAGGGGACGGCCGGCGACGGCGCCGAACGCCTCCCACGCGGTCTGGAGGCTGGCATGCTCGGCGGTCTTCAGGGTGCACACCTCCCCGAGCGACCGAACGCGGCCCTCGCCGACCCTGGCGAGGGCGAAGCGGGCATGGGTTCCACCGATGTCGATGGCGACGATCTCGGTCATGGCTTTCGCAGCAGGAAGGTGAGCGGGACATCGACCCGCGCCCGCCAGCTGTTCTCGTCATGCGCCGCGCCCGGGAAGTTACGGCTGATCCAGTCGCGGTCCCGGCTCCAGCCGCGCGCCGCCACGAGCCGGTCGATGCGGGCCTGATAGGCGGCGTAATGGCGGTCGAGGGTCTCGCTGCCGTGGTCGAAATAGAGGCGGTGGCGGCCGGGGCGCGGCAGCTTGCGCCGAAGATAGGATTCGAACGCGCTCGCCACCGCGTCGAGATCGGCGTCGGACAATGTCCCGCCCTGGGGCGGAAGCAGCAGCGGCCAGTGCGTCGAGACCATGCCGGCGGCGCCGAACACCCCCGGATATTCGCTGACGGCGTAGAGGGAGATCAGCCCGCCCATGCTCGATCCCATGATCGCGGTGGACCGGCGGTCGCGGCGGACGTTGAAGGTCCGGTCGACGAACGGCTTGAGCTCGCCGACCAGGAAGCGGAGATATTCGTCGGACAGGGGCGTGCCGCCATAGAGGCCCCTGACCCGGCTCATGTAAGCGGCGGGCAGCGCGTCGAAGGCGCGTGCCGGGACATATTCGCGAAGCCGCTTCCCGGTGCTCCAGACGCCGACCACGATCGTCGGCCGAATCCGGCCCTCGGCGACCAGCCTGGTCACCGCTTCGTCGACGCCCCATTCCTTGTCGTAGCTGGAGGTTCGCCGGTCGAAGAGGTTCTGGCCGTCGTGCATGTAGAGCACGGCATAAGGCTCGCCCTTCGGGTCGTAATCGGCGGGGAGCCAGACCGTGACGTTGCGCGGCTCGACCTGGCTCGACGGAAAATCGCGATACTGGACCAGCTCGCCGGGGCCCCAGGGCCCGGCATGGGCGGCGGCCGGGAGGAAGAGGAGCAGGAGGGCGAGGAGGGCCCCAACCCAACCCCTCTCCCTGCAGGGGAGAGGGACAGCCGGAGCGACGCGACGGCAGGGTGAGGGCAAGGCGCGAGCGACAATCAGGCCCTCACCCTCCCACCGCTTCGCGGCGGGCCCCTCCCTCTCCCCTGCAGGGAGAGGGGTCATTTGCCGCGTCCCGCGACGAAGCGGATCGCCTGCCCGCCGCCCGGTGCCAGCCGCAGGGTCAGAACGTCGGCGCTCGTCACATTGCGCTCCTCGATGACGATCTCCTTGCCGCGGCCGCGATAGTCGGCCGTCGGCCCGTCGCGGTAGATTTGGGCGCGGTAGCGCCGGCCCGGGGTCAGGAAGGACAGCGGTACGCCGAGCACGCGCGGATTCTCGTCGGTCACCGATCCGAGATACCAATTTTCGCTGTCGCGGTCCTTCCTCGCGATCGTCACGAAATCGCCGATCTCGCCGTTGAGCACTCGCGACTCGGCCCAGTCGGTCGGGACGTCCTTGATGAACTGGAAGGGCCTCATCTCCTTCTCGTAATTCTCGATGAGGTCGGCGGCCATCACGATCGGCGAATAGAGGACGACGTAGAGCGCGAGCTGTTTGGCCTGGGTGGAGAGGATCGGCTGGCCGCGGCCCTCGAGGCTGAGGATTCCGGGCGTGAAGTCCATCGGCCCGGCGAGCATCCGGGTGAAGACGAGGTTGGCCTCGTGCTCGGGCGGGTTGGGGGGCTGGCCCCAGGCGTTGAACTCCATGCCGCGGGCGCCCTCGCGCGCGACCCAGTTGGGCCAGGTGCGCCGAAGGCCGGTGTCCTTGATCGGCTCGTGCGGATTGACTCCGATGTGGTGCCGCGCCGCCGCCTCGACGACCTTGAGGTGGTGGCGCGCCATCACCTGGCCCTCGTGCCATTCGAAGCGAATCTTCCCGTCCGGGCCGGTCGCCTGGATCCCCCCCATGTCGGCGACGTAGCCGGTCTTGACCGCGTCGATGCCGAGTCTCCGGTAGAGATCGAACGCCGCCTCGAGCTGCGGCTCGTAGACGGCGATGTTGCCCGCCGTTTCGTGGTGGCCGATCAGGCGGACGCCCTTGGCGCGGGCGTAGCGCGCCAGTTCCTCGATGTCGAAATCCGGATAGGATTCGGTGAAGCTGAAGTCCTTGCCGTTCGCGAACCAGTCGTCGTTCCAGCCCTTGTTCCATCCTTCGACGAGGACTCCGCGGAAGCCGTGCTTCGCCGCGAAGTCGATGTAGCGCCTGACGTTGGCGGTGGTCGCACCGTGACGCGGCCCGGGGCCCCAGGTCTCCTTGTCGAGGTGCATCGCCCACCACACGCCGACATATTTGAAAGGCCTGAACCAGGAGCGGATGTCGGGGAGCCTGCTCGGCTCGTTGAGGTTGAGAATGAGGTTGTTCTCGACCAGCCCGCCGGCGCTGTCCGCGATCTGCATCGTCCGCCAGGGCGTCGGAAAGGGCGCGGTCCGCTTCACCTTGGCGCCCTCCGACGAAGGGGTAAGGATCGCCCGGAAGCGGCCATGGCCCTCGTTCTGCAGATTCATCCCGGAATAATCGACCAGCGCGGCCTCGTGGAAGGCGATGTGGAGGCCGCCGTCGGTGCGGACCGTCATCGGCGTCTGGGCGATCCCGACCTCGCTGAGCTTGGTGCGGTTGTAGAGATATTCCTCGCGGTTCCACTGGAAGGCGGGGATCCACCAGGCGGTGGCAGGGTCCGCCACCGCGAATTCGGTGATCTCCTCGCCGATATTCACCTGTCTCAGGGCCGCCTGGTCGGGGAATTCGTAGCGGAAGCCGATCCCGTCGTCATAGGCGCGGAAGACGATGTCGAGGCTGCGCCCCGGAGCCGCCTTCTC
>DASVVX010000149.1:0-16044 GCA_036386295.1 Allosphingosinicella sp.
AAGGGGAGAGGGAGGGGCCCAAGCCTAAGGCTTGGGAGGGTGAGGGCGTACCGGGTACGTCGGGCCCTCACCCTGCCGCCGCTTCGCGGCGGCTGTCCCTCTCCCCTCCAGGGAGAGGGGTTCAGGGTACGGCGAAGCTCCGCCCCACTTCCGTCGTCACGAACCGTCCCTCGGCGATCCCCCGCGCCCTTGTCGCCGCCGCCAGCCGACGCGGCGGGTCGTCGATGCCCTCGAAGGTGAGCTGGAACGTGCCCCAGTGCATGCCGAGCGCCATCGCCGGCTTCAGGGCCTCGAACACCCGGACCGCTTCCTCGGGGTTCATGTGGTTGGCCTGCATGACGTCCCTCGGCTCGTAGGCGCCGACGGGGAGGATGGCGAGGCGATAGGGACCGTGCTTCGCCGCCTCGGACGCCCAGCCGCCGCCGCCGTAGCCGGTGTCGCCGGCGAAGAAGATTCGGCCCGCATTGGTCTCGACGGCGAAGGCGGACCAGAGCGCCCGGTTGCGGTCGGCCCCCCAGCGCGAGCCCCAATGATGATTGCGCTCGACCCGCACCGATCCCCTTCCGCGCAAGGGGATGCGGCCGCCCCAGTCGAGCGCCCGGGCCTCGATTCCTTCGGCCTTCAGGATCGTATCGTTGCCGAGGCTGGTGACGATCAGCGGCCGGTCGCGTCGCCACAGACGCTTCAGGGTGGGCAGGTCCATATGGTCGTAGTGGTTGTGGCTGACGAGGACGAGATCGACCCGCGGCAGATCCTCGAAGCGCACGCCGGGCGCCCGAACCCGCTTCGGGCCGACGAAGGAGAAGGGCGAGGCGCGGTCCGACCAGATCGGATCGGTGAGGATGTTGAGACCCGGGGTCTGGATGAGGACGGTGGCGTGGCCGATCCAGGTGACGAGCATCCCGCCACCCTCCACCCGGGACGGCGGCACGGCCGGCGCGACCGGCATCCGCTCCGGCCAGCGGGCGCGCTCGCCGCCGCCGCTCAGCCAGCGGTTGAAGAAGCGCGCCGGGCCGCCATGGGCGACCGGGCCGGGGCCGGGATCGGGGTTGAAGAAGCGCTCGCCGTCATAATGGCCCGAGCGCGGGCCGTCATAATAGATACGGTCGAGGAAGGGCGGGAGAAGCGACGGCGCGAAGCACAGGCCGACCAGCAGGAAGAGGAGGACGGTGCCGAGGCGTCGCAGCCGGCGTCGCATCTCCCCCGTCCGCCGGTCAGCGGCCGATGACGAAGCCGGGGGCGGGCCGGGTCTCGACATGCTCCTCATGGTAGAAATCGAAGGCGAGGGAGACCCGGCCGGGCGCGGCGGCGCCGCAGTCGAGGGGATAAAGCTCGGTCAGGGTGCCGTAGGCGCCGACCGCGCCTGTGCTGCGCGCCCCCACCCGCGGGCTCGAGCCGTCGGCGCAGCGCAGCCGGGCGATATAGGCCCGGGCGCCCTGCGGGCCGCCGACCCGGACCGGATTGTCGACGCTTCCGAGCGGGTGGCCGGCCGCCGCGGCGGCGATCCGCTCGACTTCGGCGACCGGATCGGCCGGCGCCATCTCGCCGAGCACCTGCTGGGGCGTGGCGGTGCGGGCGCCGAGCTTCTGCGCGGCGGCCGGGGCGGCGGCGAGGGCGGCGAGGGCAAAGATCGGGAGGATACGCATGAGCGGCCGCTAAGGTGTTCCCAAGAAAAAGGAAACCGTCATTGCGAGCGAAGCGAAGCAATCCAGGGCGGAGCGGGTTGCGGACGCCGCGGCTGGATTGCCGCGTCGCTCCGCTCCTCGCAATGACGATTCACTCCAGCTCGAACGAGACCGAGAGGCTGACCGCGATGCTCTGCTCGCCGGGGTCGATCGAGGTCGAATCGGCGACGGCGCCGCGCGCGGCCTGGCGCATCATGATCACCGGCGGCTGGTAGCTGGCGCCGGCCTCGCTGATCGAGAGGATCCGGCCGACCCGCTTGCCGAGCGCCGTGGCGTAGAGTTCGGCGCGGGCGCGGGCGTTGGCGAGCGCCAAAGTGCGCGCCTCGTCGAGCGCGGCCTCGGGCTTGTCGATCGAGAGGGTCGGGCCGTTGATCTGGTTGGCGCCCTGGGCGACCAGAGCGTCGAGGATCCGGCCGCTGCTGGCGATGTCGCGGAAGCGGACGGAGACCTCGTTGCTGGCGCGGTAGCCGACGATCTGCGGATTGTTGCCCTGCGGGTCCTGGCGATAGTCGGGATAGAGGTTGATCGAGCTGGTCTGGATGTCGCGGTCCGCGATTCCGGCGCGCTTCAGGGCGGCCCGGACCGCCGCCATCTGGCTCGCGTTCTGGGCGAGCGCGGCGGTGGCGGTGGGAGCGACCGAGACGACTCCGGCGCTGATCCGGGCGAGGTCCGGGACCCGGCTGACCTCGCCGGTGGCGACGACGTCGAGGCGGGTGCCTTCGAGCAGGACGGGGACGGCCGCCTGCTGCGGCTGGGCGACGGCCGGCACCGCCGAAAGTGCCAGAGCGGCGCCGAGGATCAGTTTACGCATGGGATGACTCCGAAGAAGGTTACGCTTCCGGTCCTTTCAACGCGGCAGCGGCTGCACCGTTGCTGAATGGCGGGGACAGGTACCGGTACATGTCCCCGCTGCCGTGAACGTAAGGAGGGACAGGTAACGGTACATGTCCCCGTTGGGGCGCGTCCGGCGCAAGCCATCCGCGGGCGTCGTCGCATCATCATCGCAAATTGCGGTTGACTGGGAGGCGTTTAGCTGGGAGTTGAGGTGGCGATGACGACCCAGGCGACCCGCACCGGCTCCTTCAGCGCCTCTTGCGCGCCGGCCGCCGCGCACGCCTGGCATTGGTGGTGGGACAATTCCTCCGCCGCGGCGCGCGTCCATCGATGGTGAACCGGACTCTCCAGTAAGTCCGAAGTCCCAGCAGAGGCCCGCCGCACCCGGCGGGCCTTTTCTTTTGCGCTCCATCGAAGGAATCACGCCATGTCGACCCAAGCCAAATTCGTCCTTCCGACGTCCGAAGCGGCCGATTGCGACGCCGCGCTGGCCCGCCTCTACTCCGGCGAATCGCTGGCCGAAGCCGAGGCGCAGACCCTGTTCGGCGAGATCGTCGCCGGACGGCTGCCCGAGCCGGCCATCGCCGCCATGCTGATCGCGCTTCGCCTGAAGGGCGAGAGCGTCGGCGAGCTGACCGGCGCCGCCCGGGCGCTCCGCGCCGCCGACGCCGATTTCCCCCGGCCCGACTATCTGTTCGCCGACAGCTGCGGCACCGGCGGCGACGGCTCGGCCTCGATCAACGTCTCCACCGCCGTCGCCTTCACCGCCGCGGCGGCCGGCCTTCCCGTCGCCAAGCACGGCAACCGTTCGGTCACCTCGCGCTGCGGCTCCGCCGACGTCCTCGAGCAGCTCGGCGCGAAGCTGGACGTCACCGCCGAGGTCTCGCGCCGCTCGCTCGACGAGACCGGGGTCTGCTTCCTCTTCGCGCCCCTCTACCACCCGGGCCTGCGCCACGCCGGACCGGTTCGGCGGATGCTCAAGGTGCGCACCATCATGAACATGCTCGGGCCGTGCGTGAATCCGGCCGAGCCCGACGTCCAGCTGCTCGGAGTCGCCGATCCGGCGCTGCTCGAGCCGGTCGCCCGGACCCTCGCCGCCCTCGGCGTGGCCCGGGCGCTGGTCGTCCACGGCTCGGGCCTCGACGAGATCGCACTGCACGGCGAGACCCAGGCGGTCCGGGTCGACGGCGGGACGCTCGAGGCGCTGACGATCCGCCCCGAGGATGCCGGGCTCGAGCGGCGGCCGGTGCAGGTGCTCCGCGGCGGCGGCCCGGAGGAGAATGCCGAGCGGCTGAAGGCGCTGCTGATGGGTTACGGCGTCGCCGCCGAGACGGAGGTGGTCGCGCTCAATACCGGCGCCCTCCTGCTCACCGCCGGCCTCGCCGCCGATCTTCGCGGCGGAGTCGGGATGGCGCTGGAGGCGCTTGCCTCCGGGGAAGCCTATCGGAAGCTCAAGCTGTTCGTCGAGGCCAGTCGTGGCTGAGGGCGTCCTTGCCGAGATCGTCGCTCGCAAGCGAGTCGACGTCGCCGTCCGGCTCGCCGGCTCCGGCGGCGACGCCGAGCCGACGCGGCGAAGCCTCAGGGCGGCGCTGGCGCGGCCGGGCGCGCGCTTCATCATGGAGGTAAAGCGCGGCTCGCCGTCGGGCGGAGCGATCCGCCCGGGCGCCGACGCGGGAGCGCTCGCGCGCGCCTATCGGGGCGCCGCCGACGCGATCAGCGTGCTCACCGACGCGCCCTATTTCGGCGGCTCGCTCGAGGACCTGTCGGCGGTGCGGCGCGAGTTCCTCGGCCCGATCCTGGCCAAGGACTTCACCGTCGACCCGCGCCAGGTCGCCGAGGCTCGGCGCCACGGCGCCGACGCCGTGCTCGCCATCCTCGCCGTCCTCGGCGACGAGGAAGCGGCGGCGGTGATGGCCGAGGCTCGGCGGCTGGGAATGGACGTGCTCGTCGAGGCGCACAGCGCCGCCGAGGTCCGCCGAGCGGTCGCGCTCGGCGCCGACATCATCGGCATCAACAACCGCGATCTCGACACGCTGGAGGTGGACCTCGCCACCACCGAGCGGCTGTCCGCGCTGGTGCCGGCCGGCACCCTGATCGTCGCCGAATCGGGCATCGCGGACCGGGCCGACGTCGCCCGGCTGGCGCCCTATGCCGACGCCTTCCTGGTCGGCTCGTCGCTGATGCGGGCCGCGGATCCCGGCGAGGCGGCGCGGGCGCTCGCCTACGGGCGGGTCAAGGTCTGCGGGATCACCGACGGCCACGACGCGGCGATGGCGGGCGAGCATGGGGCGAGCTATGCCGGCCTCGTGATGGTCCCGAACACGCCGCGGGCGGTCACCTGCTCGCAGGCCGAAGCGATCGCCGAGGCCTCGCCGGTGCCGCTCGTCGGAGTCTATCGCAACGAGAAGCCGATGCAGGTCGCCTACGGCGCCCGGGCGCTCGGCCTCAGGGCGGTTCAGCTCCATGGCGAGGAGGACGCGTTCTACATCCGCGCGCTTCGCGGCCTGCTGCCCGAGGAGACCGAGATCTGGGCTGCGGCGGCGATCGGCCGCGACGTGCCGCGGCCCCGTCCGGGCGCCGACCGAACCCTGTTCGACAGCCAGGTCGGCGGCCGCTCGGGCGGCACCGGAATCGCCTTCGACTGGTCGCGGGTCGAAGGCCGGGCCGATCTCGGCCGGTCGCTGCTCGCCGGCGGCCTGAAGCCGTGCAACGCCCGGCGCGCCTCGCGGATCGGCGCCTTCGCCCTGGACGTCGGCTCGGGCGTGGAGATGGCGCCGGGCCGTAAGGATGCCGGCAAGCTCCAGGCCTTGTTCGAGGCGCTGAGGCTGCCGGTGCGGGGGGAGGCGGAGTGCGACTGAGCGGCCGCTTCGGCGCCTTCGGCGGCGCCTACGTCCCGGAGATACTGGTGCCGGCGATCGAGCAGCTCGAGGCGGCGTTCCTCGACTCGAACGAGGACCCGGACTTCCGCGCCGAGCTCGACGGGCTGCTCGCGACCTATGCCGGACGGCCGACGCCACTGACCCTCTGCCGCAATCTGGGCGGCGCGCGGGCGCGGATATACCTGAAGCGCGAGGACCTGCTCCACGGCGGCGCCCACAAGACCAACCAGGTGCTGGGCCAGGCGCTGCTCGCGAGGCGGATGGGCAAGCGTCGGCTGATCGCGGAGACCGGCGCGGGGCAGCACGGGGTCGCCACCGCGCTGGCGGGCGCCCTGTTCGGGCTGGAGACCCGGATCTACATGGGCGCAGTCGATGTCGAGCGGCAGCGGGCGAACGTCTTCCGGATGGAGCTGATGGGGGCCGAGGTGGTGCCCGTCGAGAGCGGATCGCGGACGTTGAAGGACGCGATCAACGAGGCGCTCAGGGACTGGGCGGCGAGCTTCGACCACACCCATTACCTGCTCGGCACGGTCGCCGGGCCGCATCCCTTCCCGATGATGGTTCGAGAGTATCAAAGGGTCATCGGCAAGGAAGCGCGGGCGCAGGTACTCGCCGCCGAGGCGCGGCTGCCGGACGCCTGCATCGCGGCGGTCGGCGGCGGCTCGAACGCGATCGGCCTGTTCGCCGATTTCATCGGGGACGAGGGCGTGAAGCTGATCGGAGTCGAAGCGGCGGGCCGAGGGCTCGACGGGCGGGAGCATGGCGCGACGCTGCTTCGCGGGCGGCCGGGAATCCTCCACGGCGCCGAGACCTATGTGCTGCAGGACGAGGACGGGCAGATCGACGAGAGCTGGTCGGTGTCCGCGGGGCTCGACTATCCGGCGGTCGGGCCCGAGCACGCCTTCCTCAAGGACAGCGGCCGAGCCGATTATGTCGGAGTCACCGACGACGAGGCGCTCGCCGCCTTCGCCCTGCTGGCGCGGCGGGAGGGGATCATCTGCGCCTTCGAATCCGCCCATGCGCTCGCCCGGGCGCTGAAGATGGCGGACGAGGCGACGGACGAAACCGTGCTGGTCGTCAACCTCTCCGGCCGGGGCGACAAGGACATGGAGCAGGCGCGGCGGCTGCTCGGGACGGCGTCGTGATCCGCTATCCGGCGATGTTCGACCGCCTTGGCCGGGGCCGGGAGGGAGCGTTCGGAGCCTTCGCCATGCTCGGCGATCCGGGCCCGGAGGCGAGCTCGGCGATCCTGGACTCGCTCGTGGAGGGCGGCGCCGACATGATCGAGGTCGGAATTCCCTTCTCGGACCCGGTCGCCGACGGGCCGGTGATCCAGGCGGCGGCGGTCAGGGCGCTCGCCGCGGGCACCCGGACGGCCGATTGCTTCCGGCTCCTCGCCGGGTTCAGGAGGCGGCACCCGGACGTCCCGGTCGGGATCCTGACGTACGCGAACATCGTCGCCGCGCGCGGCCGGGAAGCCTTCTACCGGGCTGCGGCCGAGGCTGGGGTCGACAGCGTCCTCGTCGCCGACGTGCCGCTGCTCGAGGCCGCGCCCTTTCTCGCTTCCGCCAGGGCGGCCGGCATCGCGCCGGTGCTGATCGCGGCCCCCAACACGCCCCCGGAGCGGTTGGCTCGGATCGCCGCGGAAGGGGAGGGATACACCTATTGCGTCGCCCGCGCCGGAGTGACCGGCGCCGACGAGGAGGTGCGCTTCGCGAGCGAAGTCATCGCCGCTCTGCGCGACGCGGGAGCGCCGCCGCCCGTGCTCGGCTTCGGAATCGCCGAGCCCGCCCATGTCCGGCTGGCGCTCGCGGCGGGCGCGGCGGGGGTCATCTCGGGGTCAGCCATCGTCGACCGGATCGCCCGGGGTCAGGATGTGCGGCCATTCGTCGCAAAGATGAAGGCGGCGACGCGCCGCCTCTCTTAATTCCTCCCCGGCATTTGCCGGGGAGGGGGACCAGGCGGAGCCTGGTGGAGGGGTTCTTTGAATCCGAAGAACCCCTCCACCGCGCTTCGCGCGGTCCCCCTCCCCCGGGAAATCCGGGGGAGGAATGTAAAGGCGTTTACCTCCGTCCGGCGATCAGGCGCCAGATGAAGAGGATGAGGATTGCTCCGAGGACGGCGGCGATGAAGCCGGCGCCCTCGCCCTGCTCGTACCAGCCCATCGCGTTGCCGATGAAGCCGGCCAGCGCCGCGCCGGCGATTCCGAGCAGGATGGTGACGATGCAGCCGCCCGGATCGCGGCCCGGAATGACCGCCTTGGCGATGCCGCCGGCGAGCGCTCCGATGAGGATCCAGACGACCCAGCCATAGTCCGCCAGCAGGTTCATACGTCCCTCCCTTGCCCACTCTTGCTCGTTCTTCGCTGTACCGCTTTCGAGTGGCCAAACCCCAACAAAAAATGTAGAGGGCCGGTTCCGCGGCGTCGGGGGGCGGCGCGCCAGTTTTAGACTTGAGGCAGGTGATATATTCGGCTAACACAGTAGCCGATGCGGACAGGCCGCCTGCGGTGTGGGGAATATGAGAGCTATGAATTTCGAGTCGCCCAAATGGCGCCGTTCCGACGAGACGGTGATCATCGATGACGCGACGGCCGCCCGTCGCCGGCGCCGCAACATCATCCTCGCCATCGTGGCGGTGCTGGCCGTCCTCGCCGTCGCCTTCCTGATGTTCGGACGCGGCCGCGGCGACACCAAGGTCGCGGTCAAGGCCGGCGGCGGGAGCGGCGAGGCGGCGCCCGCGGTGAGCGTCGTCGTTCCGGGCCGCCAGCAGGTCGCCCGCACCATCTCCGCCACCGGCCAGCTCGCCGCGCGCTACGACATGCCCGTCGGGGTGCCGGGCGAGGGCGGCAAGGTCGTCAGCGTGCTCGTCGAGGCCGGCCAGTGGGTCGGCGCCGGACAGACGCTCGCCGTCATCGACCGCTCGGTCCAGACGCAGGAAGCGGCGCAGCTCGCCGCCCAGATCGACGTCGCCCGGGCCGACGCCCGCCTCGCCCAGCAGGAGCTGGACCGGGCCCAGAAGCTCGTTTCGCGCGGCTTCGTCTCCAAGGCCGACGTCGAGCGGCGGGTCGCCGCCCGCGACGCGGCGCTCGCCCGGGTCCGCGTCGCCCAGGCCAATCTCGGCCAGAGCCGCGCCCGGATCGGCCGTCTCGACGTCCGCGCCCCCGCCGCCGGCCTCGTCCTGACCCGCTCGGTCGAGCCCGGCCAGATCGTCGGCCCGGGATCGGGAGCGCTGTTCCGCATCGCCCGCGGCGGCCAGTTCGAGATGATGGCCCGGCTGCCCGAATCCGACCTGATGGCGCTGAGCACCGGAGTTCCGGCGCAGGTCACCCCGGTCGGCTCCAGCAAGACCTACCAGGGCAGCATCTGGCAGGTCGCGCCGGTCATCGACCCGGCCACCCGCCAGGGCGTCGCCCGGATCGCCGTCCCCTACGACCGCGACCTCAGGCCCGGCGGCTTCGCCACCGCCAACATCACCGCCGGCTCGACCGACGCTCCGATGCTGCCCGAATCGGCGGTCCTCAACGACAGCCAGGGCAGCTACGTCTACATCATCGACAAGGACAATGCGGTCCGCCGCCGTCCGGTGAAGGTCGCCTCGGTCACCGATTCGGGCGTGGTCATCGGCGAAGGGCTGAACGGCACCGAGCGCGTGGTCCTTTCGGCCGGGCCGTTCCTCACCGAGGGCGAGAAGATCCGGCCGCAGCGGGCGACCGTCGCCGCCCGCTGAACAAGCCCCTGACGGAGTTCGACCGAGATGCGCAATATTTCCAGCTGGGCGATCCGCAACCCGGTGTTCCCGCTCGTGCTGTTCGCGGCGCTGAGCCTGCTCGGGCTGGTCAGCTTCCTGCGCATGGACGTCAACAACAATCCGGACATCAGCTTCCCGGCCGCGACGGTGACGGTGGTCCAGCCCGGCGCCGCGCCGTCCGAACTTGAAACCCAGGTGACGCAGCGGGTCGAGGCGGCGATCCGGAGCATCAACGGAGTCGACGAGATCCAGTCGACCGCTCGCGAAGGTTCGAGCTCGACCTTCGTCCAGTTCGACATGGGCACTCCGGTCGACCGCGCCGTCAACGACGTCCGCGACGCCATCGCCAACATCCGCTCCGACCTTCCCGACGGGATCCTCGAGCCGCAGGTCCAGCGCGAGGAGGCCGACGGCGGCCCGATCGCCTACATGGCGGTCGAATCGACGGCGATGGGGCTCGAGGAGCTCAGCTGGTATATCGACAACACGATCAGCAAGCGGCTGCTCGCCATCCCCGGCATGGCCAACGTGTCACGCGGCGGCGGGGTGAGTCGCGAGATCCGGATCATCCTCGATCCGGTCAAGATGCAGGCGCACGGGATCACCGCCGCCCAGGTCAACACGCAGCTCAGGCAGACCAACGTCAACGCCGCCGGCGGCCGCGCCGAGATCGCCGGCTCCGAGCAGTCGGTGCGGGTGCTGGGCAATGCGCTCGACGCGCGCGACCTCGGCGAGAAGAACATCTCGGTCGGCAACGGGCGGACGATCAAGCTCTCCTCGATCGCCACCGTCCGCGACCTCTATGCCGAGCAGCGCAACGTCGCCCTGATGAACGGCCGGCAGGTGCTCAGCTTTTCGATCGAGAAGGCCAAGGGCTCCTCCGACGTCACCGTCTGGGCCGCGGCCGAGAAGGAGATGGAGAAGCTCGAGAAGGAGAGCGGCGGCAAGATCAAGTTCCGGCTGCTGTTCACCAGCGTCAAATATACCGAGGGCCAGTATCACAGCGCCATGGAGGCGCTGGTCGAGGGCGCCGTCCTCGCGGTCCTCGTCGTCCTGCTCTTCCTTCGCGACTGGCGCGCGACCCTGATCTCCGCCGTCGCCATCCCGCTCTCGGCGATCCCGACCTTCTGGTTCATGGACCTGATGGGCTTCACCCTGAACGGCGTGACCCTGCTCGCCTTGAGCCTCGTCGCCGGCGTCCTCGTCGACGACGCGATCGTCGAGATCGAGAATATCGTGCGGCACATGCGGATGGGCAAATCGGCCTATCAGGCGGCGATCGACGCCGCCGACGAGATCGGCCTCGCCGTCGTCGCGACGACCTTCTCGATCGTCGCCGTGTTCCTCCCGGTCGGAATGATGGGCGGCCTCATCGGGCAATATTTCAAGAGCTTCGGGATGACGATCGTCGTCGCCGTGCTGATCAGCCTTCTCGTCGCTCGGCTGATCACGCCGCTGATGGCCGCCTATTTCCTCAGCGCCAAGGGCACCGCCAAGCATGGCGAGGGCTGGCTGATGGACCGCTACATGGGCCTGCTCTGGTGGTCGCTCCGGCACCGCTGGAAGACGATGCTGATCGGAGTCGCCGCCTTCATCGCGACCGTCTTCGCCTTCGGGACCCTCCCGTTCACCTTCCAGCCGAGCGTCAACAGCGACTTCAGCTCGGTCGCGGTGGAGATGGCGCCGGGCTCGACCCTGCAGCAGACCAAGGCCGTCGCCAGCCAGGCGGCCGACATCATCCGCAAGGAGCCCGACGTCCTCAAGGCCTTCGCCTCGATCCGGGTCGGCGGCGCCAACATCTACATCACGCTCAGCGACGACCGGAAGCGGACGAGCAGCGAGTTCGAGCGGCAGACCGCGCCCAAGCTTCGCGAGATCGCCGACGCCCGGGTCTATTTCCGCTCGCAGCAGGGCTTCGGCAATCGCGACGTCGGGATCATGCTCTCGGGCGACGATCCGGTGAAGCTCGAGACGGCCGCCAACGCCATCGTCCAGGACATGAAGAAGATGCCGGAGGTGAAGGCGCCGCGCATCGAGGGCGACCTCAGGCGCCCCGAGATCACGATCACGCCCCGCTTCGACCTCGCGGCGGACATGGGCGTGACGACCTCCGCGCTCAGCCAGACGATCCGGATCGCGACCCAGGGCGAGATCGACCAGAACAGCGCCAAATTCTCGCTGTCCGACCGCCAGATCCCGATCCGGGTGTCGCTGAACGAGGAATCGCGGCAGAACCTCTCGACGATCGAGAACCTGCCGGTGCCGACGACCAACGGCGGCTCGGTGCCGCTGAAGGTGGTCGCCAAGGTTGGGTTCGGAGCCGGCCCGACCCAGATCCAGCGCTTCAACCAGCAGCGCCGGATCGTCGTCGGAGCCGACCTCGCGCCCGGCGTCGTCGAGGCGATGAGCAAGATCAGGGAGCTGCCCTCCTACAAGAACCTCCCCGCCGGGGTGGAGCATGCCAAGCAGGGCGAGCAGAAGATGCAGGCGGAGCTGATCTCCAACTTCATCATGGCGGTGGTCGCCGGCATCTTCCTCGTCTTCGCGGTGCTGGTGCTGCTCTACAAGCGAATCGTTCCGCCGTTCGTGAACATGGGCTCGCTGCTTCTGGCGCCGCTCGGCGGGGCGATCGCGCTCCATCTGACCGGCAACGCCATGTCGATGCCGGTGCTGATCGGAATCCTCATGCTCCTGGGCATCGTCGCCAAGAACTCGATCCTTCTGATCGACTTCGCGATCGAGGAGATGGGCAAGGGGGTCGAGAAGAACGAGGCGATCGCCGACGCCGGCCACAAGCGCGCCCAGCCGATCGTGATGACGACGGTGGCGATGGTCGCCGGAATGCTTCCCACCGCCATCTCGCTCTCCGGCGACGGCAGCTGGCGGGCGCCGATGGGGATCGTCGTGATCGGCGGCCTGATCCTGTCGACCGTCCTCACCCTCGTCATCGTCCCGGCCGGCTTCAGCCTCGCCGACAGCTTCGAGCGCTGGCTCGGGCCGAAGGTCGGCAAGATGCTGACCTACGGCGGCGAGAAGGGCCAGGGCCCGGTCGCGGTTCAGCCGGCGGAGTGATCCTTCGATACGCCGGTTCGACAAGTCAGGATGAGCGCGAAATGGGTCTCCGTCCGCTCCTCCTGAGTAGAGACTGAGCGAAGGCGAAGGCTCGTATCGAAGGACCCGCTGCAGTCCAGGGATACGCACGGGCATTGCCCCTCGTCACCCCGCACCTTAGGTTGCAGCCGATGCGCAATATCTCCAGCTGGGCGATACGCAACCCGATCTTCCCGCTCGTGCTGTTCGCGGCGCTGACCCTGCTCGGGCTGGTCAGCTTCATGCGCATGGACGTCAACGACAATCCCGACATCGAATTTCCCGCCGCCGTCATCTTCGTCTCCCAGCCGGGCGCGGCCCCGACCGAGATGGAGACCCAGGTCACCCAGCGCATCGAAGCGGCGGTGCGGGGGATCAACGGGGTCGACGAGATCGCCTCGACGGTCGGCGAGGGCTCGTCGCAGACCTTCGTCCAGTTCGTCATCGGAACGCCGGTCGACCGCGGAGTCAACGACGTCCGCGACGCCGTCGCCAACATCCGCTCGGACCTTCCGGAGGGGATCCTGGAGCCGCGGGTGACCCGGGTGGACATCGCCGGCGGCCCGCTCGGAATCTATTCGGCCGAAACCAGCGACATGTCGCTCGAGGAGCTGAGCTGGTACGTCGACAACAATGTCGCCAAGCGGCTGCTCTCGGTCGAGGGCATGGCCGAGGTCCGCCGCTCGGGCGGGGTCAGCCGCGAGATCCGAGTCGTCCTCGATCCGGCCAAGATGCAGGCCCACGGGATCACCGCCGTCCAGGTCAACGCCCAGCTTCGCCAGGTCAACCTCAACGCCGCCGGCGGCCGGGCCGAGATCGCCGGCTCGGAGCAGTCGGTGCGGGTGCTCGGCAACGCGGCCAATGCCTATGCCCTGGGCGAGACCCAGATCGCGCTGCCGGGCGGGCGTTCGGTGAAGCTGTCGGCGATCGCGGACGTGCGCGACGCCTATGCCGAGCAGCGCAGCCTGGCGACGATGAACGGCCGGCAGGTGCTCAGCTTCCGGATCACCCGCGCCAAGGGCTATTCCGACGTCACCGTCTACGAGAATGCGATGAAGGCCCTGAGGGACCTCGAGAAGGCGAACCCCAAGGTCCGGTTCACCGAGATGTTCAGCAGCGTCGACTATGTGAAGTCGCAATACCACAGCGCGATGGAAGCGATGGTCGAGGGCGCCGTCCTCGCGGTCCTCGTCGTCCTGCTCTTCCTTCGCGACTGGCGCGCGACGCTGATCTCGGCCCTGGCCATCCCGCTCTCGGCCGTCCCGACCTTCTGGTTCATGGACCTGATGGGCTTCTCGCTGAACGGCCTCAGCCTGCTCGCGCTCAGCCTGGTGGCGGGCGTCCTCGTCGACGACGCGATCGTCGAGATCGAGAATATCGTCCGGCACATGCGGATGGGCAAATCGGCCTATCAGGCGGCGATCGACGCGGCCGACGAGATCGGCCTCGCCGTCGTCGCGACCACCTTCTCGATCGTCGCCGTGTTCATGCCGGTGGGGCTGATGCCGGGCATTTCGGGCCAGTTCTTCAAGAATTTCGGCTTCACCGTCGTCGCCGCCGTGCTCACCAGCCTCGCCGTGGCGAGGCTGATCACGCCGCTCGCCGCCGCCTATTTCCTCAAGGCGAAGGGCCCGGCCAAGCATGGCGAGGGCTGGCTGATGGACCGCTATGTCGGGATGCTGCGCTGGTCGCTCAGGAACCGCTGGAAGACGGTGTTCATCGGAGTCGTCGCCTTCGCCGCCACGGTCTTCTCGTTCGCGACCCTGCCGATGACCTTCCAGCCGCCGCTCAACCTCGACTTCAGCCAGGTTCAGATCGAGATGCCGCCGGGCTCGACGCTGGAGCGGACCAACGCGGTCGCCAACAAGGTCGTCCGGCTGCTGCGCACGAAGCCCGAGGTCGAGAATGCCTTCGCGGACGTAAGCCCGACCAGCGCCGAGCTGTTCGTCACTCTGAAGAAGGACCGGACGAGGAGCAGCGTCGAGTTCGAGCGCGCCTATGCGCCCGAGCTTCAGGGGATCGCCGACGCCCGGATCAACTTCCAGTCGCAGGCCGGCAACCAGAGCGGGCGGGACCTCAACCTCACCCTGGTCGGCGACGATCCGGCCCGGATCGAGCAGGCGGCCGAGAAGATCATCGCCGAGATGCGCAGGCTGCCCGAGATCCGGGCGCCGAGGATCAACGGCGAGCTTCAGCGGCCCGAGATCACGATCAAGCCGAGGCTCGACCTCGCCGCCGACCTCGGCGTGACGACGGCGGCGCTCAGCCAGTCGATCCGGATCGCCACGCTGGGGGACATCGACCAGAACAGCGCCAAATTCTCGCTCTCCGACCGCCAGGTTCCGATCCGGGTCGCGATGCCGCTCACCTCGCGGCGCAACATCGACACGATCGCCAACCTGCCGGTGCCGACCGCGATCGGAGGCTCGGTGCCCCTCAAGCACGTCGCCGAGATCAGCTTCGGCGCCGGCCCGAGCGAGGTGAAGCGCTACAACCAGCGGCGGCGCACCTCGATCGGCGCCGACCTCGCTCCGGGCATCGTCACCAGCGACGCGATGGCGAAGATCGAGGCCCTGCCGTCGGTCGCCAGGCTGCCGGACGGGGTCGAGAAGGTGGAGGTCGGGGCGGCCAAGTGGCAGGCCGAGCTGGTCAACAACTTCATCCTCGCCGTCGTCGCCGGCGTGTTCCTCGTCTTCGCGGTGCTGGTGCTGCTCTACAAGAGGGTGCTTCCGCCCTTCGTCAACATGGGCTCGCTGCTGCTCGCGCCGCTCGGCGGGGCGATCGCGCTCCATCTCACCGGCAACGCGATGTCGCTGCCGGTGATGATCGGCCTGCTCATGCTGCTCGGGATCGTCGCCAAGAACTCGATCCTCCTGATCGACTTCGCGATCGAGGAGATCGCCAAGGGCGTGCCGAAGGACGAGGCGATCGTCGACGCCGGCCACAAGCGCGCCCAGCCGATCGTCATGACCACCGTCGCCATGGTCGCAGGAATGCTTCCGATCGCCCTCTCCTTCACCGGCGACGGCAGCTGGCGCGCGCCGATGGGGGTGGTCGTGATCGGCGGGCTGATCCTGTCGACCGTGCTCACCCTCGTCATCGTCCCGGCCGGCTTCCACCTCGCCGACAGCTTCGAGCAGGGGCTCAGCCGCCGCTTCCGCCGAATCCTCACCTACCGGCCCGAGGACGAGGGGAAGCGGCCCGCCCCGCAGGCGGCCGAGTGAACCAAGCCGCGCCGCGCGGATTGGGCGACCATGGTCCCCGCTGAATCGCCCCGCCACGGCATCCGCGAGATGCGGGTCATCGCCACCGGCATGCTGGTCGCGATGGCCGCCCTGTTCCTCGCCGCCAACGCCTGGGACGAGACCTGGCCGGCGCTCGGCTTCGTCAAGGCGTTCGCCGAGGCGGCGATGGTCGGCGGCCTCGCCGACTGGTTCGCGGTCACCGCCCTGTTCCGCCACCCGCTCGGACTGCCGATCCCGCACACCGCGATCATCCCGCGCAACAAGGACCGGATCGGCGCCGCTTTGGCCGCTTTCCTGCGGGAGAACTTCCTCATCCCCAAGGTGGTGGCGAGGCGGATGCGGAGCGTCGACGTCGCCGGAGCGATCGGCCGCTTCCTCGCCAATCCTCCGCCCGAAGGACGGCTCCGGCAGGGCGGATCGAGGCTGATCGCGGACCTTCTCGAGGCGCTCGACCAGGAGCGGCTCGGCGGCATGGTCAAGACCGCGGTCGCCACCCGGATGCGCTCGCTCGAAGTGTCGCCGCTGCTCGGCCAGGCGCTCGAGGGGGCGATCACCGAGGAG
>DASVVX010000150.1:0-27905 GCA_036386295.1 Allosphingosinicella sp.
CGGCGAGCAGCCAGAGCGCCGGGCGAGGCTCGGCCTGCGCCCGGGCAGCCCGAACGTCCTTCACCGCATCCGCTTTGGCCGAAGGCACGGCCGCCGCGGGCGAGGCCAGGAAGGCCAGCGCCACCAGCCACGCCGGCCTGGAAAAAGTCAGCGATCTTAAGCTCATATCACGCCCACCCGACACATTGCCCGCTTGGCCGTGCTGTCGCGGCTTTTGCCCCGGCCGGTCAATCGCATGGCTCGGCTTGACCCGCGCCCCGCTCCTGCGCCAGAGCGAGCGTCCTCCTTGCCCGCAGGTACGAAGACTTTGGACCGGCCGCCCAGCTTCCAGTCGCTGATCCTCACCCTCCACGCTTACTGGAGCCGTCACGGCTGCCTGATCCTCCAGCCCTACGACGTCGAGATGGGGGCGGGCACCTTCCACCCGGCCACGGCGCTTCGCTCGCTCGGCCCCGATCCCTGGAAGGCCGCCTACGTCCAGCCCTGCCGCCGCCCGACCGACGGCCGCTACGGCGAGAATCCGAACCGGCTCCAGCATTATTACCAATATCAGGTCATCCTGAAGCCGAGCCCGGCGAACTTGCAGGACCTCTATCTCGGAAGCCTCGCCGCGATCGGCATCGATTTCCTCCGGCACGACATCCGCTTCGTCGAGGACGATTGGGAATCGCCGACGCTGGGCGCCTGGGGCCTGGGCTGGGAAGTCTGGTGCGACGGCATGGAGGTCACCCAGTTCACCTATTTCCAGCAGGTCGGCGGCTACGACTGCAAGCCCGTCGCTGGCGAGCTGACCTACGGCCTCGAGCGGCTCGCCATGTATGTCCAGGGCGTCGACAACGTCTACGACCTCGCCTTCAACGACGAGGGCGTCACCTACGGCGAGGTCTTCCTCGAGAACGAGAAGCAGTTCAGCGCGTACAATTTCGAGGTGGCGAGCACCGAGACCCTGTTCCGCTGGTTCCGCGACGCCGCCGAGGAGAATGCCCGCTGCATCGAGGCCAGGCTCCCGCTCCCCGCCTACGACCAGGCGATCAAGGCCAGCCACATCTTCAACACCCTGCAGGCGCGGGGCGTCATCTCGGTGGCCGAACGCCAGGCCTACATAGGCCGGGTCCGCGACCTCGCCAAAGGCGCCTGCCAGTCCTGGATGGAAAAGAACGGGTGGCCGGCGTGAGCGGGGACTCAAATCCTCCCCGGGACGGGGAGGGGGACCGCCGGCCGAAGGCCGGGGGTGGAGGGGGGCGGGGCAAATTGCGCCGGCCCACCGTCTACAAGGCGCGCAAGCTCCGCCGAACGATGAGCCTGCCGGAAGTGCTGATATGGCAGCGTATCCGCCGCTCCGCCGGCGGAGTCACATTCCGCAAGCAGCACCCGATCGACCCGTATGTCGCCGACTTCTACTGCGGCAGCTCGAAGCTTGTCGTCGAAGTCGACGGCGAGGCGCACGACAGAGGCGACAGGCCGCAGCGAGATGAAAGGCGCGACGCTTTCTTCCAGGCGCGAGGTTATCGAACATTGCGGATAGCGGCAGGAGACGTGCTCAGGGATCCAGACGGCGTTGCCTCCGCCATCGTAGCGGCAGCGACCGACCCCCTCCACCACCGCGCTTCGCGCGGCGGTCCCCCTCCCCGTCCCGGGGAGGATTTAGATGCCTGATTTCCTCCTCGAGCTCCTCTCCGAAGAAATCCCGGCGCGCATGCAAGGCAAGGCGCGGCAGGATCTTGCGCGGCTCTTTTCAGAGCAGCTCTCAAGTGCCGGCCTCGCCGCCGAGGCGATCGAGACCTACGCCACTCCGCGCCGCCTCGCCCTCATCGCCCGCAATCTTCCGGCCGAAACCGCGGCGGTGCGCGAGGAGACCAAGGGGCCCCGCTCGTCCGCGCCGCCGCAGGCTCTCGAAGGGTTCCTTCGCAAGACCGGCCTGACTCAGGACCAGCTCGAGGAACGCGACGGAGTCTATTTCGCCATCGTCGACAAGCCCGGCCGGGCCACTTCGGCGGTGCTCGCCGAAGCGATACCGGCGATCGTCCGCGCTTTTCCCTGGCCCAAGTCGATGCGCTGGGGCACCGCCTCGGTCTCGACCGAAAGCCCCCGCTGGGTCAGGCCCCTGCAGGGCATCGTCGCCCTGCTCGGCGAGGAGATCGTCGATTTCGAGATCGCGGGCGTTCGAAGCGGCGCCGCCACCGTCGGCCACCGCTTCCACCATCCCGGCATCATCACGCTGGGCGGCGCCCACGATTATGTCGAGAAGCTCCAGGCCTGCCACGTCGTCGTCGACCCCGCCGAGCGGCGCCGGATCGTCTCCGAGGGCGCGCGGGCCGCCGCCGCCGCCGCCGGCCTCGCTTTGGTCGAGGACGAGGGCCTGGTCGCCGAGAATGCCGGCCTCGCCGAATGGCCGGTGCCCCTGCTCGGAAGCTTCGACCCCGCCTTCCTCGAGGTCCCGCGCGAGGTGATCCAGCTCACCATGCGCACCAACCAGAAATATTTCGCCTGCACCGACGGGGCGGGCAATCTCGCCCCCCATTTCGTCTGCACCGCCAATATCGACGCGACCGACGGCGGCGCCTCGATCGTCCGGGGCAATGAGCGGGTCCTCTCGGCGCGCCTGTCCGACGCGAAGTTCTTCTGGGAGCAGGACCTCAAGGTCCCGCTCGAGGCGCAGGCGAAGAAGCTCGGCGACATCGTCTTCCACGAGAAGCTCGGAACGGTCGCGGACAAGGCGCTCCGGGTCGAGAAGCTGGCGCAGTGGCTGGTCAAGGAGCGCCTGATAAAACCCTCTCCCTCCAGGGGAGAGGGTCGACTCGCCGAAGGCGAGCGGGGTGAGGGCAGGGCAGGCGGAGGCAAGGCCCTCGCCCCCCCACTCGGCTCCGCCGAGCGGGCCCCTTCCTCTCCCCTGCAGGGAGAGGGGTTTCGGGACCAGGTCCGCGCCGCCGCCCGCCTCGCCAAGGCCGACCTCGTCACCCAGAGCGTCGGCGAGTTCCCCGAGCTCCAGGGCACGCTCGGCGCCTATCTCGCCCGGGCCCAGGGCCAGGGGGAGGCCGTCGCCGCCGCCATCGGCGATCATTACAAGCCGGGCGGCCAGGGCGACGACGTCCCGACCGATCCGGTCACCGTCGCCGTCAACGTCGCCGACCGGCTCGACACCCTCGTCTCCTTCTTCTCGATCGGCGAGAAGCCGACCGGCTCGCGCGACCCGTTCGCGCTTCGCCGAGCCGCCCTGGGCTTCCTCCAGATCCTGACCCGCAACGGCCTTCGGATCCCGCTCGCCGACGTCCTCGTCCAGGCCGCGGTCCTGCTCATCGTCTCGAGGCTCGGGGCGCTCGCCTCGGTCACCTTCCCAGACCTCATCGAGGACGACGACGACGAGCATGAGATCACCGCCGAGGTCGGTTCCTTCACCTACCGGCACGGCGAGCGGGTCGTGGTGCGCTGGGATTCGTCCCTGACCCCGCGGATCGAGCGCGGAGCGATCATCGAGGAGGCGAACGACCTCAAGGAGGCGGTGCTCGAATTCTTCGCCGACCGCCTCAAGGTCCAGCAGCGCGAGGCCGGAGTTCGCCACGACCTCATCGACGCCGTCTTCGCCGCCAGGAAGGAAAATGGCGCCGGCGAGGACGATCTCGTCCGGCTGCTCGCCCGGGTGAAGGCGCTCCAGGCCTTCGTCGAGACCAGGGAGGGCGCCGACCTGCTCGCCGGCTACAAGCGCGCCGCCAACATCCTGAGGAAGGAAGGGTGGGACGGCGGCCATCGGAGCAGCTTCTTCTCCTACCCGCCGCTGCCCCAGGAGGATGCGCTCGACTCCGCGCTCGACCGGCTCGAGCCGAAGGTCGAGGCGGCGCTCGAGGCGGAGGATTTCGAAGGCGCGATGGCCGCGCTCGCCACCCTTCGGGCGCCCGTCGACGCCTTCTTCGACCATGTCACGGTCAACGATCCCGATCCCGAGAAGCGCGAGACCCGACTCATCCTCCTCACCCGGATCCGCCACGCCGTCCACCGGGTCGCCGATTTCTCGAGGATCGAAGGGTGAAGGTGGGAAGGGGCGCTGGAACCGCGCAAAGCCGTCACCCTGAACTTGTTTCAGGGTCCAGGGTCGAGCCGCGCCGACGCCGGGCCGCGCTCACCGGGCTTGGAGCAGCGCTGCTCTGGATGCTGAATCAAGTTCAGCATGACGGGGGAGTGCGATGACCCGCTACGTCTACCGCTTCGGCGGCGGAGTCACGGACGGGGAGGCGGGCAATAAGAACCTCCTCGGCGGCAAGGGCGCCAACCTCGCCGAGATGGCCTCGATCGGCCTTCCGGTGCCGCCCGGCTTCACCATCACCACCGAGATGTGCGCCCGCTATTACGCCGAAGGGGAGGCCTTCCCCGACAGCCTGCGCGCCGAGGTCGCCGAAGGCCTCGCCCATATCGAGGCGGTCACCGGCAAGCGCTTCGGCGACCCGGCCGACCCGCTCCTCGTCTCGGTCCGCTCCGGCGCCCGGGTGTCGATGCCCGGCATGATGGACACCGTCCTCAACCTCGGGCTCAACGATTTGACCGTCGACGGCCTCGCCGCGACGTCCGGCGACCCGCGCTTCGCCTGGGACAGCTACCGCCGCTTCATCCAGATGTATTCGAACGTCGTCCTCGGCCTGAAGCACGATCTGTTCGAGGAAGCGCTCGAGATCGCCAAGGAGGACAAGGGCGTCCATCTCGACACCGAGCTCGAGGCCGGCGACTGGAGGCGCCTCACCGCCCGCTACCGCGAGATCGTCGCCGAGGAGCTCGGCCGGCCCTTTCCCGACGACGTCCAGGAGCAATTGTGGGGCGCGGTCGGCGCCGTGTTCGGCTCCTGGCAGTCCGACCGGGCGAAGACCTACCGCCGTCTCAACAACATCCCCGGCGACTGGGGCACCGCGGTCAACGTCCAGGCGATGGTCTTCGGCAACATGGGCGAGACCTCCGCCACCGGGGTCGCCTTCACCCGCAACCCCTCGACCGGCGAGCGCGCCTGGTACGGCGAATATCTGATCAACGCCCAGGGGGAGGACGTCGTCGCCGGAATCCGCACTCCCCAATATCTGACCCGGGCCGCGCGCGAGTCGGCGGGGGCGAAGGCGGAGTCGATGGAGGAATCGATGCCCGGGGTGTTCGCCGAGCTGGCGCGCGTCTTCGACCTGCTCGAGCGCCATTATCGCGACATGCAGGACATCGAGTTCACGGTCGAGCGCGGCAAATTGTTCATGCTCCAGACCCGCTCCGGCAAGCGCACCGCCAAGGCCGCGCTTCGAATCGCCGTCGACATGGCCGGCGAAGGGCTGATCGGCGAGGAGGAGGCGGTCCTCCGCATCGACCCGCAGGCGCTCGACCAGCTGCTCCACCCGACTCTCGACCCGAAGGCCGAGCGCCGGGTGATCGCCAAGGGCCTTCCCGCCTCGCCGGGCGCTGCGTCGGGGGCGGCGGTGTTCGACGCCGACACCGCCGAGCACCGCAAGAGCCTCGGCGAGAAGGTCATCCTGGTCCGGGTCGAGACCAGCCCCGAGGACATCCACGGCATGCACGCGGCGGAAGGGATCCTCACCGCCCGGGGCGGAATGACCAGCCACGCCGCCGTCGTCGCCCGGGGCATGGGCCGGCCCTGCGTCAGCGGCGCCGGCACGATCTCGATCGACTATTCGGCGCGGCGGATGCGGGTCGGCGCGATCGAGGTCGGGGAGGGGGAGGTGATCACCCTCGACGGCTCGACCGGCGAGGTCATGCTCGGCGCCGTCGCCACCGTCCAGCCCGAGCTGGTCGGCGATTTCGGGACCCTGATGGCCTGGGCCGACGCCCACCGCCGCCTCGGCGTGCGCACCAACGCCGAGACGCCGCTCGACTGCCGCACAGCCCGCGAGTTCGGAGCCGAGGGCATCGGCCTCTGCCGCACCGAGCATATGTTCTTCGATTCCGAGCGCATCGCCAACGTCCGCCAGATGATCGTCGCCGCCGACGAGGCGGGCCGCCGCTCCGCTCTGGCCAGGCTTCTCCCCGCCCAGCGCGGCGACTTCGAGGAGATCTTCCGGATCATGGCGCCGCTTCCGGTGACGATCCGGCTGCTCGATCCGCCGCTCCACGAATTCCTCCCCCACGGCGAAGCCGAGCTGGCCGAGGTCGCCGCCGGCGCCGGGGTCGGCATCGAGGCGCTGAGGCGCCGGGTCGCCGAGCTCCACGAGTTCAACCCGATGCTCGGCCACCGCGGCTGCCGGCTCGGAATCAGCTATCCCGAGATCTACGAGATGCAGGCCCGCGCCATCTTCGAGGCGGCGGTCGCGGTGGCGAGGGAGGGGGGGAAGGCGCCGATCCCCGAGGTGATGGTCCCGCTCGTCGCCACGGCCGCCGAGCTTCGAATCATCAAGGCGCTGATCGACGATGCCGCCGAGGCCGTCTTCGCCGAGCAGGGCCTTCGGGTCGACTATCTCGTCGGCACGATGATCGAGCTTCCCCGCGCCGCGCTCCGGGCCGCGGACATCGCCGCCGAGGCCGAATTCTTCAGCTTCGGGACCAACGACCTCACCCAGACCGCTCTCGGCGTCAGCCGCGACGACGCCGGCCGCTTCCTCACTCATTATGTCGAGAAGGGGATTTTCGAGCGCGACCCGTTCGTCTCGATCGACGAGGCCGGGGTCGGCGAGCTGATCGCGATCGCCGCCGAGCGGGGGAGGGGCGCGAAGCCCGGCCTCAAGCTCGGCATCTGCGGCGAGCATGGCGGCGACCCGGCCTCGATCGCCTTTTGCGAGAAGGTCGGCCTCGATTACGTCAGCGCCTCGCCCTACCGGGTCCCGATCGCGCGGCTGGCCGCCGCCCAGGCCGCGCTGAGGCGCAAGCGCCGGACGGAGCGCGCGTGAGCGTCATCCCGGCGAAGGCCGGGACCCAGGAACACCGCCCTGTCCGAACAGGCTTCGATTCCTGGGTCCCGGCTTCCGCCGGGATGACGGATCAGGTCAGCCCGCGTCGGAAAGGCCGACCGCCGACGACTTGCCGTCGCGGCCGGTCTCGAGCTCGTAACTGACCCGCTGGCCCTCGCGCAGCGAGCCCATCCCGGCGGCTTCGACCGCGGTGATGTGGACGAACGCGTCGGGGCCGCCGGCCTCGTTGGTGATGAAGCCGTAGCCGCGGTCGTTGTTGAAGAATTTGACGGTGCCGGTAGCCATGATCTTTTCCTTGTCTTGACAGGTGAATCTGTCGGGTAATCGGGTCTTGGAAGGCGTCATCCCGGCGAAGGCCGGGACCCAGGAACACGGATCGTGCCGGTTCGCCGCCGACGGTGTTCCTGGGTCCCGGCTTGCGCCGGGATGACGGCGTTAAATCGCCGTCATTTGCTCGCGAACTGCCCCGGCTCGGCGCCGAAATGCTCCTTGGCATAGGCGCGCGCCGCGGTGGCGGTGGGGAAGGGCTCGTCGTGGAGCGTGACGGTGACGATCGGATAGCCCTGGCCGTTGTAGCGGGTCTCGCGAAGGGTGAGCCGGACGTTGCCGTCCTCGTCCTTGGCGATCAGGAAGGGCTTGATCGGGGTTCGGGTGCTGTCGGGGGTGCCGCCCATGTTAAATCTCCTTCCCCGCTTGCGGGGCCTTATCTTCGGGTCCCCATGAAAGTAGCGCTTTCATGGGCGATCTAGCGTTTCGCGCCGGGGCGGCGGGCGCCGCTGTTCGGCCCCTGGCCGGGGGTGCGCTCGCGGAAGATGAGTCGGCCCTTGGTGAGGTCGTAGGGGGTCATCTCGACATGGACCCGGTCGCCGACCACCGAGCGGATCCGGAATCGCCGCATCTTGCCGGCGGTGTAGACGATCACCCTGTGCTGGTTGTCGAGCATCACGCCGAAGCGCCCGTCCGGATAGATTTCGTCGATCTCGCCCTCGACGGTGAGAGTCGCTTCCTTCGCCATGCTTTAAATCTCCCTCGGCGCGCGGGCCGGCATTTGATGGCCGCGCGGCGCGGCGGAGGCCGCGGGCGTGGGCGAGAAGCTTGAAAGGGAAGGCGGGGCCGCTTGAGGGGCGCCGAAATCCGTCGCAGGCGACGTCAGCTTGTCTTATGTAGGCGCTGGGGGCGGTTTTGGCAACTTCGGGCGTCTGCCGCCGCCGCTTCCAGCAGCCGACCGGCCGCCCTGCTCACGTCCCCAGGACCCCCGACGCCTGAAAAAGCTGCTCCGTTCCGGCGGTTTAACCACCTTATCGATTGCGGTCGCGGCCCCGATGGCGGCAAGGAGGAGGCCGAACCGACGGGGAAGGGGGCCCTTCGATCGTGGACAAGATATCGCCGGCGATGATCGGGCTCTTCCGAACGACGAGCGAGGCGATGCCGGGCGCGAACGGGTCGTGAGCGGCTGCGAGGCCATCGAGGCTCGGCTCAACCTGCGCGACGGCGCCGTGATCCGCGAATGCGGGTCGTTCGACGAGGCGGTGCTGTGGTGCTACCGGCACGATTGCGGGGCGCTCGGGGTCGGCCCGGCGTCGCGGCACGACCCGGATTTCGAGGCCCGGCTCGGCTTCGCCCTGCCGCATCTCGAGGATTATCTGCGGCTGATCCTCAAGGCGCCGGAAAGCTTCGACATCCCGGCCTATGCGCGCTCGCTCCACGAGCGGATGATCGACGAATCGGAGAGGATCGAGCGCGATTCCGACGGGGAGTTAGCGCAGGCGAGCTGGGAGGCCTATTACAAGCGGTTCTCGGCGCCGGATTTCGAGCCCGCCGACAGGGAGATGGAAGTCTCTGTCTATCCATTCCCTCCGTTTGAGATCGACCTCGAAGATCTATCGGCAAAACCTCCGACATTCAAAGATCCGAGGTGCGAGCGATTGGCTGATTTATTCAAGAAGTACTTTCCTATGTTTTCCGGGATTGCAGCATCTGTCTGTTACCCGTCCTACACGGATAGATTATATATTTTTCATGGGAGCAGCGTAGTACTAGCCATGAAGCGTTTTTTCTATTCCAACCCGATCGTGCCGCGCACCACAGATTATAATTTAGACCGCGGCCTCCGGGAATGGGAGGCTTGGGCGACGATAATGCTCCGGCCACGGGTTATTGGGGAGAACTTCTAGACCATGCCGGGGAACGGAGCAGGCGTAATCGTTCTCGACAACGGTTTTTTGGCAACGGGGTGGGGAAACGGTGGTGCGGTCGGCAACCCCGCCGGATTTCTCGACGAGCTAATTAGATTCTACAACGGTCATGGTTATGGGATCGTAACAAACTCCGTCATTCAGGAGGAATTCCTGTCCCGCCTCCTTCCGTCCGACGTCCGCGCGGCAAGAGAGACTTGGTGGAATGCTCACGTCACAGCCAACAGCATTCGCGTCGAGCCGGTCATCGGATATGAAGGTCCAGGGGCTGGCGAGCGCTCGCTTCTTGAGAAAACAATCCCTGGCCTCGCCCAGAACGGAGACCTTTCCCACGTCAAGCTCTTCGCAAGCGACGACTTCCTGCGTTCGTCCGCCTTCAAGGCTCTGCTGAACGCTCATCCCGAGCTCAGCCCGGAGAGCTTCGTCCGGGATTGGGCGGACGATTTCAGCGACCGAATTCGCCTCGGCAGCGAGACGGCCGCGGCCCAGCTCGACGATTTTCGTCTCGGCGGAGTAATCGCCGGGGAGGACGGCATCAACCGCGGCAAGTTCTTCGATCCCAACGGCAATCTGCGGATCAACGTCGACGACGGCATCGCCCGGACGTGGGACATGGTGGAGCGTTTCCGGGACGCGCAGCCCGAATTGAAGGGCGCCGATCCGGCCGAGTACGGGCATTTTCCCGATATGCCGGAATCGGCGCTGAAATTCTGGCTCAGGGTCGCCGGCGAGGCCGTCGGCGCGGCGCTGATCGCCTACGACGCCTACGAGACGCGGCAGGCGATCGCCGAGGCGCTGGCACGAGGCGACATCCGCCTGGCCGACGAACTGATGGGCGGCCTGCTCGGCCGGGCGTTCGGCGGGGCATTCGCGGGGGCCCTGGGCGGCGCGATCGGCGGCTCGGTTTTCGGCCTTCCGGGAATGATCGTCGGTGCGATCGCCGGCGGCATCGTCGGAGCGCTCGGCGGCGGCGAGATAGGCGAATATCTGTTCGGACTGACGCACGATCTCGGCGTCAACGACCTCATCCGCGACATTTACGACCTGATCGAGGATCTGCTCTCCGACCCGGTCGTGCTCGACCTCGACGGCGACGGGATCGAGCTCAGGCCGCTCGCCTCGAGCCTCACCTCTTTCGACCTCGACGGCGACGGGGTCGCCGAGCGGGTGGGCTGGGTGAGCCCGCACGACGGGCTGCTCCTGCTCGATTCCAACCATAACGGCCTTGTCGACGGAGTCGGGGAGCTGTTCGGAAGCGCTCATGTCGACGGCTATGACGAGCTCAGGACGCTCGATTCCAACAATGACGGCCGAATCGATTCGGCCGACCCCGCCTTCGCCGACCTCAGGGTGTGGCGCGATCTCGACTCGGACGGGGCCTCGACTCCCGAAGAGATGATGACGATGGCGCAGGCGGGAATCCTCCGCTTCAACCTCGCCTTCACGCAGGTCGACGCCGACGTCTCCGGCAACGTCCTCGCCCGAACCGGAACCTATGTCCGGACCGACGGCACCGGCCGGGCCATGGCCAGCGTCCGCTTCGCCCTCGATGAGACCGGCGCCCGCGCCGTCATTCCCGACGGGGCCGACCTCGGCGACCTTCCGACCCTTCCCAATCTCCCCGCCTCGGCCGCCAACGCCGATCTCATGACGGCGATGTTCTTCGATCCGACGCTCGAGGCGATGGTCGAGGAGCTTGTCTATGCCGATCACGATTTCGAGACGTTCCAGGATTTCGCCGACGGCGGCTTCATCGACATCCTCTACCGCTGGGTCGGGGTCGACACCTCGCTTCCGGAGGATCCCGACCACCCGCATTATCTGAAGGTGTTCGAGGTCCTCACCGGACGGCCGCTGGAAATCAGCAACGACCATCAGCGCGAGCGGCTCGCCGAGGAATGGCCGCAGCTGGTCAAGCAGCTCGGTGTCCAGTTCCTCCTCCAGGCGGCGCACAACCCCACCCTGGTGCCCTTCCACGCCATGCTCCGGCAGGTCGGGCAGCTCGACCCGTCGTCGCCGACCTGGCTCGACGACGTCACCGCGCTCGCCGAGGCGATGGTCGCCGACACGCTCGCGGCCGCGCCGGCCTACAGCTATCTCGAGCTGTTCGCCGGCCTGACCCTCGATCCCGCCACCGGCGAGATCTCCGGCGATTTCGACTCGTTCGTCGCCAGGTTCATCGCGGACGAGCCCTCCTTCTTCACCTCGCGGATGGGCACGAGCGGCGGGGGCGGGACGGTCACGGTCGCCGGCGAGGGGCCTTCGGGCGGGGCGCCGTACCGCCATCCCTGGACCGCCTGGTACGAGGACCAGGGCTCGCTCCTGTTCAATATCGCCTCGGCGATGGGGATCGGCGAGGACTATGTCCTCAGCGCCACCGGCTGGCGCTGGCTGTTCGGCGAGGCGACGGCGGTCCACGGCACCGCCGGCGACGACCTGCTCGACCCGGGGATCACCTATTACGACCGCGAAGTCCCGGGCGCCCAGGGCTGGTCGGTCGTCCGGGCGCCCGTCTACGACCAGATCGTCTTCGGCTACGAGGGCGACGACGAGCTGCGCGGCAACGCCGGCGTCGACCGCCTCGTCGGAGGCCCGGGCAACGACCTGCTGAAGGGCGGCTCGGGCAGCGACATGTACGTCTACGCGTCCGGCGACGGCCTCGATAGGATCGTCGAGGAGAGCGGCGCCGACGACACGATCTATTTCTCGAGCGAGCTCGATTCGGCCGGCCTGCGAGTGACGCGCATCGCCGGCACGAACGACCTCCAGCTCCACTTCGGCGACCCCGCGCGGGGCATCGTCCTCGCCAACCAGTGGGGCTCGGCCGCCGCGGCCGTCGAGCAGTTCCACTTCGTCGCCGAGGACGGCCTCGACGCCGGCGACATAGCCAGCCTCTGGCTCGCGACCCTCGCCACGGCCGCGGCGGACACCATCACCGGCAGCTGGGCCGGTGAGCGGATCGACGGCCTCGACGGCAACGACGTCCTCGCCGGGGTCGACGGCGACGACACCCTGGCCGGCGGCAATGGCGACGATTCGCTCGGCGGGGGCAACGGCAACGATGCCGTCTACGGCGGAGCGGGGACGGATTCCCTCGTCGGCGGGGCCGGCGCGGACCTGCTCGCGGGCGGACCCGGCAACGACAATCTCCAGGGCGGCGCGGGCGCCGACTCCTACGTCTACAATCCCGGCGACGGCGACGATTATCTGCTCGATTACGGGTCGAACGACAGCGGGACGACCGACACGCTGATATTCGGCCCCGGCATCGCCCCCGGGTCGCTGCTCTTCTCGCGCGTCGCCGGCGACTGGAACGACATGCGCATCGGCTTCATTGGCCAGGCCGGGTCGATTCTCGTCGACAACCAGAATTGGGGGGATGCCGGCCTCGAAGCGATTGTCTTCGCCGACGGCACGACCTGGAACCATGCCCAGCTGATGGCCCGATACGTCAAGGACCAGCAGACCGCGGGCAACGACACGATCCACGGCAGCAGCCTCGACGACATCGTGCAAGCGGGCGCCGGCAATGACGTCGTCACGACCGGGGCCGGCGCCGACACGCTCATCGGCGGACTCGGCAACGACAATCTGCAGGGCGGCTCCGGCAACGACACCTATGTCTACAACCCGGGCGACGGCGACGATTCGATCCTCGACTATCAGTCGAGCGACTGGGCCGGCGCCGACACGCTGATCTTCGGCGGCGGGATAACGTCCGGACATCTCGTCTTCTCGCGCGTGGCGACCGACTGGAACGACATCCGCATCAGCTTCACCGACCGTCCCGGCGCTTTCCGCCCGCGCGATCGCGATCGCTGCAACATTATCGGCGATTGTCGGCGCGGGACCGGCGGACTTGCGCCGTTTCCCGCCGCCGGGACCGCGCTGCGCGGCACCTTTGACAACATTTCGGGCTCGGGCCGGGCAAAGCAAAAGTGCCCGGGCATCGCTGCCCGGGCACCGTCGCGGCGCTTGCGCGCCGACCCCCTTGTAAGATGCCCCGGCCCGCGCACATCCCCCCTCGCTTGGGGATGCGGGGCCCAAGGCCTCCCCGAACCCGGCTGTCGCCTTCGTTCGTGGCCGGGACGCTATGAGCGCGGCGGGACCTTGTCACTGCCTATCCAGGGGCTTGCGATACTTTGCTCAGCCCCTGTGTCGGTACGGCAACAGCCGCCTTCGAGGCCGCCGGTTGCCTTGGCGAAGGGCGGCCCCTAGAGGCGCTTGCCATGCGCCTTTCCCGTTACTTCCTGCCGGTCATGAAGGAGACTCCGGCCGACGCCCAGATCGCCAGCCACCGGCTGATGCTCCGAGCCGGCCTGGTCCGCCAGACCGCCGCCGGCATCTACGCCTGGCTCCCGCTCGGCCTTCGGGTGCTCAAGCGGATCGAGCGGATCGTGCGCGAGGAGCAGGATCGGGCCGGCGCCGTCGAGCTGCTGATGCCGACCCTTCAGTCGGCCGACCTGTGGCGCCAGTCCGGACGCTTCGACGCCTACGGCCCGGAGATGCTGAGGATCCGCGACCGCCACGACCGCGACATGCTCTACGGCCCGACCAACGAGGAGATGATCACCGCGATCTTCCGCGACGGCGCGAGGAGCTACCGCGACCTTCCCCGAATCCTCTACCATATCCAGTGGAAGTTCCGCGACGAGGTCCGCCCCCGCTTCGGAGTCATGCGCGGCCGCGAGTTCCTGATGAAGGACGCCTATTCGTTCGACCTCGACGAAGCCGGCGCCCGGCACAGCTACAACCGGATGTTTATCGCCTATCTGCGCACCTTCGCCCGGATGGGCCTTCGAGCGATTCCGATGCAGGCGGACACCGGGCCGATCGGCGGCGACCTCAGCCACGAGTTCATCATCCTCGCCCCGTCGGGCGAGAGCGAGGTCTTCTACCACCGCAACTGGGCGGAGGTGCGCTCGGCCGAGAGCCTTCGGGTGGATTCCGACGACGTCGAGGCGCTCCAGCGCTTCGTCGCCGGCCTCACCGCCGATTATGCCGCGACCGACGAGAAGCGCGACCCGGCCCGGGAGGCCGAAGCGGGCGACGCCCTGCTGACGTCGCGCGGCATCGAGGTCGGCCACATCTTCTACTTCGGGACCAAATATTCGAAGTCCATGGGCCTCTCCGTCCAGACCGGCGAGGGCGACCAGGTCCATCCCGAGATGGGCAGCTACGGCATCGGCGTGTCGCGCCTGATGGGCGCGATCATCGAGGCGAGCCATGACGACAAGGGCATCGTCTGGCCGGAGCCGGTCGCGCCGTTCGGGGTCGGCCTGATCAACATGCGCGCCGACGACGGCAACGTCACCAGCGCCGCCGACGAGATCTACGGCCGCCTCGCCGAGGCCGGGGTCGAGACGCTCTACGACGACCGCGACGAGCGCGGCGGCGCCAAGTTCGCGACCATGGACCTGATCGGCCTGCCCTGGCAGCTGATCGTCGGGCCCAAGGGGCTCGAGCGCGGCGTGGTCGAATTGAAGCGCCGCTCGACCGGGGAGCGCGAGGAGCTGTCGGTCGAGAGCGCCCTGGCGAGGCTGACGGAAGACCCGTCGTCCCAGCGCAGGCTGGGACCCCAGTGAGACCGAGCGCCGAACTCTTCACCCCCTGGGGCCCCGGCCTCCGCCGGGGCGACGGCCGGTGATCCTCTCCCGCTACGAGCGGATGATCGCCCGGCGCTATCTGCTGCCCGGGAAAGGAGAGGGGTTCATCTTCCTCGTCGCCGCGATCAGCCTGGTCGCGGTGATGCTCGGAGTCGCCGCCCTGATCGTCGTGATGAGCGTGATGAACGGCTTCAGGGCCGAGCTGTTCGACAAGATCGTCGGCCTGAACGGCCACGCCGTCGTCCAGGGCTATGGCGGCCAGCTTCCCGACTGGCGCGACGTCGTCAAGCAGGCCCGGGCGACGCCCGGAGTGACCGACGCCCTGCCGCTGATCGAGCAGCCCTTGATGGTCAGCTACGAGGGGCGGGTCGAAGGAGTCCTCGTCCGCGGCATGGACCGAGCCGACATCCTGCGCAACCAGACGCTTCAGGGCAAGGTGCTCGCGGGCTCGCTCGAGGCGCTCCGTCCCGGCGACGGCAACGTCGCCATCGGCGCCCGCCTCGCCGAGGCGCTCGGGGCCAATGTCGGCGGCCAGATCAGCCTGATCAGCCCGGACGGGCGGACGACGCCGTTCGGGACGGTGCCGAGGATCGTCTCCTACAACGTCGCCGCCATCTTCGAGGTCGGGGTCTATGATTACGACAAGTCGTTCGTGATCATGCCGATCGAGGACGCGCAGACCCTGCTTCTGCTCGGCGATTCGGTCGGGATGGTCGAGGTCCAGACAATCGACGCCGACCGGGTCGGCGAGATCCTCGCGCCGCTGCGCTCGAGCGTCAGCGGCCGCGCCATCGTCTCCGACTGGCGCTCGATGAACCAGTCGCTGTTCGAGGCGCTGCAGGTCGAAAGGGTCGCGATGTTCGTCATCCTCTCGATCATCATCCTGGTCGCGGTGTTCAACATCCTCTCCTCGCTGATCATGCTGGTCCGGGCCAAGACCCGCGACATCGCCATCCTTCGGACCATGGGCGCCACCCGGCGCGGGCTTATGAAGGTGTTCATGACCGTCGGCGTGATCATCGGCGCGATCGGCATTCTCGCCGGCCTCGGCCTCGGCTTCCTGTTGCTCTATTTCCGCCAGCCCTTCGTCAATTTCATCCAGTTCCTGACCGGGCAGAACCTGTGGGACCCATCGATCCGGTTCCTCACCGAACTGCCCGCCAAGACCGACCCGTTCGAAGTCCTCGCCATCGTCGCCATGGCGCTGGTGCTGAGCTTCCTCGCCACCCTCTACCCGGCGTGGAAGGCGGCGAGCACCGATCCGGTCCAGGTGCTTCGCTATGAATGAGGTGCTGAAGGTCAGCGGCCTGAGGCGAAGCTTCCGGCAGGGCGGGGTCACCATCGAAGTGCTCCGCGGAGTCAACCTGGAGGTGCGTCAGGGCGAGATCGTCGCTCTGCTCGGGCCGTCGGGTTCGGGCAAGTCGACCCTGCTCCAGGCGGTCGGGCTGCTCGAAGGCGGTTTCGAAGGCTCGATCCGGATCGGCGCGGAGGAAGTGGCCGAGCTGAGCGACGCCAACCGGACCCGGGTGCGCCGCGACACATTGGGCTTCGTATACCAGTTCCACCATCTTCTCCCGGACTTCACGGCCGAGGAGAATGTGGTCATTCCGCAGCTCGTCAAAGGCGCGGCGCGCCCGGAGGCCGACGAGCGGGCGCGGGCGCTGCTCGGCACGCTCGGCCTCGCCGAACGCCTGGCCCATCGTCCCAGCACTCTGTCGGGCGGCGAGCAGCAGCGGGTCGCCGTCGCCCGCGCCCTCGCCAACCGCCCGGCGCTGGTCCTCGCCGACGAGCCCACCGGCAATCTCGACGAAGCCACCGCCGACATCGTCTTCGCCGAATTCCTGCGGCTCGTCCGCGACGAAGGCAGCGCCGCCCTCGTCGCCACGCACAACGAGCGGATCGCGGCGAAGATGGACCGGATCCTACGCCTTCACGAGGGCGTGCTCGAATGAGCGAAGGCGTCAGGCCCGGCTGGGCCCGGGTCGGTGTCACTCTGCTCAATCTGCTTGGCCCCGGTGTCGGCCTGCTCCGCACCGGCCGCGGCCGGCTCGCGCTCGCCTTCCTGGCGGCGCCTTCGGCATTCCTGCTCCTCGTCATCCTCTGCTCGGCGGCCGGGCCGGTCCCGACCCCGGCCGCCTACACGGGCCTCTTCGGCGCGACGATCCTCGTCATCGTCGTCATCTACGCCGGCTCGATGGCCGCGACCTGGCGGACCAGCCGGACCCGGCCGGACGAGTCGCGCTGGTGGTCGCGCTGGTATGGCCTGCTGCTCGCCATCGTCCTTTCGATCGCGGCGGCGAACCTGCTGACCGTCGCCGCCCATGCCTTCTACAAGCCGTTCCACGTCCCGAGCGAAGGCATGGCTCCGACCCTGGTCAAGGACGACCGCTTCCTCGCCGCGATGGGGAAGCCCTCCGCGCCGAGGCGAGGCGACATAGTCCTGTTCAAGGTCAGGGAACGCTTCACCTACGTCCAGCGCATCGCCGCTCTGCCGGGCGACACGATCGCGATGGCCAACGGGATCGTCGTCTTGAACGGCCGTCCGGTTCCGCAGCGTTTCGTCGCCGAGGACGAATTGCCGACTCCATCCTACGGAGGGACAGGCAAGGCGCGCCGTCTGCTCGAGCAATTCCCCGGCGAGGCGAGGCCGCACGCCATCTACGATCTGGGGCCCTCGGACGTCGACGACGTCGCCGAGATTCGGGTGGGGGCAGGCCAGCTCTTCGTTCTCGGCGACAATCGGGACCGGTCCGCCGACAGCCGTGTTGCCCCCGAGGCAATGGGCGTCGGCCTCCTGCCGATCGACGACATGGAAGGGCGGGCTCTCTTCGTCACCCGGGGCGCCGGAGGACGGAATGGAGAGCGGCTGGACTGACGTCCGGTGGAAAGATGTCTTCCTTGCTGCGTTGGCGGGGGATGGTCGAACGGCTGGAGCATCTCTGATGGCGCTGCGCGAGGCGGTACTGCTCATCGCTGCAAGCGCCTTTCTGCTCGGCGGTTGCGACGGGATGAAGAAGAAGGATCCGCCGCAGCAGGAGAGCAAGGCGGAGCTCGCCGCGGCCCAGCGCGAGCGGATCCGCAAGGCCTGCGCTTCGGACGGCACCTACGCCCGGCTCAAGGAGCTCGTGTTCGACGAGGCCGCCCGGATCCGCAAGTCCGACCCTCGCAACCTCGACCCGCTCGCCGCCGCGGCGGTGGTCCGGATGGAGGATCCGGTGGTGAAGAGCCGGGACGACGCGCTCAACGTCACCGTCTGCACCGGCCATTTCGTGCTCGAGCTGCCGCCCGGAGCGGAGAATGCGTTCGACGGCGAGCGCCGGCTCACCGCCGATGTCGAATATGCCGCCCAGGCCGCGCTCGACGGGAGTGGGCTGGTCTATCAGATGGATGGCGCCGAGCCGATCATCTATCGGCTGGCGACGGTCGGACTCGCGGGCCGACTGCCGAAGATCGTCGCGGCGCCGCAGCCGAGCGCCCCGCCCGGCGCGCCGCCGCAGATCGCGATCGTCGAGCCTGCGGCGCCGATTCGTCCGGTTCCGCCGGTCGAGCCCCCGCCGGAGCGCGCAAAGGCCCCGGCCGCCGAGGAACGGCCAAGGCCGGTCCGGGTCACCGCCCGGCCGAGCTTCAACTGCCGGTACGCCCGGACCGGCACGGAGAAGATGGTGTGCGCCTCGCCTCGTCTCGCCGCCCGCGACCGCGAGATGGCTTCGCTCTGGTATGCTCTGATGGCCGACGCCGACCCGGCCACGCGCGGCCATCTGAGGCGCAGTCGCGACGCCTTCCTCGGGCGGCGCGAGCGGTGCGGCAGCGAGGCCTGCGTCGACTCGGCCTATGTTTCGCGGATGGCGGAGCTGAGAAGGATCGCCCAAGGCGACTGAGCTCCACCATCCCCGGACTTGATCCGGGATCCATGAGCACGGTCGGTCGGACCCGGGACGACCTCGGTGTTCATGGTTCCGGCTTTCGCCCGGGATGACGACATATTAGGTGTGGAAAACCCGGCGGGCGCCGCTTCCATCGCGCCGCGACAGCCACCATAGTCATTGCCATGGCCGGCCCCTACGTCCCTCTTCGCATCTTCTCCAGCTATACTATGCTGGAAGGGGCGATCGAGCCAAAGGCGATCGCCAGGCAGGCGCAGCGGCTCGATTTCCCCGCGGCGGCCCTGACCGACCGCAACGGCCTTTATGCGGCGATGGCGTTCACCGACGCCTGCCGGGAAGCGGGCGTTCAGCCGATCGTCGGAACCATGCTGGCGGTGGCCCGGCCGGGATCGGCCGGCGCGCAGCCGGCGCTCGACTGGATCGCGCTCTACGCCCAGAACGACCGCGGCTACGACAATCTGTGCACGCTCGTGTCCGCCGCCCACCTCGGCCGCCCGGTCGAGGAGCCCGCGCATGTCAGCCTGGATTCGCTGGAGGGCCGCACCGACGGCCTGATCGCTCTCACCGCCGGGGCCGACGGGGCGCTGGTGCGGTTGATCAGCCAGGGCCAGGACGCGATGGCCGACCTCGTCCTGGAGCGCCTCGTCTCGCTCTTTCCGGGCCGCCTCTACATCGAGCTGTCCCGTCGCGAAAACGGCGACGAGCAGCGGGCCGAAGCTCGCCTCATCGAGCTCGCCTACGCCCACGATCTGCCGCTGGTGGCGACCAATCCCGCCTCTTATGCCGAGGCCCATTTCCACGAGGCGCATGACGCCTTGCTGTGCATCGCCCAGTCGAGCCAGCTCGACCGCGACGACCGCAGGCGTTCCTCGCCCGAGGACTGGCTCAAGCCCGCGGCCGAGATGCGCCGGCTGTTCGAGGACCTTCCGGAAGCGATCGAGAACACCGGCGTGGTCGCGCGGCGCTGCGCCTTCGGAGCGCCCAAGCGCAAGCCGATCCTGCCCAGCATCGCCGGCGACACCGAGGCGGAAGCCGAGCAGCTTCGCAGCGACGCCCGCGCCGGGCTCGAGGCGAGATTAGCCCTTTATGACGGCCTGACCGACGAGGAGCGCAAGGCCTATTTCGAGCGGCTCGACTTCGAGGCGGACGTCATCGTCCGGATGGGCTTTTCCGCCTACTTCCTGATCGTCGCCGATTTCATCAAATGGGCGAAGCAGAACGACATTCCGGTCGGGCCGGGCCGCGGCTCCGGCGCCGGCTCGGTGGTCGCCTGGGCGCTCACCATCACCGATCTCGATCCGATCCGCCTCGGACTGCTGTTCGAGCGCTTCCTCAATCCCGAGCGCGTGTCGATGCCGGATTTCGACATCGACTTCTGCGAGACCCGGCGTGGGGAGGTGATCCGCTACGTCCAGCAGCGCTACGGTTCGGACAAGGTCGCCCAGATCATCACCTTCGGGAAGCTGAAGGCGCGCGCCGTGCTCAAGGACACCGGCCGGGTCCTGCAGATGCCCTACGGCCAGGTCGACCGCCTCGCCAAGGCGATCCCCAACCACCCGACCGATCCCTGGACCCTGGAACGGGCCTTGAACGGGGTCTCCGAGCTCGCCGCCGAGTACAGGAACGATGCCCAGGTCCGCCGCCTGTTCGACCTGGCGATGAAGCTCGAGGGCCTGCCCCGCCACGCCTCGACCCACGCGGCGGGAGTCGTCATCGGCGATCGTCCGCTGGAGAAGCTCGTTCCGCTCTACCGCGATCCGCGCTCGGACATGCCGGTCACCCAGTTCGACATGAAATATGTCGAGGCGGCCGGGCTGGTGAAATTCGATTTCCTCGGCCTAAAGACGCTGTCGGTGCTCCAGAAGGCGGTGCAGATGCTCGCGAAGCGCGGCATCGAGGCCGATCTCGACCGGCTCGCCTGGGACGATGGCGAAGTCTACAAATTGCTCCAGCACGGCGACACGGTCGGTGTGTTCCAGCTCGAATCGGAAGGCATGCGTCGAACCCTCGCGGCGGTGAAGCCGACCAGCTTCGAGGACATCATCGCGCTCGTCTCGCTCTACCGCCCGGGGCCGATGGACAATATCCCGACCTTCGGCGCCCGCAAGAACGGCCGCGAGCCGATCTCCTACCCGCATCCGTTGCTCGAGCCGGTGCTGAAGGAAACCTACGGCATCTTCGTCTACCAGGAGCAGGTCATGGAGGCCGCCAAGGTCCTCGCCGGCTTCAGCCTCGGCGAGGCCGACCTGCTCAGGCGGGCGATGGGCAAGAAGATCAAGTCGGAGATGGACGCCCAGCGCGCCGGCTTCGTCGCCGGCTGCGAGCGGGTCAACCAGATCCCGTCGGCCAAGGCCAACGAGCTGTTCGACCTAATCGACAAGTTCGCGGGCTACGGCTTCAACAAGAGCCACGCCGCCGCCTACGCCCTGATCGCCTACCAGACCGCCTGGCTGAAGGCGCATCACCCGGTCGAATTCTACGCCGCCTCGATGTGCTTCGACATCCACCAGACCGACAAGCTCGCCGTCTTCACCGACGACATGCGGCGGATGGAGGTCGAATGCCTGCCGCCCTCGATCAACGCGAGCGAGGCGGAGTTCGCGGTCGAGGCGGCGGAGGAGGGGCTGGCGGTCCGCTATGCGCTCGGCGCTCTCAAGGGCGTCGGCGAGAAGGCGATGGAGCAGCTGGTCGAGGAACGGCGTCTCAACGGCGCGTTCAAGTCGCTCGAGGATTTCGCCGAGCGGGTCGATCCGCGCCTCTTGAACCGCCGCCAGATCGAGAGCCTCGCCGGCGCCGGCGCCTTCGACCCGCTCGACGGCAATCGGGCGGCGGTGTTCGCCGCGGCGGAGACCATCCTCGCCCATGCCGCCAGCGCCGCCGACGCGCGCGAAAGCGGGCAGGGCGGGCTGTTCGGCGGCGGCTCGACGAACGTGGTTCCGATCCGGATGCCGGTCGCGGCGACCTGGACCCTGGCCCAGCGCATGGCCGCCGAGAAGGAATCGTTCGGCTTCTATTTCTCCGCCCATCCGGTCGACCGCTACCGCCATCTCGCCGAGGCGCACGGGGCCAGGACCTATGCCGCTCTGGCCTCGCTTCCGGCGCCGGTCGACGGCGGCCGCGCCGGCGCGGTGATGGCCGGGATGGTCGAGGAGGCGCGCTGGCGCACCTCCGCGCGGGGCCGGCGCTATCTGATGGCAACCATGTCCGATTCGTCCGGCCAGTTCGTCGCCACCGTCTTCGACGACGACGCCTCGGCCCAGGTCGAGGCCGCCGCCAAATCGGGCGCCTGCGCCCTCCTCCAGGTCGAGCTCGACCGCCGGCCCGGCGAGGAGGCGCCGCGGGTGACGATCCGCTCGCTGCAATTGTTCGAGAGCCTGTCGAAGCGCACCCGACTCCAGCTCGAGGTCGAGGTGGACGGGGCGGAGGCCATCGAGCGCCTGCGCGCCGCCGTGGCGGGCGAGCGCGGCGGCCATGGCGAGCTTCGCCTCAAGGTCGCGCTGGCGGGGGGCGAGGCCCGGCTCGTGCTCGGCCGCGACTTCCAGCTCGACGCCGAGCTCGCCGCCCGCCTCGAGCGGCTCCCCGGCGTCGTCGCGGTCCGGCTCGCGGTCGCGCCCCAGCCCCGGCTTGCGCTCGTCTCCTGAGCGCATACACTGGCCGCTCCACGCCCGGGGGAGGAACCATTGCTCGGAGGGATGCAGGACTGGCCGCTGAGGATCATGCGGATCCTCGACCATGCGGCGCGCGAGCACGGCGCGCGCGAGCTCGTCTCGCTCTACGCCGACGGAACGCAGGCGCGGACGAACTGGGCCGGGATCGCCCGCGACTCGCGCAGGCTGGCTCGGGCGCTCGAGCGGCTCGGCCTGAAGCCCGGCGACCGGGTCGGCACCCTGGCGATGAACCACGCCCGCCACGTCGTCGCCTGGTACGGCACGATCGGCATGGGCGGAGTCATCCACACCATCAACCCGCGCCTGTTCGACGACCAGATCGTCTACATCGCCAACCATGCCGAGGACCGGGTGCTGTTCTACGACTCCGCGTTCGCGCCGGCGGTCGAGCGGCTGAAGCCGCGCTGGACCTCGATCGAGCATTTCGTCTGCTTCGACAATGGCGAGTTCGACGCTCTGATCGGCCCGGAGGACGGGGATTACGACTGGGTCGAGGGCGACGAGCGCGACCCGGCGATGCTCTGCTACACCAGCGGCACGACCGGCAATCCCAAGGGCGTTCTCTACGAGCATCGCTCGACCGTGCTCCACGCCATGGTCCAGATGAGCCCCGACGTCTTCGACCTCTCGGCCCGCGCCGTCGTCCTGCCCGTCGTGCCGATGTTCCACGCCGCCGGCTGGGCTCTGCCCTTCTGCACCGCCATGGTCGGCGGCAAGATGGTCTTCTCGGCCGATTATACGCCCAAGGTGATGTGCGACCTGATGAAGGCCGAGGGCGTCACCCATACCGCCGGAGTCCCGACCGTCTGGCTGGCGCTGGTCAACCATGTCGATTCGACCGGGACCGACCTCGGCAAGCTGACCACCGTCCATATCGGCGGCTCGGCCGCGCCCCGGGCGATGATCGAATGGTTCATGGACCGCGGCATCCGCGTCGGCCACGCCTGGGGGATGACCGAGATGTCGCCGCTCGGAACGGTCGGTGCCGGCAGCGGCGACTGGGACGAATTGAGCCGCGAGCAGCGGGTCGACCTGCTGTGCAAGCAGGGCAGGGTGCCCTTCGCGGTCGAGCTTCGAACCGTCGACGAGGAGGGCAACGTCCTCCCCCGCGACGGCAAGACCTCCGGCCGGCTCCAGACCCGCGGGCCCTGGATCATCCGCCAGTATTTCCAGGACGCGAACGGCGAGTGCATCGACGGGGAGGGCTGGTTCGACACCGGCGACGTCGCCGCCCTCCACCCCGACGGCGTGCTTCAGATCACCGACCGCTCCAAGGACGTGATCAAGTCGGGCGGCGAGTGGATCAGCTCGATCGACCTCGAGAACGCCGCGGTCGGCTGCCCCGGCGTCGCCGAGGCGGCCGCCGTCGGCGTCAGGCACCCCAAATGGGACGAAAGGCCGCTGCTGCTGGTTGTGAGGAAAGCCGGTGCCGACGTCACTCCCCAGCAGATCCTCGACCATCTCGAACGCCATGTCGCCAAATGGTGGCTGCCCGACGAGATCCTCTTCGTCGAAAGCCTGCCGCACACGGCGACCGGCAAGCTCCTCAAGACGGCGCTGAGGGAGCAATATCGAGACTACAAGCTGGCCAGCGCGGCCTGACCTCCCCTCCCTGCACGCAGGGAGGGGCCGGGGGTGGGTGCGTCTCCGCAAACGCCCTGCCGCGTCTGACCTACCCACCCCTAACCCCTCCCTGCGTGCAGGGAGGGGAATCTACAGCAACCTCAGCTGCGGCCCCTGCGGCGGCACGAACAGGTCGCATCTCAGCCGCTTCTTGTCCCGGTTCAGCCCATGCTTCCTGACAGCGACCTCGAAGCGCACCCGCATCAGCTCCGCCCAGGGACCCTGGCCCTGCATCCGGGTGAACCAGTTCGGGTCGTTGTCCTTGCCGCCGCGCATCGAGCGGATGATGTTCATCACCTTGTCGGCCCGGTCGGGGAAATGCTCGTCGAGCCAGGCCCGGAACAGGGGCGCCACCTCGTGCGGCAGCCGCACCGGCAGGAAGAAGGCGCCGTTCGCCCCCGCCTCGGCCGCCGCCTCGACGATATGCTCGACCTCATGGTCGGTGATCCCGGGGATGACCGGGGCGATCGCCACAATGGTCGGGATTCCGGCCTCGCTCAGAGTCCTGACCGCGGCCAGCCGCTTGCGCCCCGACGGCGCCCGCGGCTCGAGCGTCCGCGACACTTCCGGGGTCAGCGACGTCACCGAGACCGCGACCGACGCCAGCCCCTCCGCCGCCATCCGCTCCAGAATGTCGATGTCGCGGACCACCCGGTCCGACTTGGTCGTGATCGTCACCGGATGCTTCGTCTCGGCGAGCACCTCGAGCACCGAGCGGGTGATCCGCCACTTCGCCTCGATCGGCTGGTAGGGATCGGTGTTCGTGCCCATCGCCATCGGCCTGACGACGTAGCCGGGCTTCGCCAGTTCCTGCCTCAGGATCTTCGCCGCGTCCGGCTTGGCGAACAGCTTCGTCTCGAAGTCGAGGCCGGGCGAAAGGTCGTGGAAGGCGTGGGTGGGCCGGGCGAAGCAATAGATGCAGCCGTGCTCACAGCCGCGGTACGAGTTGATCGAGCGGTCGAAGCCGATGTCGGGCGATCGGTTCCAGGCGATGATCGACCGGGGCTTCTCCACGGTCACCGTCGTCCTCAGCGGCGGCGGGCCGTCGTCTATCTCCTCCCGGACGTCCAGCCAGTCGCCGTCGAGCTCGCGAACGGGCAGGTTGAAGCGCGTCGGCGTCCGGTTCTCGGGCGCTCCGCGGCCGTGGCGGACGTCGGGACGGGGCATGGGATCAATATGGCCGCAAGCTAGGAACGTATCAAGAACTAATTCCTCCCCGCGATTTCGCGGGGAGGGGGACCAGGCGAAGCCTGGTGGAGGGGTTCTGGCTGACTCCACAGGACCCCTCCACCGCGCCTCGCGCGGTCCCCCTCCCCCGCAAATGCGGGGGAGGATTTACTCGCTGCCGTAGGCCAGCTTGGTCTCGTCCGCCTTCAGCCGCACCGCGGCCGCCCCCGACAGGCCCGGGAAGCGCGGCCACATCCCCTGCGCCAGCGCCGCCCGGCTCGGGCCCGGCTTGCCCGCCTCGTCCTCGTAGATCCAGTAGTTGCGAAGGACGATCGGCACGTAGCCGCGGGTCTCCCAATAAGGCAGCGACTCGATGTAGAGGAGCGGATCGCCGCGGTCGAAGCGGCGGGCGTTCCATTCCGCCACCGGCGCCGGCCCGGCATTGTAGGCGGCGATGACCTTGGGGAGCAGGCCGCCCGTGGCCTGATGGTCGCGCAGCGACTCGATATAGCTCTGGCCGAACTCGATATTGGCACCTGGGCTGGTCAGCAGCTGGCGGTCGAAGGCCTCGCCGCGCGCCCGGGCGATGTCGCCGGCGGTGCCGGGCCGCACCTGCATCAGGCCGACCGCTCCCGCGGGGCTGACCACCGAGGTCCGGAAGTTCGATTCCTGGAGCGCGTGGGCGAAGGCGAGCGAGGGATCGACCCGCCAGCCGCGGGTCGGCCGCCAGTCGGGCCGCGGATAGCGGGCGGCGAAGTTGACGCTGGCGCCCCGCGGAGCGTTGTGGGCGAGCCAATATTGGGTCGAGGCGAGATCGAGGTCGGCGGCGAGGTGGAGGAGGGCGCCGTGGTCGCCGGCGCCGCCGAGCCGGGCCTGATGGCGGATATACTGGTCGGCGAGGTCGTTCTCGCCGATCTCGGCCAGAGCGAGGGCGGCTCTGACGTTGGGCTTGCCGGCGATCCCGCGCCATTCGGAGTCGCGGTAATTGTGCAGGCCGGTCGCGCCGGGGCCGCGGATTCCGAGCGCGGTGGTCGCGATCAGCCCGTAGAAGGTTTCCTTGTTGCGGGCGGCGCCGCGCAGATGGGCCTGGACCCGTTCGGGGCGGCCGCACATCATCTCGGCGCGCCCGGCCCAGTAATGCGCGGCGGCGCCGAGCTCGACGTCGTCGGTCCGGCCGGCGACGCTTCCGAACGCGTCGGCCGCGGCCTTGCAGTCGCCGCTCCGCCAGGCCGCCAGGCCTTCCGACCAGGCGCCCTGGACCGCCCATCCGCCGGTGCCGGCGCGGGCGAGGGCGGCGAGCCGGCGGGCGTCGGAATCGCTGCCGATCGTATAATAGGACCAGCCGATGCGCTGCTGGAACTCGGTCCGGGCCTCGGGCCCGAGCTGGTCCTGGCGCTCGAGGAAGATCGCTTCCGCCTCGAAGGGCCGGTTGTCCTTGATCAGGGGCTGGACCAGCGGCTCGAGCGCGGCGGCGGCCGGATCGTCGCGGGTCGCCGGAGCCCGGCCGCGGCGCGGCTGGCTTCCCACCCAGACGAGGCTTTGCGCCTGGGGAAGCAGGGGCAGCTCGGTCGCGCCCCGGGTCTGCGCCAGCCTCGCCAGCTGCTCGGCCTTCGGCATCTCGGGCGCCTCGGCGAGGAGGGCGGTCAATTGCGGCAGCTCGGTCCTGGGCGAATTCTTGGCGAGGTAGAGCTCGGCGCGCGCCGCCCGGTGGAGCGGTCCGTCGGGAAGCGCCGCGAGGCGCGTCGCGGCGCCGAGCCAGTCCTCGGCCCGGATCGCTGCGAAGACCTCGCGCCACGCGCTGCGCTGCTCGGCGCTGAGGCCCGGGGACCCCGCGGCGCCGGAATCGGCCAGGGCGGGCGCCGCCGGCAGGGTCAGGGCGGCGGCCAGCAGCAAGGCGGAAAGCTTCATGTCTTCACCTCTTCGATCAGCATCTGGAGGTCGGCCCAGGCCAAGGCCTTGAGCCGCGGCGACTCCAGCAATTGTCGCGGAGCAATGGTTGCCAGCGCCTTGACGGGCCCGGCGTGGGTGGCGAGCTCGTGCCAGCGGCCGCGGGCCTGCGGGACCGACAGGCCGAGCAGCGCCTTGGCGCAGGAATCGCCGAACAGCAGCACCGCCCTGGGTGCGGCGAGGCCGATATGGTGGCGCGCCAGCGCCGCGCAGCTCTTCATCGACTCGCTGTTGAGCTGCCCCGAGGGCGACCGGATGCAGGAGAGTGCGGCGAGATAGACGGAATCGCGGTCGCGGCCGATCGCGGCGAGCATCCGCTCGAACAGGCGCCCGGGCTCGCCGCTGATCAGGGTGCCCGCGGCGCAATCCTCGCCGGTCGGCATGTCGGCCAGGATCATCAGGCCCGAGGCCGGGTCGCCCGCCGGGCAGATGCGCGGCACCGAGGGCGCGGCGAAGGCGAGCCGGTCGCTCGAGGCGAGCCAGGCCTGGAAGAGGTCGAGCTGGCCGGGCAGCGCCTCGTCGGGCGTTTCCACGGCCACCGCGGCCATCGCAGCGGCCAGGCCAGGCGCGGCGGCCGACGCCGCGGCGCGCGGCTTGAGCCAGTCGCGCGGCGCTTCGTCGACGAGCGTGTCCACGCCCGCCTCGGTCCACCACGACAGGGCGCTTTCCGCCGCCCCCGGCCAGTCTTGGTCGCTTCCCCGCTCCACGTCCGGCATGGAGTGCGCCGCGGGCGGGCTGGTCAACCACAAAGTCTCCAAGTATCTGCAAGCCGTTGGCTGCCTGCGACGACACGAGTCCGAGGCGGTCGCCAAGGGAGCGCCTGGATGTCCGAACGCGAGTCGATGCCCTATGACGTGGTGATCGTCGGCGCCGGTCCCGCCGGCCTCGCCGCCGGCATCCGCCTCAAGCAGCTCGCCGAGGAAGCGGGGCGCGA
>DASVVX010000151.1:0-21509 GCA_036386295.1 Allosphingosinicella sp.
GGTCACGCTCCCCGACGGCTACCAGCAGCAGCACAAGGTCCGCGACCTCGTCGACCGGCTGATGGGCCGCAACCCGGAGCATCGCTTCGCCTTCATCCAGAGCCACGCGGCGGACGTGGACGAGGAGGCGATCGACGCCTAGCGACGCGGCCTCGAGGCCGATCCGGGCCGCCCTGCTGCTGCTCCTCCTCCTCGCCTGGGCGGGAGCGAGCCAGGCGGCCGAGCCGTCGCCGGCCTTCACCCAGCGCGCTACCGAACTGGTCGGGGTGCTGAACGGCGAAGTCGAGCCGGCCCGCTACTTCTCCGCCGCCTTCCTCGCCGAAGTTCCGCCGCGGGAGGTGACGGCCATCGCGACGCAGCTCAGGGCCAGCTACGGGCGGGCGAGGTCGACGAGCCGGATCGAGGCCGAGACCGCCCTCGCCGGAACGGTGTCCGTCGTGTTCGACCGGGCCACCGTGCGGCTGAAGCTCGCCCTCGACCCAAGGCCGCCGCACCTCGTCGCGGGCCTGCTCGTCGTCGGCGCCGATTCCTCGGCGGCCGACATCCCCGCCCTGTTCGGCGAAATCGTCGGACTGCCCGGCGAAGTTTCGCTCGCCGCCGCCCGGCTGGAGGAAACCGGACCGGTCGACTTCCTCACCCAGAAGGCCGAGCGGCCGCTGGCGATCGGCTCCGCGTTCAAGCTGTTCGTCCTCGCCGAGCTGGTGCGCCAGGTGAAGGCCGGCGAGCGGCGGTGGAGCGACGTCGTCCCGCTGGGGGCGCCTTCCCTTCCCTCGGGCCTGCTCCAGGACTGGCCGGAGGGCTCCCCGCTCACCCTCCACAGCCTCGCCGCGCTCATGATCTCGAGGAGCGACAACAGCGCCGCCGACACCTTGCTCGCCGTCCTCGGCCGGGAGAAGGTCGAGAGCCTGCTTCCCGAGCTCGGAGTCCGGGCGCCGGAGCGCAACCGGCCCTTCCTTTCGACCCGCGAGGCCTTCGCCCTCAAGCTCGGCGATCCGGCCCTGCTCGAGCGCTGGAAGGCGGCCGACGAAGCCGGGCGGCGCGGGCTGCTCGCCACCCTGGCGGCCTCGCCGGTCGATCCGCTGCGCCTGACCGGGCGCCCCGCCGAAATCGCCGTCGCCGAATGGTTCGCCTCGCCCGCCGATCTGGTGCGCACGCTCGACTGGCTCCGGCGCAGCGGCGATTCGACGGCCCTCCGGCTGCTTGCGATCAATCCGGGCCTCGGGCCGGAGCGGGCGAGGGACTTCGCCTATATGGGCTACAAGGGCGGCTCCGAGCCCGGCGTCCTCAGCATGAGCTTCCTGCTGAGGAACCGCGAGGGGCGGTGGCTGGCCGTCTCGGCGACCTGGAACGACGAGACGGCGGCGCTCGACGAGCTGCGCTTCGCGGCGCTGATGAGCCGGCTGGTCGGATCGATGAAATAGCTCAGCGCCCGCTCGCCTCGCGGGACTGCTGCAGGGCCTTCATCTCCTTGTCCATCTTGGCGCGGGCGGCGCGGAGCTCCTCGACCCCGGCCGTCTCCTTCGCGCAGAAGGCCTTGCCGGTCTCGCCGATCGCGTCCGCCTGGTCGAGGCAGCGGCCGAAGGCGACGCTTCTGGGCAGCATGTCGAGCGGCTCGATCGACGAATCCTTGCGCTCGATCACGCCCTTGATGGCGGTGAAGAAGCCGTGCCAGGCCCGCCGGCTCTTCGCCTCCGCGGTCTCGCCGGTCGCGGCGAGTCCGGCAAGGGGAAGCTTCGCCAGCCGCGCCGACGCCTCGTCGAAGCGGCCGAGCTCGCGAAGCGCGTTGATCGCCCGGCCCTCCATGCCGATCCAGTTGAGGTCGGCCGGCCTCGCCGGAACGGCCGCGGAGGCCTCGGCAAGCTCGGCCAGATAGCGCTTGCGAAGCTCCGGCCGGTCCTGAGCCTCCCAGCTCGCCTGGAGGAGGGCCAGAAGATAGCGCTCGGGCCCGAGGCCCATCGCCTTCATCAGCCAATAGGCGCGATAGTAGGGCGTGTCCTCCTTGCGCAGCGCCTGATAGGCCTCGGAGGCGACCAGCGGCTCGAGCTTGGCGATCTCCTCGGCCGAATAGGCCTTGTAGAGGACGAGGCCGTTGTCCGGGCATTCGGGAAGCGCCAGCGGGAAGGTCCAGCTGCCGAAGGGCTTGCCGTCCGGACGCTCGCCATAGGTGCTGTAGGAGGCGGTGGTGGTGAAGGAGAAGCTGCCGCCGCCGATCGGGCACGTCATCGTCTCGGTGACCGGCTTGCCGGCAAGGGCGGGGGCCGCGGCGAGGGAGGCGGCCAGGGCGATGACGTGGAAACGCATTTGCAGGCACTCCGGAAGGACGCGGGACCCATATTAGAGCCGGTTGAACGGGAGTTGAACTCCCTGGCCGTCATTGCGAGCGTAGCGAAGCAGTCCAGTGGCTCCGCCGCCGACTGGATTGCCGCGTCGCTTCGCTCCTCGCAATGACGGGAACTCGGTCCGGAGACGATTCCCCGTCAGCTCGTCACCGCCGGAGCGACGAGCGGGAAGCGGGGGATGACCGCCTCGAAGGCTCGGCCGTCGGCTCCGACCATATGGTAATGGCCCTCCATCCACCCCGTCGGGGTGGGCAGCGGGCAGCCCGAGACATAGTCGAAGGCGCCGCCCGGCTCGATCACCGGCTGCTCTCCGACCACGCCTTCGCCCTGGACCTGGTGGCGGGTGCCGCGGCCGTCGGCGATCGTCCATTCGCGGCTGATCAGCTGGACCGCCTCTTTGGCGCCGTTCTCGATGCGGACGTGATAGGCCCAGAACCAGCGGCCGCGGCCCGGCTCCGACTGTTCGGGCAGGAAGCTCACCGACACCCGGACGGTCACGTCGCCGGTCGTGGCGCTATGGGGAAACAGGCCTTTCACCGGCGCTTCCCTCTACTTATCGGCCCCGCGCGTCAATCGCTTGCGCGGCCGCGCGCGATCCGCGAAGAGCACGGCGATGGCGGACGACTGGAGCCCGGCGAGCTGGCGCCGCTTCGACGCGCGGCAGCAGCCGGATTATGCCGATCATGGGGCATTGGCGGCCGCCCTCGCCGGCCTCGCGGCCTATCCGCCGCTGGTCCGCGCCGCCGAGGCTCAGGCGCTGAAGGCCGCGCTCGCCGAGGCCCAGGCCGGCCGCGCCTTCCTGCTGCAGGGCGGCGACTGCGCCGAAAGCTTCGCCGATTTCGGACCCGGGAACGTCCGGCTCAGCGTCGGCCTGATCGCCGAGGTGGCTCGGAGGCTCGGCGGGTCGGCCGGGCTGCCGGTCGTCCGGGTGGCGCGGATCGCCGGGCAGTTCGCCAAGCCGCGCTCGCGCGCCTGGGAGCGGCGGGACGGGCGGAGGCTGCCCATGTACCGGGGCGACATCGTCAACGGCTTCGCCTTCGACGAAGCGGCGCGCCGAGCCGATCCCGAGCGGATGTTCCGCGCTTATGCCCAGTCGGCGGCGACGCTCGGCCATCTCGCCGCGGACGCCGGTCCGGACGGGCTCTGGACCGCCCACGAAGCCCTGCTTCTGCCCTACGAGCAGGCGCTGGTGCGCCGCGACGGCGCCGGCTGGTACGGCAGCTCGGCCCATTTCCTGTGGATCGGGGACCGCACCCGGTTCGACGGCTCGGCCCATGTCGAGCTGCTCCGCGGCCTGACCAATCCGATCGGGATCAAATGCGGGCCGTCGCTCGGCCCCGAACTGCTGCTGCGTCTCCTCGACCGGCTGGACCCGGTTCGGGAGCCGGGCCGGATCACCCTGATCGTCCGGATGGGCGCCGGCCGGATCGCCGAGGCCCTGCCGCCGCTGCTTCGCGCCGTCCGGGCCGAGGGTCGGCCGGCGCTGTGGTGCTGCGACCCGATGCACGGCAACACGGTGCGGGCGCGGAGCGGCTACAAGACCCGGCCGATGGCGCGGATCCTCGGCGAGGCCCAGGCCTTCTTCGCGATCTGCCGCGCGGAGGGCGCCGTACCCGCCGGCCTTCACGTCGAGATGACCGGGCAGGACGTCGCCGAATGCACCGGCGGCGCGGCCGGAGTCGAGGAGCGCGACCTCGCCTCCGGCTATCGAAGCCTGTGCGATCCGCGGCTCAACCCGGGCCAGGCCGCCGAGCTCGCCGAACGGGTCGGAGCCGAGCTCGAGCGCCTGCGCGGAGCCGAGGCGGCCTAGCCCGCCTTCACGACCTCCAGAGCCCCCGCCGGGCACGGCCCGAGCAGGTCGAGCGCCGATCCGCTGCCGTCGAGCCACGCCCGCCAGCGCTCCTGCGCGAGCACCGCGACCTGACGGTTGTGATAGGGCGCGACGTCCGGGCCGGGCTCGGTGGTCAGCATGGTGAAGGCCTCGCCGATGTCGCTCGTCCGCCACAGGCCGGCGATCGCGAACCAGTCGTGGCCGGCGAGGGTGAACCGCCAGCGGTCCTTGCGCTTGTCGGGGCGAGGCTCGCGCGGGGTCGTGAATTCGTAGAAGCCGTCGGTCACGATCAGGCAGCGGCCGGCGCCGAACTCGCGCCCGTCCGAGCGGAAGTTGTAGACCGGCTTGCCGCCCGGCCCGGGCCAGCTCCAGCGCCTCTGGACGAGCTCGGCGCGCCCGTCCGCCGGGTTCCAGCGGACGATCGGCGCGGGATCGGTGATCCTTATCTCCTCGCGCGGCTCGAGATTGGGAGTCCCGTCGGGGTAGCCGAGCGGCATTCCCAGCTGCTCGAATGCCCGGGCGATCGCATCGGGCGCCACCTTGTTGCTGTAGAGGTTGCACATGGGACCGCTCCTAGTCCCGGCCGCGTCCCACCGCCAGCTTGACAGCGCCGCCCCCTCCCCCGATATGCGCGCTTCGCAAGCGCAAGGCCCCTTCGTCTAGCGGTCCAGGACGTCGCCCTCTCACGGCGAAAACACGGGTTCGAGTCCCGTAGGGGTCACCAGCGCGATCAGCGGCTCAGCGGCCTGGCTTCGCTACCCTCGACGGACCGTCACCGGCCGGCGCCCGACGCTCGGAGCACCGGCACGAGCGCATGGTCGTGGCGGAAATACTCGCAGGTCGCGGGCGGCGAGACCGGGAAGAGCGAGTAGCCGACGATCTCACCGTCGCCGACGCCGGCCTCCCGCAGCCGCGGCCGCTGAGTCTCCTCGAACAGGGCGTCCCACGTCGCGAAGGATTCCTTCAGCAGGCCGGTGGAGGTCAGGTTGCAATAGGTGAGCTTGCCCCCCGGCTTCAGCAGCCGCATCGCCTCCCGGACGAACGCGAACTGGTGGGTGTGCTGGTCCTCGGCCGACAGGGGGTAGGTGTCGTAGAGGATCCCGTCGAACGAGGCGGGATCGAGCGTCGGGACGACCTCCTCCCAGAGGCCGAGGCGCGGCGTGACCTTGCCCGCGGCGCCCGCCGCGAAGGCGACGAGCCGGCCGTAGACGTCGCCATTAGCCTCGATGATCACATGCTCGGCCGGGGCGTGCGACTGGATCGCGCGCGAGGCGAGGCCGAGCCCGAAGCCGACCTCGAGGACCCGCGCGCCCGGCGACGCGACCGCCGCGGCGAGCATCCCCATGTACGGCGCCTCCCACGCCTCCATCACCGGGTGCCCCTCGATGCGCAGGCTCTCCTCGTCGAGCGAAGCGGGCTTCGACGACCACCTTGCCTTGTCCGTGCCGGAGGCCAGACCTCGATACGCCATGATTCATGCTCCTGGAAATGCTCAGTCGAGCGAAGGGAAGTAGCTCTCGAGTCCGCCCCGCCGCCGCACGTCCCAAGTCGCGCAGTGGAGGCTTCCGCCGAACTCGAAGACGTCGCGGAAGGGCAGGTCGATGACGTTGAACCCGAGCCCCTTCATCATCCGGATGAGCGGCTTCTCGCCCGCCTCGACGACGACGGTGGTCGGCGACAGGGAGAGGAGGTTCATCGCGAGCCACTTGCTGCTCTGGCAGAAGGCGGGCATCTCGTCGTTGGTGCTCACCGGCTGCGGAGCGTCGACGAAGCGCCAGCCGTTCGCCTTGAAGAGCGCCGCCTCGCTGTCGAGGATGGGGCGCTCCGGGTTGGTCAGGACGAGCCCTGGGCTCAGCGGCACGAACGTGCAGTCGATGTGGCTCGGGAACAGGTCGTACGGGAAGTGGACGGGATGCACCCGAAGGCCGCGCGGCTCCAGGTGGCGCTTCAGCCACGCGATTCCGGGCCGGTTCGTCGTCATGCTCTCCTGGACGAACAGGTCTCGCCCGCAGCGCGTGATGTCGGCCGCGTCGAAGACGACCCCGTCCTGGGTCACGGCGAACTCGAAGTCGTGCATCCGCTCGTGCCGCTCCTCGTCGCTGTAATCCCAGAACTCCGTCCGGTACATGCCGTCGGCCATGGTCGGCTTCGGCGCGGACGTCCACGCCATGCGCGGGTCCGCATTGAACAGCTCGTAGACGATGGGGCGATACGCCAGGTGCTCGAAGTAGCGCGCACGCCGCGACATGGTCGCCTCGATGACCTCGTGCCCGATCGTGATCATCACGTCGCGCGGGCAGCCGGTGCAGTACATGTTCTCGACCTCGAAGGTCGGCGTGCGCAGCGGCTGGTCCCACTTGATCGGCGCGGGGCGGCGCACGCTGACGCCCTCGCCCTCGAGCACCGCCGCGAGACGGTCGAGCTGGCGGTTGGCGGAGTCGATGACTCGCGGGTGCTTCGGGCCACGCGGCCAGGGGATGGTGCGGGCGAGCGCGGGGTCCCGGATGTCCGCTCGGTAGCCCGGCTCGGTCGGCGAGAAGCAGGCGCCGTCGACTCGGCCGACGACGACCTCCTCGAGCGGATCCCATTCGTTCCAGGACTCGACGCGGTCGGCCGTGGACGATCTGTCGGCGTCTCGCGGCAGCGAGGTTTCCACCACCGGCTCGGCCGCGCTGAATGCATTGTACATGACGAAACCTCCCCCGCGGTCGGATCGCGCTAGCGGCAGCGATACCGACCCCCCCAAGAAGGACTTCCCGAACCCGAAGTCCCTCGACCACGTGCTCGAACCTAGCCGTTGAAAAGGGTGGAGTAGAGCGGACAGTGACCCAAATTGGATAGCTCAATTATATTGGATGCGATCTCTGCTCGGCGCTTGTCCCGAAGTCGGCGAGCGCAGGCCGGCCCTGCCGATAATATTCGGCCGCGCGTGCCGGATCGAGGCCGAGGAGCGCGAGCTCGCGAAGCCTGGGGAGCAGAAGCAAGGTGGGGGAGATGGCGATCTCCTGGACATGCCGGGCGATGAGATTGCCCTGGAGCACGGTCCACCGGTCGCTGCCGACCCGGGTGACGAGCCCCCTCGCCTCGAGCCTCTGCGCGTGCCGCCAGGCGGTCGCGTAGGGGATCGCCAGGGCCGCCGCCAGGCGGCGTAGCGAGATTGCGGCTCGAACCTCGTCGGGCGGGATCGAGCGGGCGAAGCGCCGGCAAAGCAGCGGATCGTAAGTCACCCCGCGCACCGCGACGGCGGTCAGCGCTGCCCAGAGCAGGTGGGCCGACCTGCTCATCCCCGACAGCCTGAACGTATCGACCGGTTGGAGCAGGACGTCGAGCCCCCGTTCGATCACGTCGGCGATTTCGAAGTCCCGGCCGCGCGCAACCGGAAAGTCGAGGTCGCACGTTGTCGAAACATCCTCGATCAACCGGACGAAGCGATCGTGGACGCCCAGATAATAGGACAGGACCAGCGCCTCATTGGCCTCGGTGGCCGCGAGCGCGACGCCCTGCGGCGACTCGGCAAAGGCCCCGCGCTCGATCAGCTCGAGGCAATGGCGGCGGGTGGTTTCGAAGGAATTGCCTAGCGACAGCGCCATCTTGCGAACGGAGATCGCCCGCGCCGCTCGTTCCGGCCGCGCCACCCCCGCTCCGCATGTCCAATCGGGCAGGCAGATGCGCGCGGCGATTCCGAACTCCATCGCCAGGAACGGATCTTCGGGGAACAGCCGGGCGGTCAGCTGAGCCGTGGCGATCTGCAGCTCGCTCCTGAGCCGAGTCAGCTGGCGAAGCGGTGGTTCGCCCGAAGCATTGCTCATCGTATGGATCGGCCCGCCTGTTCCCGCCTGAAATCAGGAACATGGCTGGCTAGGTTCGCACTCGGCGTCAAGCCTGGTCCTGGATACCGCGGAGCGGCGTCGAAACGACCGAAGACACGGTCCTCACGCTGGATTGGGCCCGCGCGCCGGAGCCTTCGCGCTTTCGAGCGTTTAGCATCTTCGTGACGGACGTCCTGGTCATCTTCCCGCCCGACAAGAAGGCGGCCGCCGAGCAGCTCGCGCAGGCGAGCCGCGACTCGGGCTACGAAGCGGCGCTGGCGGAAGTCGGGACCGACGGGGCGGGGATCGCGGAGCGGGCCCGAGCCGTTCCCGCGGCCCTGCTCGTCTGGTCGCGGCCGCTGGTGTCGTCGGCCATGCTCGGCGACTGGCTCGCCGGCGTCCGCCAGCTTCCCAACCTCATCGAGGTCTCGACCGACGGGATCGAGCCCGAGACCGGCGATTCGGGGCGGGTGGTGCTCCTGTCCGGCTGGCGCGGCCAGCCCCACCATCTCGGCTGGCAGAGGATCGTCGAGGCGCTGAAGCGGCTTCATGCCCCGCGTCCGGCACGGCCCGCGGCCCAGCGGACGCCGACCGCCGAAAGCGGCGCCCGTCCCAAGCGGGAAGAATCGTCCGCTCTACCAGCCGGCAGGAGCCTGCGCGCCGGCCTTGCCGCGCTCGCCGCCGCGGCCGCGCTCGCAGCGGTCGGCGCCCTCACCTGGAACGGATCGAGCGGGCCGCGGCCGGAGCCGGAGCGACGCGCCGTGGCAGCCGCCGCCCCAAGCGGCGAGGCGGACGGGCCGCGGATCGAACCGGCCGCTCCGAAGCCGGCGGCAGCGCCCCCTTCGCCCCCTTCGCCCCCGGCGCCCGCGACTGCGCCCGCAGGCCCCGAGGAGCGAACGGCGACCGCCCGGACCGCGCCGGCTCGCGAGGCCCGCCGGCCGGCCAGGCCCTCGCCGTCCAGGATCCGCGCCGCCGCCGCCCCGGTGAAGCGATATTCGAGGCGCCATTCGAAGACGATGCGGCTGTTCTGCGCGAGAAGCGGACGCTCGACCCCCGAATGCCGAACCTACCTCCGCTCCGTCCGGGCGGACCGCGACTAACCGCCCCCGGGCCGTCCGGAACGGGCGTAGAGGCCGAAGACGGCCCCGACGAAGCCCCCGGCGGTCTTCGTGCTGAGCAAGGTCCCGTCCTCGCCCGAGCGAAGCGTCCGCCACGGTCCGGAAGGGCCGGCATAGGCGAAGTCGTAGCGCCCCCCTCTCGCCTCGATCCGAAGACGCAGCGGCCCGTCGGCGACAGGCGCCGAGACGAGCACGATCCCTTCGGCGGGGTCGCCCGGCCCGGCCCGGCGCTTCAGCTCGACGGCCCGGCCGCCGCCTCGCCAGGTGACAGCGACCGAATACCAATATTCGTCGCTCTGAAGCGCGGCGAGGCCGGCTCCGTCGCCGGGGCCGGCGGGGCGGTAGCGGACCAGGGTCGAGGCGGTCGCGTCGATATGCTGCTGGCGGCGGGCGAGGAAGGACGGGTTGCCGAGATCGCCAAGGCCGACCGGCCGGGGCCGAAGCACGAGCCGGCCCCCCGCGAGCCGGTACCAGCGCTCGCGCGGGTTGCGCATCATCATCCAGTAAGGCGGGAGGGCGCGGCCGTCGAATTCCTCGCGGACGGCGAAGCTCCCCGAAGTCGGAACAGGTGCCCTGCCCGCCGGCAGGGCCGGACGGGCGTGGACATGGGGGATGGTCTGCCCGGGCCAGGTGATCCGCGGCCAGCCGTCCTTCCAGCCGACCGGCAGAAGGAAGGTCTCGCGCCCCGTGTTGTAATAATCGCCGGCATAGGGGCGGACCGCGAGGAAGGTCGCCCACCAGTCGCCTTTCGGGGTCCGGACGAGCTGGGCGTGGCCGGCCGAGGTGATCGGATTGGGCCGGTCGCGCGGAAGGTCTCGCTGGGTGAGGATCGGATTGCCGGCGAAGGGCTGATAGGGACCGGTGACGCTGCGGCTCCTCAGGACGACCTGGCTGTGGCCCTCGGCGGTGCCGCCCTCGGCGCAGGTGAGATAGTAGAAGCCGTCCTTGCGAAGGATGTGCGGGCCCTCGATCCAGATCGGCTTCTTCGAGAGGTCGACCCCGCCGTTGACCAGCATGGTGCGCGGGCCGACCGTCCTCTTCGTCGCGACGTCGAAGCGCTGGATCCAGATCGCCCTGTGGCCCTCGTAGAGCGGCTGCCCGGGAGGAGGACCATTGTTGAGGATCCAGGCGCTTCCGTCCTCGTCGAAGAAGAGCGACGGGTCGATCCCGCCCTCGAGCTCCGGAAGCCAGACCGGGTCCGACCAGGGCCCGGCCGGGTCCTTCGCGGTGATCAGGAAATTGCCGCCGCAATCGACGCAGGTGTTGAGGATGTAGAACAGGCCGTCGTGCCAGTCGATCGCCGGCGCGAAGACCCCGCGCGACAGGCCCAGCCGGCCGAAGTCGAGCTGGCCAGGCCGGTCGATGGCGTTGCCGATCTGGGTCCAGTGGACGAGGTCGCGGCTCCTGAAGACGGGGATTCCCGGGAACCAGGAGAAGGTGGATGTCACCAGGTAGAAATCGTCGCCGACCCGGGTGACGCTGGGATCGGGATAGAAGCCCTGGAGGATGGGATTGCGATATTGGCCCGGTCCGGGGACCGCGCCGTCGGGGTCGCTGCCCCGATAGTCGAACCAGTCGAACCGCGCTTCGGAGGACGGCGCGGCCGCGGCGAGGAGAAGGGCGGCAGCGATCATTTCAAAGTCCCGCGAGGATTTGCTTGAGGGTGGCGCGCATTCGGGCGATCCGCTCGGCGGTAGGAGGACCGAGCACCCCTTTCGCCTGGTCGGGCAGATGCCCGGCGGGGTCGCCGTTCGCCCCGAAGACATAATGGTCGAAGACCTTGCGCCAGACCTCGCGCTGCTCGGGCGGCAGGGTCTTGAGGGCGAACAAGGCGTACATCAGGGCGTCGTAGGGATTGCCGATGTCGTCGCGGGCGTCGTTCCACCAGTAATTGACGAAGAAGTTGACCGGCCCGAGCGAATCGACCGCGTGCCACCAGTGGAAGGGGATGTAGATCGCGTCGCCGGGCTCCAGGATCGCCGTCTGCGCCTGCGCCATCGCTTCGGCGAACCGGGGAAAGCGATCCAGGTCCGGCGCGGCGAGGTCGACCAGGCTGATCGGGGTGCCGGCGGGCGTCAGCTCGAACGGGCCGACGTAGAGGTTGGCGAGCTGCTCGGGCGGGAACAGGGTGAAGCGCCGCCGTCCCGCCACCACGATTCCGATATTCTCCATCAGGTCGTAATGGGCCGCCACCCGGATGCGGTTGCCGATCCACGCCCTGGGCACCACGCCGTCGTCGGGCAGGTCGGTGCGGTTGTCGCGCTCGAAGCCGGGGAGAAGCTCCGGTATCGGCTCGGACTGCACGGCCATGGCCAGCGGATCGGGATGGTCGCGGTCGCGGACGAGTCGGTCGAGGAAGGGCTGAAGCGGCGAGACTCCGCGGGTGAAGTTCAGCCCGAGCATGTCGTCGGTGTAGAAGAAGCGCCCCTTTATCCCTGGCTCGCCGACGATCGCGGTGACCTTCCCGTCGTGGGCGAATCCTTTCACGTAGCCGACGAAAGCCTCGTCGGAGGCGAGCGCCGCCTTCACGGCGGGCCACTCGAGCCCAAGGCCGCGCAGCAGGGCCGGCTGCCCGAGGGCCCGGATCTGTTCGCGGAAGCGCGCGCGGCCCACGCCCTCATATTCGCGGACGGGTCGGGCCTCGGGGAGGTCCATCAGGAGGCGCGCCTCAGGCTGAGGCCGGTCGCGCTGCCCTGCCGCTCGAGGAATTCGGGCTGCGTGGGCAGCATGGCCGCGGCGCTCGCGACGACCTCGCGGATATGGGCGAGGCGGCGCAGGGTCTCGTCGTCGGGAAGGATGTCCGCGGCGGGATGGTAGCCGCCGGCCTCGATCCCCTGCCCGACCATGACCGAGAGCCAGCTGGTCTCGGTGAACAGCTCGTTCTGCTCGCGGAAGATGCGGCCGTTCAGCCCGAACATGGCGAGCTTGGAGGCGAGACCCTCGGGCGGATCGAGGTTGCGGCAATAGTCCCAGAAGGGTGAATCGTCGCGTTCCGTGGCCTTGTAGTGGAGGACCAGGAAGTCGCGGATGTCGACATATTCGCGGACGGTGAGGGCGTTGAAGCGGTCGATCTCCATCTGGTCGAACCGGCGGGTGGGGAAAAGGGTCATCAGCCGCGCGATTCCGGACTGGACGAGATGGATGCTGGTCGATTCGAGCGGCTCGAGGAAGCCCGAGGCGAGGCCGAAGGCGACGACGTTCTTGACCCAGGCCTTGCGGCGATGGCCGGCGAGGAAGCGCAGCGGCTTGGGGTCGGCGAGGGCCGGCGCGTCGAGATTGGCGAGCAGGGTCGAGGCCGCCTCGTCGTCGGAGATGTGGGCGCTCGAATAGACATAGCCGTTGCCGGTGCGGTGCTGGAGCGGGATCCGCCACTGCCAGCCCGCCGTCCGCGCGGTCGAGCGGGTCAGCGGCTGATTGTCGCCGCTGCTCTCGCACGGGACGGCAAAGGCGCGGTCGCAGGGCAGCCATTTCGACCAGTCCTCGAAGCCCGCCTTCATCACCTGCTCGATGAGGAGGCCGCGGAAGCCCGAGCAGTCGACGAACAGATCGCCCTCGATCCGGGCGCCGCTCTGCAGCACCACCGCCTCGACGAAGCCGGTCTCGCCATTCCGGGCGACGTCGACGATCCTGCCCTCGGTTCGAACCACGCCCGAGCGCTCGGAGAGAGCGCGCAGGTAGCGGGCGTAGAGGCTTGCGTCGAACTGGAAGGCGTAGCCGATCTTCGACAAGGGCGAGCTCGGCAGGTCCGGCCGGGGATGCTCGAACCGTCCCTGCAGCCCGGCGACGATGCCGAGCGAATAATCGTCGAGCGGGTGCTTGTCGCCGAGCGCCCTGCCCTTCAGCCAATGGTGGTGGAATTCGACGCCCTTCATGTCGAGGCCGTAGAAGCCGAACGGGTGGACGTAGCGGTGGCCGATCCTCATCCAGTCGCGGAATTCGATGCCCAGCTTGTAGGTGGCGTTGGTCGCCCGGACGAAATCGGCCTCGTCGATGCCCAGCAGATTGTTGAACAGGACGATCTGCGGGATGGTCGCCTCGCCCACCCCGACCGTTCCGATCTCCTCCGATTCGACCAGCTCGATCGCGAGGCCCGACTCGCCCATGATCCGGCCGAGCGCCGCCGCCGTCATCCAGCCGGCGGTTCCTCCGCCGACGATGACGACCTTGCGGATCCTTTCCTCCCTCAAAAGGCGAACTCCGGAAGCGGCGGCGGAGCCGGCTTCTGGGGCGCGCGGATCCGCTCGATGAACTCGCCGTGGGTCGGCAGGCGCTCGGCGACCTGGAGATAGGATTGGCGCATCTGCTCCATCGCATCGGCGACCTTGTCCTCGTCGAGCGCATCCGCCGCCGGCTCGTAATCCTCCGGGACGAAGCCCTGGCCCAGCATCACCGCCACCCAGCTGGTCGTGGCGAACAGCTCCAATCCCTCTCGGAACAGCCGGCCCTTGCCCTTCCACAGGGCGATCTTGCGCTCGAGGCTCTCGGGCACCTCCATCGCGGCGCAGCGTCGCCAGAGCTCCGAATCGTCGCGTTTGTTGGCGTGATAATGGAGGACGATGAAGTCGCGCACGTCCTCGAACATGTCCTGCATCTGCCGGTTATATTCGTCCCGCTCCACCGGATCGAAGCGCTTGTCCGGGAACAGGGCGATAAGCTTGGCGATACCCGCCTGAATAAAATGAATGCTCGTCGATTCGAGCGGCTCGACGAAACCGCTCGACAGCCCCATAGAGACGACGTTGCGGTTCCAGGCGAGCTTGCGGCGACCGGTCCGGAAGGACAGGCGCCGGGGCTCGGCGAGCGGCTCGCCCTCGAGATTGGCGAGCAGCACCCGCTCGGCCTCGTCGTCGGAGATGTGCTCCGAGGAATAGACGAAGCCGTTGCCCATCCGGTGCTGCAGCGGGATCCGCCACTGCCAGCCCGCGGCTCGGGCGGTCGAGCGGGTGAAGGGATCGGGATTGCCCGAATAGGCGCAGGGCACCGCCACCGCCCGGTCGCAGGGCAGCCAGTGGGTCCAGTCCTCGTAGCCGGTGGCGAGCGCCTGCTCGATCAGCAACCCGCGGAAACCCGAGCAGTCGATGAACAGGTCGCCCTCGATCCGCTGGCCGTCGGCCAGCGTCACCGACTCGACATGGCCGTCGGCGGCTCGAAGCGACGTGTCGACGACCCGGCCCTCCATCCGGCGGACCCCGCCCCGCTCGGCATAGGTCCTGAGGAAGCGCGCATAGAGCCCGGCGTCGAAATGGAAGGCGTAGAGAAGCTGCGACAGCGGCACGCCGGCCTTTGGGCCCGGCCGCGCGAACTTGCCCTGGGCGGCGGCGACGGCGCTCATCGACCAGGACGAGATGTCGGGGAGCACCCGCCGCTTGCGCTCGCGCAGGTAGAGCTGGTGGAAATGGACCCCTTCCAGATCGTGGCCGTGGGTTCCGAACGGGTGGAAATAGCGCTGTCCGATCCGGCCCCAGTCGACGAACTCGATCCCGGCCTTGAAGGTCCCCTGGGTGGCGCTCAGGAACTCGTTCTCGTTGATCCCGAGCATGGCGTTGAAATTGAGCAAAGGCGGGATCGTCGCCTCGCCGACCCCGATCGTCCCGATCTCGTCGGATTCGATCAGCGTGAGGCGCGTGTAGCCGTTGTTGAGGAAGCGGGAGAAAGCCGCGGCCGCCATCCAGCCGGCGGTGCCGCCGCCGAGGATGACCACGTCCCTGATGCTGTGCTCGTTCATGGTCGGGCGGGCCTCGTCAGTGCCTGGAGATAGTCTTTGTGGGTCGGAAGCCCCGTCGCCGCGGCCGCGACCGACGCCTCGTGGAGCTCCAGCGCCTGCTCGGCCCGGGCCTCGGAAAGAGCGTCGACCAGCGGGTCGAGCCGGCGCGGGACAACGCCCTGGCCGATCAGAACGGCGAGCCAGGAATCGCGGCTGAACGTCTCCTCCTCGTGGAACGGAAGACGGCCGCGCTCGCGGTAGAGCGCGAGCGTGTGGGCGAGCGAGGGCGGCGGCTCGGCGGCGGCGGCGGCCTCCCAGAAGGGCTCGCCGGGCCGTTCGGCGGCGACATAATGGAGGGCGATGAAGTCGCGCACGCGCTCCCCTTCGGTCCGCGACTGGCGGTTGTATTCGGCCAGCTCGACCGGAGCGCAGTCGCGGCCGGGCATCATCGAGACGATCCGGTCGATCGCGCTGTGGGCGAGGTGGAGGTTGGTCCATTCGAGCGGCTCGACGCAGACCGCCGAATCGCCGACCGCGACGCAATTACCCGACCAGGGCTCGAGCCATTGCCCCTGGCGAAGCGGGAGCGCGGCGGAGTCCGCCTCGGCGCCCGACTGGCTCAGCGCCTCCAGCGCTTCCTCGTCGGTCATCCAGCCGGAAGCATAAGCGACTCCGTGGGCCGCCGAGCGCTGCGACGCGGATCGCCACCGCCAGCCGCCCTTCAGGGCCTCGACCCGGTCGAGCAGGGGCAGCTCGGAGGGAGGGGCCGATTGCCCGAGCAGCAGCCGGTCGCTGGGCAGCCAGCGCCCCCAATCGGCGAACCCGCCGCCGAGCGCCGAGCGAAGCCGGGCGGACGGACCGCTGCAGTCGACATAAAGGTCGGCGCGCGCCTCGGTGCCGTCGGTGAGGGCGAGGCCGGCGATGAAGCCGGTGCCCGGGTCGAGCCTGACCTCGCCGATGCTTCCGGGGCGCTCGGTCGCGCCGAGATGCAGCGCGAAGGCGCGCATCATCTCCCGGTAGCGCGCAAGGTTGAGCGTGAGGCCGTATTCCGGCTGCGCCGACCCGTCCGCTCCGCCGGCGGGGACCGGGACCCTTCCCGCTTGCGCGAGCGCCGCCGACGGGGAGTAGAGATCGAACGGCCGCGCCCGCCCCGCCGCCGCCTGGCGCAGCCACAGGTGGTGGAAGGAGGTGGCGCCGAGCGGCTGGCCGTAGGCGCCGTAGGCGTGGACATAAGGCGGCCGCCCCTTCGCCCAGCCTTCGAAGCGCGTGCCGAGCCGGAGGGCGCTGCCCGCCCGGGCGACGGTATCCGCTTCCCTGAGGCCGAGATCCTCGTGGAAGCCCATGATCGAGGGAAGCGTCGGCGCCACGAGCTCGGCCGGCGCATCGGTCGGCGCGCCGTCGCCGATCACGGCGACGGAAAGCTGCGGAAGCCGGCGCTTCAGCGCCGCCGCGGCCGACCAGCCGACGATTCCGCCGCCTGCGACGAGAACGCCGCGGATGGGCTCCTCGGCGCTCACGCTGCTTCGGCCATCGGACAGTAGCGTTCGATATGGGCGCGGTGATCCGGCATCGCCGCGGCCGCCTTCAGGATCTCGGCCCTCAGCGTCTCCATGCCGCGCGCGAGCGAGTCCGCGGACGGGAGGTCGGCCCGCGGGTCGTGGCCTTCCGGGACGATTCCCTGACCGACATAGACGGCGATCCAGCTCGCATCGAGGAACACGCCTTCGCGATATTTGACCACCCGCCCGCGGCGGCGGAACAGCTCGATCTTCTCCGCGAGGGTATCGGGCACCCGCATGGTGCGCACATAGTCCCAGAACGGCGTGTCGGAGCGCTCGGTCGCGTGATAGTGAAGGATCAGGAAGTCGCGGATGCGGTCGTATTCGAGGTCGATCAGGCGGTTGAACTCGTCGCGGTCGACGGGCGAGATCCGCTTCTCCGGGAACAGCTCGACCAGCCCCGTGATCGCCGCCTGGATGAGGTAGATGCTGGTCGACTCGAGCGGCTCGAGGAAGCCGCTGGCAAGGCCGACCGAGACGCAATTCCCGACCCAGCTGCGCTCGCGGCGCCCGGCGGTGAAGCGAAGCACCCGCGGCTCGGCGATCGGCTCGCCCTCGACGGCCGCGACCAGCGCCTCGCGGGCCGCCTCGTCGGAGATGAAGGCGCTCGAATAGACATAGCCGTTGCCGGTGCGGTGCTGGAGCGGGATGCGCCAGCGCCAGCCCGCGGCCATGGCGGTCGCGCTGGTATAAGGGGTGAGCGCCGTCTCGGTGCGGCACGGCATCGCGACCGCCCGGTCGCAGGGCAGCCAGTGCGACCAGTCCTGGAACGGCTCGCCCATCGCCTTGCCGATCAGGAGCGACACGAAGCCGGAGCAGTCGACGAACAGATCGCCCGCTATTCTCTCGCCGCTCTCGAGCACCACCGCTGCGATGTCGCCGGTCTCGCCGTCGCGGTCGACTGCGACGATCCGCCCTTCGGTCCTCCGGACTCCAAGGCCTTCCGCGAGCCGCCGGAGGAACGGCGCGAACAAGGTGGCGTCGAACTGATAGGCGTAGCCGAAGGTCGACTCGAGCGAGGCCGGGTCGCCGTCGGGCAGCCTGAAGCGGTTCAGCCGCGCCATCGCGATCGCCATCGAGAATTGCTCGAGGTCCGGCACCTCCACGCCCTCGTGGCGAAGCCGCGACCAATATTGATGGAAGTCGACAATGCCCTGGCCGCGGCCGAACGTTCCGAACGGGTGGATGTAGCTGTCGCCGAGCCGGCCCCAGTCGCGAAACTCGATGCCGAGCTTGAAGGTCGCCCGGGTCGCCGCCATGAATTCGGCCTCGTCGATGCCGAGCCGCTCGTTGAAGGCCCGGATGTGCGGCAGCGTGGCCTCGCCAACGCCGACGATGCCGATCGCTTCGGATTCGACGAGCCGGACCTTGCAACGGGTCGGCAGCAGCTTCGCAAGCGCGGCCGCCGTCATCCAGCCCGCGGTTCCACCGCCGACGATGATAACGCTCACTCTTTGGCGGTCGTCATTGGCCATCTTCGTCGCCGCCATCTCTTAGGACCGCCCGCTCGTCGCCGTCAATGAACCGGCAGGCGCGCTTGCCGTTCGCTTTGTCCCGGCAAGAAAACGGCCTTTCCCCAAGCATTTAGACCCTCTGTTGCAAAGCCGTCACAGCGCCCTGAATTTCGTTTCGACACTCACGCGCAGCGCTCTTGCCGAACGTGCGGGACCGGTGTTATCGCACTGCCCATAAAAAGAGTAGCGCGCCGTTGTGTTAGCGCTACCATGACTGAGGGAGATGGTGGAATGGCTTTTGCGGCCAAGAGGGATTCCGGCTCGCGCGGCGAAGGTGATTTCGGATCGCTGCTGCGCTGCGGCGCGTCGGTCTTCGCGCTTTGCGCCTTCGTCGCGGCCGCGCCGGCCTACGCCCAGACGGATACCGCCGGCCCCGGCGCGGCGGGCACCGCCCAGCCGGCCGAGGAGGAAGGCGCGCCCGCGACTTCGGTCGCCAATTCCACCGATCCCGAGGCCGTCACCGACGATTCGACGATCGTCGTCACCGGCATCCGGGCGAGCCTTCGCAACTCCCAGAGCATCAAGCGCAATTCCGACACCGTCGTCGACGCGATCACCGCGCAGGACATCGGCGCCCTCCCCGACCGCTCCGTCACCGAAGCGCTGCAGCGCGTTCCCGGCGTGGCGATGAACCGCTTCTCCGCGTCGAACGACCCCGACCATTTCTCGGTCGAGGGCTCGGGCGTCGTCGTTCGCGGCCTCAGCTTCGTCCGGTCCGAGTTCAACGGCCGCGACACCTTCTCGACCGGCGTCTACGGCCAGGCGATCAACTTCCAGGACGTGCCGGCCGAGCTGCTCGGCTCGGTCGAGGTCTACAAGAACCTCACCGCGGAGATGATCGAGGGCGGCCTGTCCGGCACGGTCAACATGAACCTGCGGCTACCGTTCGACACGCGGAACACCGACTTCCATGTCGGCTTCGACCTCGAGGCCAATTACAGCGACCTCGCCGAAAGATGGTCGCCGGTCGGATCGGTCCTGGTCAGCAAGAATTTCGAGACCGGAATCGGCCGGGTCGGGCTGCTCGGAGCCTATGCCTATTCGAAGCTGCTCAGCCGCTCGGACGGCATCCAGATCACCAACTTCCAGCTGCGCAACGGCACCTATTCGAACACCAACGCGCCCGGCGCGGGCACCGGCATCTGCCGCGCTCCGCTGCCGAGCAGCACCGACACCCAGGGCTTCCCCCCGACCGTCGGCAACGCCGTCCAGAACGGCCCCTGCTTCGGAACCGCGGCGGCCGGCGCCAACGGTTTCGCCGATTTCCTGACGGGCGACGTCTATGCCCCGCTCGGCGGCCAGTTCCGCACCCAGGATTACGACCGCCGCCGCCAGGGCTTCGCGGCCGCCGCCCAGTGGGAAAGCCTCGACCGGCGGGCACTGCTCACCGCGCAATTCCTGCGCGCGGAATCGACCCAGAAATGGGGCGAGCACACGTTCGAGAGCGCTCCGGATCTTTCGGAGTACAACACCTTCCCGGCCGGCTGCATGCAGAACGGCAACGCCCCCGGCGGCCGGCCGCGGGCGGAATGCCGTTTGAACGGCTCGGGCCAGTTCGTCTTCGACACCGATTCCAACGGCATCGGCTACACGCCGCCGACGGGCCGGACCTACGGCAATTACGTCTATGACGAAGACAATGTGTTCGAGAGCGGCTTCATCACCCTTCCGGGCACCGGCTGGCGCACCGCCAGCAGCGGAAGCAACACGACCCGGATCCCGACCGGCGGCATCCAGCAGTCGCTGTCGCGCCGCGAGGTCGACGATCGCAACGTCGTCCAGGACCACGGCCTGAACTTCAAGTTCGATCCGAACGACCACTGGCAGATCAATCTCGACGCCCAGTACGTCCGGGCGACCCACGACACGATCGACATGAGCGTGTTCGGCTCGACCTTCGCCGACGAGGAGCTCGACCTCACCGGCAACCTTCCCACCGTGATCGTCCACAAGCCGCTCACCCTGTCCGCCAACTGGGCCTCGCCCAACCCGGCGATGGCCGCGGCCACCGACGAGCAGTTCTTCACCAATCCGATGTGGACCTTCTGGCGCGCGGCGATGGACCATATCGAGCACAGCCGCGGCGACGAGTGGGCCTTCAAGGGCGACGTCGCCTACAATTTCAACGAGGACATGCCGTTCCTGAAGCGGGTGAAGTTCGGCGCGCGCTACTCCGACCGCGACCAGCACGTCCGCTACACGACCTACAATTGGGGCGCTCTGAGCGAGGTCTGGCAGGGCAGCAGCCCGGTGTTCATGGACCAGACCGATGCCAGCCGCAGCACCTTCTACGGCTATGAGAATTTCATGCGCGGCCAGGCGCCGGGCCCGATCGGCGGCAATTATTATTCCGGAAGCCTGATCGACGGCTATCAGGACGCCGCCACCTTCTTCAAGAGCGTCGCCAACCAATGGCACGCCAACGGCGCCACCCAGACCACCTGGGTTCCGCTTTCCGAGCGGCCGGGAGTGATCTCCGGCACCGATTTCCTTCCGACCGAGGTCCAGGACGTCGGCGAGCAGGTGAAGGCCGCCTACGTCATGCTGAGCTTCGGCAAGGGCGATCCCATCTTCGGCGGGAGCGTCACGCTCGACGGCAATATCGGTCTTCGCTACGTCAACTCGAAGATCGATTCCGCCGGCATCATCGGGGTCCCGACCCAGACTCAGCTCGGCATCGCCAGCCCGTTCGCCGTCCGCTGCGCGCCGACCATCCCCCCGCCCCCGGCGCCCCAGGTGCCGACGACTCCCGGCGGCGTCTGCAACATCGGTGCGGCGGCCTATGCCCAGCTGCAGGCCTTCGCGACCGGCGAGACCGCGGCGGCCGTCGCGACCAACGAATATAGTTATTTCCTGCCGTCGCTGAACCTCAAGTTCGGCCTCGGCCGGGACCTTCTGCTCCGCTTCGCGGCGTCGCGGGCGCTGGCCCGTCCGGGAATGGATCAGCTCCGCAACTTCTTCACGATCGGCTCCGATACCAGCGCCGGCTTCCGGCTCACCGGCCAGTCGGGCAACCCGTTCCTCAAGCCGGCCTTGTCCGACCAGTTCGACGCCAGCCTCGAATGGTATTTCAAGCCGGGCGGCGTCGGCTCGCTGACGCTCAATGCGTTCTACAAGAAGATCCACAATTTCTTCTATCAGGACGTGGTCGAGCGCGAGGTGACGAGCGGCGGGGTGACCGAGACGGTGTTCATCCGCGGTCCCGCGAACTTCGACGGCAGCGGCACGGTCAAGGGCTTCGAGCTCGCCTACCAGCAGACCTACGATTTCCTTCCGGGCTTCCTCAGCGGGCTCGGCGTCCAGGCGAGCTACACCTATATCGACAGCAAGGGCCTGCCGGTCCAGAACACGTTCCGGGCGGAAGGCTCGCCGCTCGGCGTCCAGGGCAATCTGCCGCTCGAGCAGATGTCGAAGCACAACATCAACGTCGCGGCCTTCTACGAGAAGGGACCGATCTCGCTGAGGGCGGCGTACAACTGGCGGTCGCGCTTCCTGCTGACGTCGTCGGACGTGATCTTCCCCTTCTTCCCCATTTTCAACGAGAAGGCGGGCTATCTCGACGCCTCGGCCTTCTACTCGATCAACAAGCACATCAAGGTCGGCGTGCAGGGCGTGAATCTGCTCAACACGGTGAC